>NZ_JBHWFG010000006.1:0-179749 GCF_042733745.1 Streptomyces sp. NPDC059696
CGCCCGGTTACATTCCGAACCCGGAAGCTAAGCCTTACAGCGCCGATGGTACTGCAGGGGGGACCCTGTGGGAGAGTAGGACGCCGCCGAACAATCTTTGGAAGGACCCTTGGTCCCAGCGTTCAGCTGGGACCAAGGGTCCTTTTTGTTTTTGCAGTGCGCGCTGGGCACCCGGCTGCGCGAGAATGACTTGCGGTACCGAAGACAGGAGTCACCATGTCCACCAACTCTCCCGAGGACCGACCGGAGCGCGACCAGCGGCGACGGGAGGGCGACCGGAGCGACCGGCACGACCGCGGCGGTCAGCGCGGGGGCCGCGGAGACCGTGGAGACCGTGGAGACCGTGGAGGCTTCCGTCGCGACAACGATCGTGGCGGCAACGACCGTGGTGGGTACGGGCGTCGCGAGGGCGACCGTCCCGACCGCGGGGACCGTCCCGACCGTGGTGACCGTGGCGGTTTCCGGCGCGATGACAACCGTGGTGGCGGGTACGGTCGGCGTGACGACCGTGACCGTGGTCCGCGCAGGGACGATCGTGGTGACCGGGGTGGATTCCGCCGGGACGACCGTCGTGACGACCGCGGTGACCGTCCCTCCTTCCGCCGCGAGGACAGGCGCGACGACCGGCGCGACGACAGGCGTGACGACCGACGCGATGAGCGGCGTGGCGAGCGGCGCGAGGGCGACCGTGGCGGATTCCCCCGTCGCGACGACCGGGACCGTGGCGGCTTCCGTCGCGACGACAACCGTGACCGCGGCTTCCGCAGCGACGACCGCGACCGCGGCGAGCGTGGCGGATTCCGCCGGGACGACCGCGGGGGCTTCCGAGGCCGTGACGACCGGCGTGACGACCGGCGTGACGACCGGCGTGACGACCGGCGTGACGAGCGCCGTGGGGACGATCGCGGGGAGCGCGGTGGCTTTCGGCGGGACGAGGGCGGCCGAGGCGGACGTCCCGGTTTCCGGCGTGAGGACGGCCCCCGCGGCGACCGTGGCGACTTCCGTCGGGACGACAACCGTGGTGACCGCGACAGCAGGGGCGACCGTGGCGACCGCGGTGCCTTCCGCGGGCGCGAGGACCGCGGCGGGCGCGGCCCCCGGCGTGACGACCGTGGCGACCGCGGCTTCCGTCGTGACGGCGATCGCCGTGACGGAGACCGGGGCGGGTTCCGTGGCCGCGAGGACCGGCGCGGCCCGGGCCGGTTCCGTGACGATCGCGACCGCGACAGGGAGCCGATCAAGCGGCTGCCGATCCCCGAGGACGTCACCGGCGAGGAGATCGACAAGGACGTCCGGCAGGAGCTGCAGAGCCTGCCCAAGACGCTCGCGGACGACGTCGCGCGGAACCTGGTGATGGTGGCGCGGCTCCTCGACGAGGACCCCGAGGGCGCGTACGGCTACTCCCGGGTGGCGCTGCGGCTGGCGTCGCGTGTCGCCGCCGTGCGGGAAGCCGCCGGGTTCGCCGCCTACGCCAGCCAGAAGTACGGCGAGGCGCTGGCCGAGTTCCGGGCCGCCAAGCGGATGACCGGGAACATCGACCTCTGGCCCGTCATGGCCGACTGCGAGCGCGGTCTCGGCCGGCCGGAGAAGGCGCTGGACATGGCCGGTGCGCCCGAGGTGCACAAGCTCGACAAGGCCGGCCAGGTCGAGATGCGGCTCGTCGCGGCCGGTGCGCGGCGAGACATGGGACAACTGGACGCGGCCATCGTGACGCTGCAGAGCCCGGAGCTGGCCGCGAACTCCGTGCAGCCCTGGACGGCGCGCCTCAGGTACGCCTACGCCGACGCGCTGCTCGCCGCCGGGCGGGAGAGCGAAGCCCGGGAGTGGTTCGCGAAGGCCGTCGAGGCCGACCGCGACGGCAGCACCGACGCCTCGGACCGGCTCGCCGAGCTGGACGGTGTGGAGTTCATGGACGCCATGGTCGAGGACGACGGGGACGAGAACGACGGGGACGAGAACGACGAGGCTCCGGCCACGCCCCAGGCGGACGACGACGAGGGCGAGAACCAAAAGGACTGACGCCCGCACAGGGCATCGGAGCGACCAAGCCCCCGAGTCCGTAAGCAGCTGAGTAGCTGAGTAGCTGAGTAGCTGAGCAGCTGAGCAGCTGAGCAGCAGCGGACAGCAGTACAGAAGGTGGACAGCAGTACAGAAGAAGGGGCGGGATCCCGGCCGTGAGGCGCTGGGGTCCCGCCCCTTCCGCGTGTCCGGGCCGGTTCGGAGCCGCGTCAGAGGTCCAGCGCCCGCAGGACCAGGCCCGTCGCCGGTTTGGGACCGAACGACGTCGACTTGCGGGGCATCGTCACGCCCTGGCGGGCCAGCTCGCGTACGACCTCCTCGCGGACCGGGTGCATCAGGACGGCCGTTCCGCCGTCCCGTTCCGCCTTCTCGACTGTCGCGGCCGTGTCGTGGATGTAGGCGATGTGGGCCGGGGAGTCCTCGGGGATGCGCCAGACGTGGTCGAGGAGCGTGGCGTGCAGAACCGTCGCGTCCAGGGTGCGCCAGGCGGTGGGGCGGTCGGCGGGCACCGTACGGGCCAGCAGGTCCGGGTCCGGGTGGTCGACGAGGTGGAACGCGCCGTCGCCGGCCAGCAGGAAGGCGTTGCCGGCGCAGGCCGCGTCGGCCAGGGTCTCCAGGGCCTCGGACAGCGGGACGTCGAGGCGGCGCACGCGGAAGCGGCCCTCCAGGGCGGCCACGGCGTCGGCGACCGGCAGGTCGTGCAGGAGGCGGTGGATGGCGCGGACGCGCAGGGGATAGCGGGCCGTGTCGACGAGGAGGACCAGGCCGTGGTCCCAGGGGCTGGGGGAGGGGTGCTCCGCGCGGAGGCGGCGGTAGGTCGCCCAGCGGTGGTGGCCGTCGGCGATCAGAGCCTGGTGCCGGCCGAGGTCCCTCTGGATCGTCGCCAGGTCCTCGGGGGCGGTGACCGACCACAGGCGGTGCCGGAAACCGTCCTCCGTGGTGGTGGCCAGGAGCGGCGGCAGGGTCGCGGTGCGTTCGATCAGATCGGCGGTGGCGGTCGTCGCCCCGTCGCCGCGGTAGGTGAGCAGGAGGGGTTCGAGATTGGCCGAAGTGGCACGCATGAGGGCCGCGCGGTCGGCGACGACGTGGGGCATCACGTCCTCGTGCGGGAGCACCAGCTGCTCGGCCGGATCGGACACGCGCAGGGCGCCGATGATGCCGCGTTGCAGCATGCCGTCGCCGTCCTGCTGCTCGTAGACGTAGAGGCCCGGTTCCGGGTCGGTGGTCAGGATGCCCTCGGACAGCCAGCGGCGCAGGGTGTCGGCGGCCCGCTCGTTGCGGGCGCTGGGTGTGGCGGCCTGGGGGAGGATCAGGCGGACGATGTTGTAAGGATCGGCTGATTCGAGGTGGTGCAGGCCGTCGGGGCGCACCACGACGTCGTACGGGGGAGATGTGACGGCGGCAAGGCTGCCGACCCGGTCGGGGTCGTAACGAAGGCCTCGGAACGGGGTGAGTTCCAGGCCTCGGTGCGTCGTTGCCTCCGAGTGACCTGCTGAGTTCATCCCGGCATCGTACGGCTGTCGGTGGCATGGGGGATGATCGGGGGAAAGCCGTCGAACGAGGAGCGATGCGGGATGAGCCGAAGCGTCAGGACGAGGCCCGAGGGCAGTGGGCAGGCCCTGAGCGAGGCGTACGACACGGCGCTGCTCGATCTCGACGGTGTCGTGTACGCGGGCGGGAGCGCGATCGCGCACGCGGTCGAGTCGCTGGCCGCGGCCCGGGAGGGTGGGATGCACCTGGCGTACGTGACCAACAACGCGCTGCGGACCCCGGACACCGTGGCCGCGCATCTGACCGAGCTGGGGATACCGACGGGCGCGGAGGACGTCATCACCTCGGCGCAGGCCGTCGCGCGGCTGATCAGCGAGCAGGTGCCGAAGGGCGCGCGGGTGCTGGTGATCGGCGGTGAGGGGCTGCGGGTGGCGCTGCGCGAACGCGGGCTGGTGCCCGTGGAGTCGGCGGACGACGATCCGGTGGCGGTGGTGCAGGGTTACGGCGGGCCCGATCTGCCGTGGGGGCGCTTCGCCGAGGCTTCCTACGCGGTGGCGCGGGGCGTGCCGTGGTTCGCGTCCAACACCGACCTGACGATTCCGAGCGGGCGGGGCATCGCTCCGGGCAACGGGGCCGCGGTGGAGGTCGTCCGGATCGCCACGGGTGCCGAGCCGCAGGTCGCGGGCAAGCCGCTGCCGCCGATGCACCGCGAGACCATCCTGCGGACCGGGGCGCGGCGGCCGCTGGTGGTCGGGGACCGGCTGGACACGGACATCGAGGGCGCGTTCAACGGCGAGGTGGACTCGCTGCTCGTCCTGACCGGCGTGACCGACGGCCCTCAGCTGCTGGCCGCGCCGCCGCAGCACCGGCCGACATATGTGGACGCCGATCTGCGCGGGATGCTCGGGGGTCAGCCGGAGGTCGTCGACGCGGGTGAGGGCGCGTTCCGGTGCGGTGGCTGGACGGCGAGGTCGGGCGCGGACCGGCTGGAGCTCGGCGGGGAGGGCGAGGCCCTGGACGGTCTGCGCGCGTTGTGTGCCGCGGCGTGGACGGCGGCCGGTGAAGGTGTGTGCGAGCTGGACGGCGGGAAGGCGCTGGCGCGGCTGGGTATCTGAGCGCCTGTCAGTGCCCGGGCGGGACCGGGGGCGGGGCGGGCCTCCGCATCGTGCCTGGATGCGAGGGTAGGCTAACCTAACTGCGTGTTGGTCGAGAGTCCCCCCGAACAGAGCGCGGAGACCGCCCCCGCGCCCCCGGCCCGACGGGCGGTACGAGCCTTCGGGCTGCTGCTGTCCGTGGCGATCCTGGTGCTCGTCGCGCTGGCGAGTATCGCGATCGGGGCGAAAGAGCTGTCCTTCGGGCAGGTCTGGCACGGCCTGTTCGAGGACTCGGGGACCTACGGCGACGTCGTCGTGGCGGAGCGGCTGTCGCGGACGCTGCTCGGGCTGCTGGCGGGCGCGGCCCTCGGTCTGGCCGGGGCGGTGCTGCAGGCCCTCACCCGCAATCCGCTGGCCGACCCCGGACTGCTCGGCATCAACGCGGGCGCCTCCGCCGCGGTCGTCACGGCCATCACGTACTTCGGGGTCACCTCGCTCAGCGGTTACGTCTGGTTCGCGTTCTTCGGCGCGGCCGCGGTCGGGGCGCTGGTGTGGTTCCTCGGCGGCAGCCGGGGTGCCACGCCGGTGCGGCTCGCGCTCGCCGGCACGGCCATCAGCGCCGCGTTGTACGGCTACCTGCAAGCCGTGATGATCATGGACGAGGCGGCGCTCGGCAAGATGCGCTTCTGGACGGTCGGTTCGCTTTCCTCGGCGACGAACTCGACCATCACGCAGGTCCTGCCGTTCCTGCTGGCCGGTATGGTCCTGGCGCTCGTCCTGGCCCGGCCGCTGAACGCGATGGCCATGGGCGACGACACCGCCAAGGCCCTCGGCGCCGACCTCAACCGCACGCGGGCGCTGTCCATGCTGGCCGCGACCGTACTGTGCGGGGCCGCGACCGCCGCCTGCGGACCGATCGTGTTCGTCGGGCTGATGGTGCCGCACGTGGTGCGCTCCTTCACCGGGCCCGACCTGCGCTGGATCCTGCCGTACGCGGCGGTCCTGTCGCCCGTGCTGCTGCTCGGCGCCGACGTCCTCGGCCGCATCGTGGCCCGGCCCTCGGAACTCCAGGTGGGCATCGTCACCGCCGTCCTCGGCGGGCCGGTGTTCATCCTTCTCGTACGACGGCGGAGGACGGCTCAGCTGTGAAGACCACCAACCGTGCCGTGCGGACCGGCGGGCTCTCGATACGCCTGGACGTGCGGGCCGTCACCGTCGTGCTCCTGCTGCTGGTCGCGGCGCTCGTGGCGAGTGTCGTGCTCATCGGCACCGGCGACTTCCCGATCCCGGCCGCCGATGTGCTGCGGACGCTGGTCGGCGAGGGCAATCCGGGCCAGGAGTTCATCGTCAACGAGCTGCGGCTGCCGCGGGTCCTGGTCGGGCTGCTGGTCGGCGCCTCGCTGGGCCTCGGCGGCGCGCTGTTCCAGGCCATCTCCCGCAACCCGCTGGGCAGTCCGGACGTGCTGGGCCTCGGGCAGGGGGCGACGGCCGGCGCGCTGGTGGTGATCGTGCTGACCTCCGGCAGCGCGAACCAGGTCGCCGCCGGGGCACTGGTGGGCGGCCTGGTGACCGGCCTCGCCATCTACGTGCTCGCCTGGAAGCGGGGTGTGCACGGCTACCGTCTGGTCCTGGTCGGCATCGGCGTCTCCGCGATCGTCACGGCCGTCAACGGCTATCTGCTGACCAAGTCGGACATCGTGGACGCCGCCCGCGCGGTCGTGTGGATGACCGGCTCTCTCGACGGCCGGGACTGGGCCCAGGTGTGGCCGCTGCTCGCGCTGACCGCCGTGCTGGTGCCGCTCGTCCTGGTCAACGCGCGCGGGCTGCGGATGATGGAGATGGGCGACGACGTGTCCTACGCCCTCGGGGTGCGGGTCGAGCGGGTACGGCTGCTGCTCATGGTCGCGGCCGTGCTGCTCACCGCGTCCGCCACCGCCGCGGCCGGGCCGGTCAGTTTCGTGGCGCTCACCGCACCGCAGCTGGCCCGGCGCCTGACCCGCTCGCCCGGGCCCAACCTGCTGGCCTCGCTGTGCATGGGCGCCACCCTGCTGGTCGTCGCCGACTGGGTCTCGCAGCGGGCGTTCGGCGCCGAGCAGCTGCCCGTGGGCGTGGTGACCGGTGTGCTCGGCGGGGTCTACCTGCTGTGGCTGCTGGTCGGCGAGCGCAGGGCGGGCCGGATATGAGCAGCCGGTTGGAGAAGAACACCAGCGGACTGAACTACCAAGGGAGCCCCGTGAACCGCCTGTCCGCCGAGAACGTCACCCTCGCCTACGACCAGCGGGTCATCGCCGAGCAGCTGTCGGTGGAGATACCCGACCGGTCGTTCACGGTGATCGTCGGCCCGAACGCCTGCGGCAAGTCGACGCTGCTGCGGGCGCTGTCGCGGATGCTCAAGCCGAGCGAGGGCCGGGTGCTGCTCGACGGGAACGTCATCCAGTCGATGCCGGCGAAGAAGGTCGCGCGCACCCTCGGGCTGCTGCCCCAGTCGTCCATCGCGCCCGACGGCATCACCGTCGCCGACCTGGTCGGCCGCGGCCGCTACCCGCACCAGGGCCTGCTGCGCCAGTGGTCGGCCGACGACGAGCGGGTCGTCCAGGACTCCATGCGGCAGACCGGCGTCGCCGAGCTCGGGGACCGCTACGTCGACGAGCTCTCCGGCGGCCAGCGCCAGCGCGTGTGGATCGCCATGGCCCTCGCCCAGCAGACGCCCCTGCTGCTGCTCGACGAGCCCACCACGTACCTGGACATCCAGCACCAGATCGACGTGCTGGACCTGTGCGCGGAGCTGCACGAGGAGCAGGGGCGCACGCTCGTCGCCGTGCTGCACGACCTGAACCACGCCGCCCGCTACGCCACCCACCTCATCGCCCTGCGCGAGGGCCGGGTCGTCGCCGAGGGCGCGCCGAAGGACATCGTCACGGCCGAACTGGTCGAGGAGGTCTTCGGGCTGCGCTGCCAGGTGATCGACGACCCGGAGACGGGCACACCGCTGGTCGTGCCGGCGGCCCGCAAGGCCCGCGTTCCGAGTGCGGCCGGGCAGGCACGGCAGTGAAGGCCGCGGCTACAGGAGCTTCCTGAGCTGGAACAGGTCCCGCACACCGGCGTGCAGCTTCACCCGGCCCGAGCCCCAGGCCTTGGCGAAGTTCAGCTCGCCGCCCACCAGGGCCACCAGGTCGTCACCGGTCATGGCGAGTCTGATCTCGGCCTTGCCGGGCGGCGGGCCCTGCACGGTGTCGTGCACCTCGATCCGCCCGCCCCGCATGCGGCCGACGAAGGTGATGTCGAGGTCCGTGATGTGGCAGCTCACCGAGCGGTCCAGGGCCGCGGCGTCGCGGACGTCCCCTTCGGCGCGCTGCATGGTGTCCGAGAGCTTGTCGAGTGCGCTGCGGCACTCCTCGATCGTGGCCATCGCGGTCGACGGTACCGCAGCGGTTCGCGGTAGCGTCGGGGCATGGACGACGCAGTTCCCGAGGCCCCTCCGGCGGCGGAGGAGGAGCCGGCGTACGACCCTGCCGCCCCCGCGCCCCTGAACGTGCCCCGCACGCCCACCGGCGACCCCGGGGTGGACACCGCCCTGGACCGGCTCGGCGACGCCGACCACCTCGCCACGGACGGGCATCTCGAGGTGTACGAGGATGTACACCGGGGGCTGCGTGACGCGCTCACCGCGCTCGACGTACGCCCGGGACCTCCGGTGCCCCCGACGCCGCACGCACCTAGGAGCTGAACCGAACGTGGCAGGAGTCGCACGTCGCCGTCTGGACGCGGAGCTGGTCCGCCGGAAGCTCGCGCGCTCGCGTGAGCACGCCGCGCAGCTGATCGCCGCCGGCCGGGTCTCCGTCGGCAGGACCGTCGCGACCAAATCCGCCACGCAGGTGGAGACCGCGGCCGCGATCGTGGTCGCCCAGGACGACGACGATCCCGACTACGTCTCGCGCGGCGGCCACAAGCTGGCCGGGGCGCTCGCCGTCTTCGGGCCGCGAGGGCTGGCCGTAGAAGGGCGCAGGGCGCTCGACGCGGGCGCGTCCACCGGCGGTTTCACCGATGTGCTGCTGCGCGCGGGCGCGGCCCACGTCGTCGCCGTGGACGTCGGATACGGACAACTCGCCTGGTCTCTCCAGAAGGATGAACGCGTCACCGTCAAGGACCGTACGAACGTACGCGAGTTGACGCTTGAAGCGATCGATGGGGAGCCAGTGGATCTTGTCGTGGGGGACTTGTCCTTCATCCCGCTCGGGCTGGTCCTGCCCGCCCTGGTGCGGTGCGTGAAGCCGGACGCCGATCTGGTGATGATGGTCAAGCCGCAGTTCGAGGTGGGCAAGGAGCGCCTCGGCAGCGGGGGAGTGGTCCGCAGTACCCAACTGCGGGCCGATGCGGTCCGGGGGGTGGCCGAGAAGGCCTGGGGGCTGGGGCTCGGGGTGCAGGGCGTGACGGCCAGTCCGCTGCCCGGCCCGTCGGGGAATGTCGAATACTTCTTGTGGCTGCGGTCCGGGGCACCGGAACTGGACCCGGCCGAGGCAGACCGTGCAGTGGCGGAGGGGCCGCGTTGACCGAGAACCGAGCTCGTACTGTTTTCCTGCTCGCCCACACGGGGCGGCCCGCCGCCGTGCGCAGTGCCGAGCTCGTGGTGAAGGGCCTGCTGCGCTCCGGACTGGGCGTGCGCGTCCTGGAGGACGAGGCGCGGGACCTGCCGCTGCCGGACGAGGTGGTGCTGGTCAAGGAGGCGACCCCGCAGTGCCTCGACGGGTGCGAGCTGCTGATCGTGCTGGGCGGCGACGGCACGCTCCTGCGCGGCGCCGAGTTCGCCCGGGCCTCCGGCGTGCCGATGCTCGGCGTCAACCTCGGGCGGGTCGGGTTCCTCGCGGAGGCCGAGCGGGACGACCTCGACAAGGTCGTCGACCGGGTGGTGACCAAGGCGTACGAGGTCGAGGAGCGGATGACCGTCGACGTCGTCGTGCACCAGAACGGCGACATCGTGCACACGGACTGGGCGCTGAACGAGGCGGCCGTGCAGAAGGTGTCCGCCGAGCGGATGCTGGAGATCGTCCTGGAGATCGACGGCCGGCCCGTCACGGGCTTCGGCTGCGACGGGATCGTGTGCGCCACGCCCACGGGGTCGACGGCGTACGCCTTCTCGGCGGGCGGGCCGGTGGTGTGGCCGGAGGTCGAGGCGCTGCTGATGGTGCCGATCTCCGCGCACGCGCTGTTCGCGAAGCCTCTGGTGACATCGCCGGACTCGGTGCTGGCCGTGGAGGTTCTGCCGCACATTCCGCCCGGGGTGCTGTGGTGCGACGGGCGGCGGACGGTGGAGCTGCCGGCGGGGGCGCGGGTGGAGGTGCGGCGGGGGGCCGTGCCGGTGCGGCTCGCCCGGCTGCACCACGCGTCGTTCACGGACCGGCTGGTGGCGAAGTTCGCGCTGCCGGTTTCCGGGTGGCGGGGGGCGCCTCACTAGCGGGCCCTGGGGGCGGTCCCGGAGCGTCGGCGGGTGCGGGTGGATTGTGGTTGTTCGCGCGGTTCCCCGCGCCCCTGGGCCCGGTCCACTCGCGTGGGTGACAAGGGTGGGCAGGTCGCACTTCTCCGCCCCGACCTCGTAAGGTCGTGTCCGTGTTGGAGGAGATGCGGATACGGTCGCTGGGCGTGATCGACGATGCTGTCGTCGAGCTGTCGCCCGGGTTCACCGCGGTCACCGGTGAGACGGGTGCGGGCAAGACCATGGTGGTCACCAGCCTGGGGTTGCTGCTGGGCGGGCGGGCCGACCCGGCGCTCGTACGGATCGGCGCCGGCAAGGCCGTCGTGGAGGGGCGCATCACCGTCCCCCGGGACGCCTCGGTCGCCGTACGCGCCGAGGAGGCCGGGGCCGAGCTCGACGACGGGGCCCTGCTGATCAGCCGGACCGTCTCCGCCGAGGGGCGCTCACGGGCGCACCTGGGCGGACGCAGCGTGCCCGTGGGCGTCCTGGCCGAGCTCGCCGACGAACTGGTCGCCGTGCACGGTCAGACCGACCAGCAGGGGCTGCTCAAGCTGTCCCGGCAGCGGCAGGCGCTCGACCGGTACGCGGGCGACGCGGTCGCCGGGCCGCTGGCCAAGTACGGCGAGGCCTACAAGCGGCTGCGGGCCGTGACCGCCGAGCTCGACGAGATCACCACCCGGGCGCGGGAACGGGCCCAGGAGGCCGACCTGCTGCGCTTCGGGCTCGACGAGATCGCCGCCGTCGAACCCCGCGCCGGCGAGGACGTGGAACTGGCCGGGGAGGCGGAGCGGCTCGGGCACGCCGAGGCGCTGGCATCGGCCGCCGCGGCCGCGCACGCCGCCCTGGCGGGCAATCCGGAGGACCCCGAGGGCGTCGACGCCGGGACGCTCGTCGCGGGCGCGCAGCGGGCCCTGGACGCCGTACGGTCGCACGACTCGGCGCTCGCCGCGCTGGCCGACCGCGTCGGGGAGATCGGGATCCTGCTGCGGGACGCGGCGGGGGACCTGGCCGGGTACGCCGACGATCTGGACGCCGATCCGCTGCGGCTCGCGGCTGTCGAGGAGCGGCGGGCCGCGCTCACCGGGCTGACGCGCAAGTACGGCGAGGACATCGCCGCCGTGCTGGCCTGGGCCGAGGAGAGCGCCGCGCGGCTCACCGAACTCGAGGGCGACGACGAGCGGATCGGGGAGCTGACGGCCGAGCGGGACGCCCTGCGGTCCGAACTGGGCGGGCTGGCGCAGGCCTTGACGGACGCCCGCACGGAGGCCGCCGAACGGTTCGCCGCGGCGGTGACCGCCGAGCTGGCCTCGCTGGCCATGCCGCACGCGCGTGTGTCCTTCGACATCCGGCAGACCGAGGACCCCGACGGCGTCGAGGTCGGCGGCCGTTCCGTCGCCTACGGTCCCGCGGGCGCCGACGAGGTCGAGCTGCTGCTGGCCCCGCATCCGGGCGCACCGCCCCGGCCCATCGCCAAGGGCGCGTCCGGAGGTGAGCTGTCGCGGGTGATGCTGGCGGTGGAGGTCGTGTTCGCGGGCACGGACCCGGTGCCGACGTACCTGTTCGACGAGGTCGACGCGGGCGTCGGCGGCAAGGCGGCGGTCGAGATCGGCCGCCGGCTGGCCCGCCTGGCGAAGTCCGCACAGGTCGTGGTCGTGACGCACCTGCCGCAGGTGGCCGCCTTCGCCGACCGCCAGCTGCTGGTCGAGAAGACCAACGACGGTTCCGTGACCCGCTCCGGCGTCAAGGTCCTCGAGGGCGAGGACCGGATCCGGGAGCTGTCCCGCATGCTCGCCGGCCAGGAGGACTCCGAGACGGCCCGCGCGCACGCGGAGGAACTGCTGGCAGCGGCCCGCGCGGACGCCTGACCCGCCCGCCGGAGTGCGGGCGCCGTCCCGGCCACGCCCTTCGATGCCGGCCGCCCCTCACCGGAGTGCGGGCGCCGTCCCGGCACACGCCCTTCGGTGCCGGCCGCCCGTCCTGGCGGAGGCCACTGTCACCGGCGGGGAGCGGTGGGTCGGTTCGGCTTCTCGTGGGGTGAAGCGGGCGTCGGATGTGCGATTGCTTCGCCGCGAGGACTTCTTCACTCGTGTGGGTGACCTGCTTCCGTCGGCCCCCCGTGCGCCCGGCGCTCCCGCTTCAGTGGTGTTCCCGGAACCCCCCTTCGTCCTGGCATCCTTGGCGGAGTACGCGTGGGAAACCGCGTCGTGACCGCCCGACCCGAACCAGGAGCCCGGCCACGTGACCCCCGTGAGCAGCCACTCACCGCATGGCCAGTCGCCGCTGCGCACCGTGCAGGTGCTGGGCGGAGGCAACGCCGCCAGCAGTGCGCATGTGCGCTCGCTGGCCGCGGGGCTCGTCGCGCGGGGCGTGAAAGTCACGGTGTGCGCCCCCTTTGAGGCCGATCGCGCCTATGACTTCAGTGGCGTCGGCGCCGACCACGTGCACGTGCCGCGCAGCAGTGACCCGGTGTCGGTGGCGGCCCTGCGCGCGGCCTGTGCCCACGCCGACCTGGTGCACGCGCACGGACTGCACGCCTCCTTCCGCGCCGTGCTCGCCCTCAGCGGCCGGCGGGTGCGCACCCCGCTCGTCGTGACCTGGCACGACCGGGCACACGCCGACGGCGCCCGTGCCCACATGCTGCGGGTGCTGGAGCGCAGGGTCGTGAAGGCGGCCACCGTGGTGCTCGGGACGACCTCGCCGCTCGTGGACCGCGCACGGCTCACCGGCGCACGGGACGCCCGGCTCGCCCCCGTCGCGCTGCCCGGCCCCAAGAGGCCCCTCGAACCCGACGACCCCGACCGGCTCCGGCCCAAGGTGCGCGCCGAACTCGGCGCCATCGGACGGCCGCTGCTGATGGCCGTCGGCTCCCTGGAACGACACCGTGGCTACGACGTCCTGCTGGACGCCGCGCGCGTCTGGCGCCGGCTCGATCCCGTGCCCCTGGTCGTCATCGCCGGGGAAGGGCCGCTGCGCGGTGAACTCCAGGGCCGCATCGAGGAGGAGGGCCTGCCGGTCCGGCTCATCGGGCGGCGCGACGACGTCACGGACCTGCTCGCCGCCGCCGACCTGGCCCTGCTGCCGAGCCGTTGGGAGGCCCGCTCCGTCCTCGCCCAGGAGGCCCTCCACGCGCGCGTGCCGCTCGTCGCGACCGACGTCGGCGGCATCCCCGAACTCGTCGGCGACGCGGCCGAACTCGTCCCGTACGGCGACGCGAAGGCCCTCGCCGACGCCGTCGTACGGCTGCTCGGCGACCGGGCGCACAGGGACCTGCTGACGGCCCGGGGCACCCGGCAGGCCGCCACCTGGCCGACCGAGGACGAGACGGTCGCCCAGGTCCTCAGTGTGTACGACGAGTTGACCCAGCCCCGCCCCCTCGCCTAGAGCCCTACGTCACGTGCCTGCGGGCCCGCAGGGCCAGGCTCAGGGCCAGCACCGTCTGCGGGTCGTCGAGGTCCGTGCCCAGCAACTCCCCGATGCGCGCCAGACGGTTGTACAGGGTCTGCCGGTTCAGGTGCAGCTCCCGGGCCGTCTCCGCCTTGCGCCCCGCATGGGCCAGGTACGTCGCCAGCGTGGGCAGCAGCGGCGGCCGGGAACGCCGGTCGTGCTCCAGCAGCGGGCCGACGGCCCGGTCCACGAACGCCGCCAGGTCCGGATGGTCGCGCAGCCGCCACAGCAGCAGATCGATGTCCAGACGACGGGCGTCGTACCAGGGCCGGTCCGCGAGGCCCTGGGCCGCCGTGGCCGTCTCGGCCGCGTGCCGCAGGCCCGAGGCGGCCGCCTGCCAGCCACCGGCCATCCCCACGACCACCACGGGCGGCTGCCCGCCCGGCCGCGCCATCCCGGCCCGTTCCACACCGGCACGCAGCGCCGCCGCGACCCGGTCCGCGACCGCGGCCCGATCCGACTCCGCGCGCAGCCCGAGCAGCACCAGCACCCGGCCCTCCACCGGCCGTACGCCGAGCAGGACCGGCACGCCGACCGCGGCCAGCTCCTCCGAGATGGCCCGGGCCGGCACGCCCCAGCCGCCCCCGCCCGGGGCCAGGGCCTCCCCGAGCCGCATGACCACCGGCAGCAGCGGCCCCTCGCCCGGCCGGAAACCCAGCACCCGGGCCTGCGCCGGGGCGTCCTCGGGCGTGACGCGGCCCTCGGCCAGATCGGTGAGGAAGTCGCCCCGCCCGCGCGCCGCCAGCTCCTCCTCCTGGCGGGCCTGCATCAGCACCACGGCCAGGATGCCCGCCGCCCGCTCGGCCGCCATCCGGTGCACCGGCGCCAGGGACGTGCGCACCGGCAGCAGGACCAGACGCGCCCGGACACCCCCGCTGCCGGGCCCGCCGCCCGGCACGTCCACCAGGACCGACCCCGCGAGCGGCGGCTCGTCCTGGTGCTGGCCGCGCAGCCCCTCCCACACCTGGAGCGGGTCCGCGCCCTCGGGACCGGCCCCCGCGGCGTACAGCAACCTTCCGTCCGCCGTCTCCAGGAACACGGGGTTGGCGGCGAAGTCGGCCAGGATGCCGAGCACCTGGGGCACCCCGCCGCCGCCCAGCACGGCCTGTGTGCACCGCCGGTGCACCTCCTCGGCCCGCTGGAGCAGGGCGTAGTGGCCGTTGACGATCTCGGTGTGCACCTCCTCGGTGACCGTGACGAACGCCACTTCGCGGTGCAGCTGGACCAGGGGCAGCCCGGCCGCGCGCGCCGTGTCGACGAGGGCCGCGGGCAGGCGGGTGAAGCGCGGACCGAGCTCCACGACCAGGGCGGCGATGCCGCGTTCGGCCAGGGTGCGCACGAACGCCCGCTGTTCGGCGGGGCGGGTGCCCAGGCCGTAGCCCGTGGTCAGCAGCAGTTCACCGCCCTTGAGCAGCGAGGCGATGTGCGGCACCTCTCCGGCGTGCACCCAGCGCACGGTCCGCCCGAGCCGCTCGCCGCCCGCCAGCACCTCGGGGAGCCCGCTGCGCAGCCCCGGCAGCTCCAGCGCCCGCCGTACGGTGATCCCGGCGCCCTGGGTGTCGTGCGCGCTGTCCGTCCCGCTGTCCATGGGCCGGACGCTACCCGTGCGGGTGCCTCCCGGACATCTCCGGAGGGGCGCGCGGACGATCTTCGCCCGGATCCCTCCGCGCCGCTCCCGGATTACGGGGTGACCGGCCGGGTACGGACGCCGTCATGGACATGAGCGTGGTCGCCGTGGGGCGGGAGGACGACAGTCCGGTCGAGGAGCCGTTGCGGGTCGCGGTGCTCGCCGACCGGCTCGGGTACCGGGAGGTGTGGGCGGGCGAGGGACCCACGTGGGACTCGTTCGTCCTGGCGGCGGCGATCGGTGCGGCCACCGAACAGGTCGCGCTGACCGCCGGGCCCGTGCCGGTGTCGGTGCGCGACCCGCTGACCATCGTCCGGGGCGCCGCGTCCACGGCGGCCGTGACCGGGCGGCCCGTGGGCGTGGCCCTGGGCACCTCCAGCAAACGTGTCGTCGAGGGCGTGCACGGCCGTCCGCGCAC
The DNA here is from genome assembly GCF_042733745.1 of Streptomyces sp. NPDC059696. Classification (NCBI taxonomy): domain Bacteria; kingdom Bacillati; phylum Actinomycetota; class Actinomycetes; order Kitasatosporales; family Streptomycetaceae; genus Streptomyces; species Streptomyces sp. NPDC059696. The sequence continues at coordinate 15,564 of NZ_JBHWFG010000006.1, forward strand.
CCGGCCCGCCGCCGCCCTCGAGGAGTCGGCGGCGGTGGTGCGGGCGTTGATGCACAGCGTGCCCGGGGAGCCGATCGTGCCCGGCAGCGGCTTCCCGCGCCGGCTGCCGCCGCCCGGCGGCATGGTCACGGTCGCGGCGTTCGGGGAGCGCGCGGTCGCCGCGGCCGTCGCGCACGCCGACCGGATGCTGCTCGACATCGTCTCGCCCGAGCAGGTCCGCATGCTGCGGGCCCGGATGCTCGCCGCGGCCGGGAAGGCGGGCCGTACACCGCCCCGGCTGGCCGCCTGGCTGCCCGCCGCCGTGGATCCCGGACCGGAATCGCTCACCCAGGTCCTGCGCAGCGTCGTCGGCTACCTCGCCGTGCCGGGCTACAGCGACATGTTCGTCGACGCGGGGTTCGCCGAGGTCGTCGAACTGGCCGCGAAGGGCGCCGACCCGGACACCCTGCTGCGGGCCCTGCCGCCCGAGGCCGCCGGCACCGTCGCCCTCGTGGGCGACGCCGGCACCGTCCGCGCCCGCATCGCCGCCTACGCCGAGGCCGGACTCGACGAGATCGCCCTCGTCCCGGCCACGGCGGACGATCCCGCGGGCGAACGCACCCTCACGGCCCTCAGGCCGGAGTAGCCCCGGCGCGGGCCGCGGTGAGGCCCGGGGAGGCCCTGACGCGTGTCGAGGACCTGAGCGACCCGCCCGCGAGGGCCGGAGTGAGCCCCCGGCCCGGAGCGGGCCGGAGTGAGCCCGCGGCCCGGACCGACCCGGGGTGAGGTTTGCGTGAGCTGCCCCGGTCAGCCTCCGTACGCGCCCGAGGCCGTCAGACGCAGTGCCGTGTCGATGAGCGGGACGTGACTGAAGGCCTGCGGGAAGTTGCCGACCTGGCGCTGCAGGCGCGGGTCCCACTCCTCGGCCAGCAGGCCGAGGTCGTTGCGCAGGGACAGCAGCTTCTCGAACAGCTTGCGGGCCTCGTCCACGCGGCCGATCATCGCCAGGTCGTCGGCCATCCAGAACGAGCAGGCCAGGAACGCGCCCTCGTCGCCGGGCAGACCGTCGACGTTCTCGTCGCCGCTGGTGGTCGGGTAGCGCAGGATGAAGCCGTCCGACGTGGACAGCTCCCGCTGGATCGCCTCGATCGTGCCGATGACCCGCTTGTCGTCCGGCGGCAGGAACCCCACCTGGGGGATCAGCAGCAGGGAGGCGTCCAGCTCCTTCGAGCCGTACGACTGCGTGAAGGTGTTGCGCTCCTTGTCGTAGCCCTTCTCGCACACGTCCCGGTGGATGTCCTCGCGCAGTTCCTTCCAGCGCTCCAGCGGGCCGTCCGCGTCCCCGGACTCGATCAGCTTGATCGTGCGGTCGACCGCCACCCAGGCCATCACCTTGGAGTGCACGAAGTGGCGGCGCGGGCCGCGCACCTCCCAGATGCCCTCGTCCGGGTCCTGCCAGTGGTCCTCGAGGTAGCGGATCAGCTTCAGCTGGAGGAGGGCGGCGTAGTCGTTGCGGGCGAGGCCCGTCATGTGGGCCAGGTGCAGGGCCTCGGTGACCTCGCCGTAGACGTCCAGCTGGAGCTGGTGGGCCGCGCCGTTGCCGACCCGGACCGGGGTGGAGTTCTCGTAGCCCGGCAGCCAGTCCAGCTCCGCCTCGCCGAGCTCGCGCTCACCGGCGATGCCGTACATGATCTGCAGGTTCTCCGGGTCGCCGGCCACCGCGCGCAGCAGCCACTCGCGCCAGGCGCGGGCCTCCTCGCGGTACCCGGTGCGCAGCAGCGAGGACAGGGTGATCGCCGCGTCGCGCAGCCAGGTGTAGCGGTAGTCCCAGTTGCGGACACCGCCGACGTCCTCCGGCAGGGAGGTGGTCGGCGCGGCGACGATGCCGCCGGTCGGGGCGTACGTCAGGGCCTTCAGCGTGATCAGCGAGCGGACCACGGCCTCCCGGTAGGGGCCGTGGTACGTACAGTGGTCGACCCACTCGCGCCAGAAGTCCTCCGTCGCCTCCAGGGACTGCTCCGGCTCGGGCAGCGGCGGCGGCTCCTTGTGCGAGGGCTGCCAGGAGATCGTGAACGCGATCCGGTCACCCGGCGCGACCGTGAAGTCCGCGTACGTCGTCAGCGACTTGCCGTAGGTCTCCGCGGATGTGTCGAACCACACGGAGTCGGGACCCGCGACGGCCACCGTGCGCCCCTCGTGCTTGTGCACCCACGGCACCACCCGTCCGTAGGAGAACCGCATCCTGAGCGCCGAGCGCATCGGGACCCGGCCCGAGACGCCCTCCACGATCCGGATCAGCTGCGGGGCGCCGTCACGCGGCGGCATGAAGTCGGTCACCCGGACCGTGCCCCGCTGGGTGTCCCACTCGGACTCCAGGATCAGCGAGTCGCCCCGGTAGCTGCGCCGCGCCGCGGTGGGGGGCTGCTGGTCGGAGGCGTACGCGGGCCCGAGCCGCCAGAAGCCGTGCTCCTCGGTGCCCAGCAGGCCGGCGAAGATGGCGTGCGAGTCGAAGCGGGGCAGGCACAGCCAGTCGACTGTCCCGTCCCGGCAGACCAGGGCAGCGGTCTGCATGTCTCCGATGAGTGCGTAGTCTTCGATGCGCCCGGCCACGTGCAACTCCAGTCGAACGGCCACGTCACCCCACGAGGGGGCTGTCGCTAGTGCGGTCAAGGGGGTTTCAGCAGGTCTTGCAATGCGTCATTGAGCGATGAAGCAAAACAGGTCGCCCAGCCGTGATGCAAAGCGCCAATTCTTGCTCAACGAACTGACGAGCTCACGTTGTTCCGGTGGGTACGGGCGGGGGGTGGTGCCGTGGGGCCGGACGGGCTCGGCAGCGAGTGTCCGAGCAGGATACGACGCACGCCGATGATCCGGGTGCCCGTAGTGGCAAGGCGGGTACGCCGAACGAGTGAGCAACGGGTGAGGGACCGGTGACCGTGACCGCCTCCGTGTCGGGATGTGTGCGGAGCGTGGCCGGAAGCCGCCGCCCCGCGGCGCTGATACGCTGGTAGCCCGTGGACCGGTGGGCCCCTGCCCGACAGGAAACCCCCGAACCGCAGCGACGGCACCCCGGAGTATTCCGGCGGGCAGCCGCACCGCACCCCCAGACCGCGACCACGGGAGCCCCGTCTTGGCCATGCCGCCCGCCGCTTTTCGTAATTCGACGACCAAGCACATCTTCGTCACCGGGGGTGTCGCCTCCTCGCTCGGCAAGGGCCTGACGGCCTCCAGCCTCGGCATGCTGCTCAAGGCCCGCGGTCTGCGCGTCGTGATGCAGAAGCTCGACCCGTACCTCAACGTCGACCCGGGCACGATGAACCCCTTCCAGCACGGTGAGGTGTTCGTCACCAACGACGGCGCCGAGACCGACCTGGACATCGGCCACTACGAGCGCTTCCTCGACCGTGACCTCGACGGCTCCGCCAACGTCACCACCGGTCAGGTGTACAACACCGTGATCGCCAAGGAGCGGCGCGGCGAGTACCTGGGTGACACCGTGCAGGTCATCCCGCACATCACCAACGAGATCAAGCACCGCATCCGCCGCATGGCGACGGACGAGGTCGACGTCGTGATCACCGAGGTCGGCGGCACCGTCGGCGACATCGAGTCGCTGCCGTTCCTGGAGACCGTCCGCCAGGTCCGTCACGAGGTCGGCCGTGACAACGTCTTCGTCGTCCACATCTCGCTCCTGCCGTACATCGGCCCCTCGGGTGAACTGAAGACGAAGCCCACCCAGCACTCGGTTGCGGCCCTGCGCAACATCGGTATCCAGCCGGACGCGATCGTGCTGCGCTGCGACCGCGAGGTGCCCACCGCGATCAAGCGGAAGATCTCGCTGATGTGCGACGTCGACGAGGCCGCCGTGGTGGCCTGCCCCGACGCCCGCTCGATCTACGACATCCCGAAGACCGTGCACGGCGAGGGCCTGGACGCCTACGTCGTCCGCAAGCTGGACCTGCCGTTCCGCGACGTGGACTGGACGACCTGGGACGACCTGCTCGACCGCGTCCACAACCCCGACCACGAGATCACCCTCGCCCTGGTCGGCAAGTACATCGACCTGCCCGACGCCTACCTGTCGGTCACCGAGGCGCTGCGCGCCGGCGGCTTCGCCAACCGGGCCCGCGTCAAGATCAAGTGGGTCACCTCCGACGACTGCAAGACCCCGGCGGGCGCGGCCCAGCAGCTCGGCGACGTCGACGGCATCTGCATCCCCGGCGGCTTCGGCGACCGCGGCGTGCTCGGCAAGGTCGGCGCGATCAAGTACGCACGCGAGAACAAGATCCCGCTGCTCGGCCTCTGCCTCGGCCTGCAGTGCATCGTGATCGAGGCCGCGCGCAACCTGGCCGACATCACCGACGCCAACTCCACCGAGTTCGACCCGGCCACCGGCCACCCGGTCATCTCCACCATGGCCGAGCAGCTCGACATCGTCGCCGGTGAGGGCGACATGGGCGGCACCATGCGGCTCGGCATGTACCCGGCGAAGCTGGCCGAGGGCTCGATCGTGCGCGAGGTGTACGACGGCAAGGAGTACGTCGAGGAGCGGCACCGGCACCGCTACGAGGTGAACAACGCCTACCGCGCCGAGCTGGAGAAGAAGGCGGGCATCCTGTTCTCCGGCACCTCGCCGGACGGCAAGCTCGTCGAGTACGTCGAGTACCCGCGCGACGTCCACCCGTACCTGGTCGCCACGCAGGCCCACCCGGAGCTGCGCTCGCGCCCGACGCGTCCGCACCCGCTGTTCGCCGGGCTCGTCAAGGCCTCGGTGGAGCGGAAGACTTCGAAGTAACACACCAGTTGTACGGTGGCCGGGGTGCATCCCTTCAAAGGGTGTGCACCCCGGTTTCGTTTCAGCAGGTCGCACGGCACGTGGAAGGACAGGCATGACGATCAAGGACACCCCGGAGGAGTGGGAGATCCGGGCGACGGAGACCCCCTTCACGGGCAACAAGACCTCCGTGCGCACCGACGAGGTCGTCATGCCCGACGGCTCCGTGGTCGGCCGTGACTACCAGGTCCACCCCGGCTCCGTGGCCGTCCTCGCCCTCGACGAGTCCGACCGCGTGCTGGTGCTGCGCCAGTACCGCCACCCCGTGCGCCACAAGCTGTGGGAGATCCCGGCCGGCCTGCTCGACGTCCCCGGCGAGAACCCGCTGCACGCCGCGCAGCGGGAGCTGTACGAGGAAGCGCACGTCAAGGCCGAGGACTGGCGGGTGCTGACCGACGTCTACACCACGCCCGGCGGTTGCGACGAGGCCGTCCGGATCTTCCTCGCGCGGGACCTGTCCGAGGCGGAGGGGGAGCGCTTCGCGGTCGAGGAGGAGGAGGCCGACATGGAGCTCGACCGGGTGCCGGTGGCGGACCTCGTGCGGGGTGTGCTGGCCGGTGAGCTGCACAACAACTGCCTCGTCGTGGGCGTGCTGTCCCTGGTCGCCGCGCGTAACGGTGACGGTCTGGACGCGCTGCGGCCGGCCCAGGCTCCGTGGCCGGCGCGTCCGTTCGAGGCGTAGCGCTGCGCGAGCGGTGCCGCGCGTGTCGGCGGTCGGGTGCGGCTCCGTCGTGGCTTGTCGCGCAGTTCCCCGCGCCCCTTTTCGGGGTCGGTCGTCGGTCGGGTGCGGCTCCGTCGTGGCTTGTCGCGCAGTTCCCCGCGCCCCTTTCGGGGTCGGTCGTCGGTCAGGTGCGGCTCCGTCGTGGCTTGTCGCGCAGTTCCCCGCGCCCCTTTGGGGCGGCGTTTTGAGGCTTGTGGTCCTACGATCTGCTGATCCGATCGGGGGATGCTCCGCCGTGCCCGCCCTGCACCACCCGGAACGTTGCAGAGCGTGAACTAGGCTCTGTGGCACGCCCGAGCCGGAGTCCCGGCGGGCTTGCGTGTGCGGTGGGACGGGAGTGTGGCCCGTGACGGATCAGGTCGTGGAGACAGGCGACGCGCGGTCGGCCGGGCGCGTCGCCGCAGCGAGCGAGTTCCTCGGCCGCACACGGGAGTTGAAGGAACTGCGCGCCGACATCGAGCGCGCCGGACTGGACACCCTGGCCGGCCGCAAGGCACCCCGCGCACGCGTCCTGCTCATCGCGGGCCGGCCCGGTTCGGGACGCACCGCACTCGCCGAGGAACTCGTACGACAGGTAGCGGACCGTTACCCCGACGGGGTCCTGCGCGTCGGCCTGACCGACCCCGACGGCACCCCCGTCCCCGTCGGACGCGCCGCCCGGGACCTGCTGGCCGCCCTGGACGAACAGGCACCGGCCGGGGCCTGCGAGGACGATCTCACCGACACCCTGCGCAGCGCCCTGGCCGACCGCCGGGCCCTGCTCCTGCTGGACGACGCCGCCGATGCCGAACAGGTCGACGCCCTGCTTCCAGACACCCCCGACTGCCTCGTCGTCGCGGTCTCCGAAGGCCCGCTGACCGGCATCTCCGACGTGCGCCCCTGCACCCTGGGCGGCCTGGACGCCAAGTCCGGGGTGGAACTGCTGACCCGGCACACCGGCTCGGTCCGCATCACCGTCGACCCCCGGGCCGCCGAGGGCCTCGCCGAGGAGTGCCAGGGGCAGCCCGCCGCGCTGATGCTGGCGGGCGGCTGGCTCGCGGCCCGCCCCAAGGCCGCCGTCTCCGACCTGGCCAAGCAACTGCGCGCCGACGACAGTGAGGGCACCGCCCTGACCCGGGTCTTCCGGCTCGCCCACGCCTCCCTGCCCGCGAACGCCGCCCGGATGCTGCGCCTGCTCGCCCTCGCCCCGGCCGGCCTCGTCGACCCGCAGACCGCCTCCGCACTCGTCGGCTGCTCGGTCGACAGCGCCCGCTCCACCCTCGACGACTTCGTCGCGTCGGGCTTCCTGCACGCGGTGGACTCCCCGCTGCCGCAGTACGTGGTGCCCGGCTGCCTGCACCCGCAGCTGCGGATCCTCGCCGAGCACCACGAACGCCCGGCCGATCTCCAGCTGGCCCGCGCCCGCATGCTGGAACGCACCGTCCGGCTGCTCCAGGCCTGCCGGGCGATCACCGAGACCGACAGTCCGACGGCCCGCCAGAAGCTGCTCGACATGCCCCGTGCGCTGCGCTTCCCCACGCCGCGGGCGGCAGCCGACTGGCTGCGCCTGACCCGGCCCGCGCTGCTGGCGTCGGCCCGGCTCGCGGTCGCCGACGGGGAGCTGGACACGCTGGCCCGCCGGCTGATGTCCCAGCTGGTCCGGGCGATGGCGGCGCACATCGGCACCAAGGCCGCCGCGCCCGACCTCTACGAGATCCACGGCATGGTCCTCGACGTCGCCGAGCGCCGCCACCTGCCCAGGGAGCGTGCCGCCGCCCTGCTCAACCTGGGCGACCTCGACGCCCGCACCGGCCGCACGGCCGACGCCCTGGCGCGCTACCGGGCCGCTCTCGACGCCGGGCGCGAGGTGAACGACCCCTACGCGACCGGCCGTGCGATGGAATCCGTAGGCGGCGCGTACCAGGACCTCGACGACTTCGACCGGGCCGCCGACTGGTTCGGGCGCGCCCTGGTGGAGCGGCTCGCCCGGGGTGAGCGCGCCGAGGCCGCACGGCTCTACGGGCGGATCGCCGCCGCCCACACCTTCGCGGGCCGCTACGGCGAGGCCCTGCGGAACTGGCGCGCGGCGATCGCCGGCCACCGCAAGAACGGCGACATCGCCGCCCAGGCCCGGGCCCTGAGCGAGCTGGCGCGGGTCCAGGAGTACGCGGGCCGCCCCGAGGAGTCGCTGCGCACCTGCCGGGAGGCCGTGGAGTGGGCGCGGCGCGCCGAGGACCCCCGGCTGCAGGCCGCCCTGCACCTGCGGGTCGCCGACACCCTCGAACACCTGGGGGACCCCGCGTCCGCCGGGCTGCACCGGGGCGCCGCCGAGCGGATTCTCGACGACTCAAACCTTCAAAATGACCCTGACGCCTGCGAAATCCGTACCGCATCCGCTGAAGATTGATGCAATGAAAGGCTAGACAGGGAGAACACCTTCATTAGACTGGCTCTGCCGCACGTTCTCCTGCGGTCTCTCCCGGTGTGCCCGTGCGTGCCCGGGTATGTCTAAGAAATACCCCCCATACCCTCTGAGCCAAGGACCGTGATCGACGTGAAGGTCGGCATCCCCCGCGAGGTCAAGAACAACGAGTTCCGGGTGGCCATCACCCCCGCCGGAGTGCACGAGCTGGTGCGCCACGGCCACCAGGTCGTCGTCGAGCGCGGCGCCGGCGTCGGTTCCTCCATCCCCGACACCGAGTACGTCGCCGCCGGCGCGCAGATCCTGGACACCGCCGACGAGGTGTGGGCCGCCGCCGACCTGCTCCTGAAGGTCAAGGAGCCCATCGCCGAGGAGTACCACCGCCTCCGCAAGGACCAGACGCTCTTCACCTACCTGCACCTGGCCGCCTCCAAGGAGTGCACGGACGCCCTGCTGGAGTCCGGCACCACGGCCATCGCCTACGAGACCGTCGAGCTGCCGAACCGCGCGCTGCCGCTGCTCGCCCCGATGTCCGAGGTCGCGGGCCGCCTGGCCCCGCAGGTCGGCGCCTACCACCTGATGCGCGCCAACGGCGGCCGCGGCGTCCTGCCCGGCGGCGTCCCCGGCGTGCTGGCGGGCCGCGCCGTCGTGATCGGCGGCGGCGTCTCCGGCTGGAACGCCGCGCAGATCGCCATCGGCATGGGCTTCCACGTGACCCTGCTCGACAAGGACATCAACAAGCTCCGCGAGGCCGACAAGATCTTCGGCACGAAGATCCAGACCGTCGTCTCCAACGCCTTCGAACTGGAGAAGGCCTGCCTGGAGGCCGACCTCGTGATCGGCGCGGTGCTCATCCCCGGCGCCAAGGCCCCGAAGCTGGTCACCAACGAGCTCGTCTCGCGGATGAAGCCCGGAAGTGTCCTTGTCGACATCGCGATCGACCAGGGCGGCTGCTTCGAGGACTCCCGTCCGACCACCCACGCCGAGCCGACCTTCCCGGTGCACAACTCGGTCTTCTACTGCGTCGCCAACATGCCCGGCGCGGTGCCGAACACCTCCACCTACGCGCTGACCAACGCCACGCTGCCGTACATCGTCGAACTGGCCAACCACGGCTGGGCGGACGCGCTGCGCCGCGACCCGGCGCTGGCCAAGGGCCTCAACACGCATGACGGCAAGGTCGTTTACCGCGAGGTCGCCGAGGCGCACGGCGTGGAGCACGTGGAGCTGTCCTCGCTCCTCGGCTGACCGGCCCACCGGCCCGCGGTCGCCGGTAAGTCGGCTAAGTAACCAACCCGCAAAGGCGATACGTCAACTCCCCTCGTCAACGCCGCGCACCCGGCCGGACCTTGCCCGACAGGTCCGGCCGGATGTGTGTATGGTCACTTCGCGATTCTCGGGCAACTCGCCTCGAACGTAACCCTTCAACCGATTCGCACACCGGTGAAACCTGCCGTGCGACGGCCGTACGCCCTTGACAGCGGGATGTTTCATTGCCGACACATCGGGCCGGGTCCGGCGGATTGTGTTGCTGCGGACGCCCGACACGCCATAGAGTCGCCAACCGTCGGCATGGTGCCACGCTGACCTGTCTAGAAGTTTCCTGGTCACCAAGGAGGTAAGACGACTTGTGAATGAGTCGACATTTACTCCCGGCGGTGGCCAACCAGGAATGCCTGCACCGGGCCAGGAGCCCGCGGGGTTCGCGGCTGTCGGCTCCGTCGCTGTGCGCACCTTCGCAGCCCACCAGAGTCAGCAGGCGACTCACACAGCACACCAGAAGATGGATGGCCATCACGTGAACGCCATGGCCGGCGACGGAAGTGGCGCGCCCCACGACCACTTCGCCGACTACGACGAACTGCCCGAGGGGCACTTCTACGACCCCGACGCCGAGTACGAGCCCGACCCCGAGTACGCGGCCACTCTCGCGCCCGACGCTGCCAGACAGCGCCGTGAGCGCGTCGGCCCGACCGGGCGTCCGCTGCCGTACTTCCCGATCCCGGGTCCGCTGCCCGAGCACGGACCCGCGAAGATCATCGCGATGTGCAACCAGAAGGGCGGCGTCGGCAAGACCACGTCGACCATCAACCTGGGTGCCGCGCTCGCGGAGTACGGACGCCGTGTCCTGCTCGTGGACTTCGACCCGCAGGGCGCGCTGTCGGTCGGACTCGGCGTCAACCCGATGGAGCTCGACCTCACCGTCTACAACCTGCTCATGGAGCGGGGGATGGCGGCCGACGAGGTGCTGCTGAAGACCGCGGTCCCCAACATGGACCTGCTGCCCAGCAACATCGACCTGTCGGCGGCCGAGGTCCAGCTCGTCTCCGAGGTCGCCCGCGAGTCGACGCTGCAGCGTGCCCTGAAGCCGCTGCTGCCCGACTACGACTTCATCGTCATCGACTGCCAGCCCTCGCTCGGCCTGCTCACGGTGAACGCCCTGACGGCCGCGCACAAGGTGATAGTGCCTCTGGAGTGCGAGTTCTTCGCGCTGCGTGGTGTGGCCCTGCTGACGGAGACCATCGAGAAGGTCCAGGAGCGGCTCAACCCGGAGCTGGAGCTCGACGGCATCCTCGCCACCATGTACGACTCGCGCACGGTGCACAGCCGTGAGGTGCTCGCGCGTGTGGTCGAGGCGTTCGACGACCACGTCTACCACACGGTCATCGGGCGCACGGTCCGCTTCCCGGAGACCACGGTCGCCGGTGAGCCGATCACCACCTACGCCTCCAACTCCGTCGGTGCCGCCGCCTACCGTCAGCTCGCCAGGGAGGTGCTCGCCCGGTGTCACGCCGAGTGAGTCTGCCGGGGGCCGACGAACTCTTCCGTACGACAGGGGGGATGGCGCTTCAGTCGTCCCAGCCCAGGCGTCAGGCCAACGGCGACGCCAGGGTGCCCGCTCCGGCGGGGGAGGGCGACGCGGCGGCCGCCGCGGAGGACGCGCCGCACGCGGTGCCCGCCCAGGGCGGCGACGGCGAGGGCGCGGAGCACGTCGCGGCGGACGCGGAGCCGGCCGAGGCCGGGGAGGCCCACAGCCGTTCCGCGGCAGCCGAGCGCTCCGGTTCCGCCCGTCGGCAGGGGGCGCAGGAAGGTTCTGCCGCCGCTGCCGCGGGGGCAGCGCCCCGCAAGCGCGGACGCAACCCCTCGCGCCGGCCCAGCGGCCGTGAGCGGCACGACGAGAAGATCACCGTCTACGTGTCGGCCGAGGAACTCATGGACCTCGAACACGCCCGTCTCGTGCTCCGCGGCGAGCACGGTCTGGCCGTGGACCGCGGACGCATCGTCCGTGAGGCGGTCGCGGTGGTCCTCGCCGACCTGGAGACCCGCGGGGACGCCAGCATCCTCGTACGACGACTGCGCGGGCGGTAGCGGTAGCCTGCGGGGGCCATGACCTCGAACGCTTCCCCACCTCCCCCCGGCACCCCGGCCGGCCGCCGGCGTGCGCTGGGGAGGGGGCCGGGGGCTGCGCCGGCCGTGCCGGGGGGGGCCGCGTCGCCCACCTCACCGCAGGAGGCAGACCCCGCGACGCTGCCGGCCGCGGAGGCAGGAACCGAGGCGGCCGAGTCGCCCGCACCGCCTGTGGAGGCAGCAGGATCGGTGGGCGTGGGGGAGTCGAACGGGACTGCCGCGGCGACCCCGACCGCCGGGTCGGCGAACGGGCCCGAGGAGTCCTCCGCGCCCGCCCCGGTCCTCCCGCCCCCGGCCGGTGACGCCGAGGCGGCGGGCGACGGTGTCTTCAAGGTCCGGCTCGCCAACTTCGAAGGGCCCTTCGACCTGCTGTTGCAGCTGATCTCGCGGCACAAGCTGGACGTCACCGAGGTCGCGCTGTCGAAGGTGACCGACGAGTTCATGGCCCACATCAGGGCGATGGGGCCGGACTGGGACCTGGACGAGACGACCGAGTTCCTGGTCGTCGCCGCCACCCTGCTCGACCTGAAGGCGGCGCGGCTGCTGCCCACCGCCGAGGTGGAGGACGAGGGCGACCTCGCGCTGCTCGAAGCGCGGGACCTGCTGTTCGCCCGGCTGCTGCAGTACCGCGCGTACAAGCAGATCGCCGACATCTTCAGCGGACGGCTCGACGACGAGGCCCGGCGCTACCCCCGGACCGTCGGACTCGAGGCGCACCACGCCGAGCTGCTGCCCGACGTCGTCATCAGCATCGGCGCGGAGGGCTTCGCCAGGCTCGCCGTGAAGGCGATGCAGCCCAGACCCAAGCCGCAGGTCTACGTCGACCACATCCACGCCCCCCTGGTCAGCGTGCAGGAGCAGGCGCGGATCGTCGTGGCCCGGCTCAGGGAGCTCGGCGAGGCAGCCTTCCGGGACCTCGTGGCGGACACCGACGACACCCTGACCGTCGTCGCGCGGTTCCTCGCCCTGCTGGAGCTGTACCGCGAGAAGGCCGTCGCGCTGGAGCAGGAGAGGGCGCTCGGGGACCTGCTCGTGCGGTGGACCGGCGGCGACGGGGACGAGACCCCGACCGTCACCGACGAGTTCGACCGGCCGCCCGAGCCGCCCAAGGAGGAGAAGAAGGCGTGAGCGAGTCAACGACCGACCTGCCGGCCGGGACGCCCACCGTCGCCGGCCTCGACCTCAAGCCCGCCCTGGAGGCCGTCCTCATGGTCGTGGACGAGCCCGCGACCGAGGAGCACCTCGCGAAGATACTGGAGCGGCCGAGGCGCCAGATCGCGGACGCCCTGCGCGAGCTGGCCGACGAGTACACCGTCCAGGGCCGCGGCTTCGAGCTGCGGTACGTCGCGAACGGCTGGCGCTTCTACACGCGCGCCGCCTTCGCCCCGGCCGTCGAGCGCTTCGTCCTGGACGGCCAGCAGGCCCGTCTCACCCAGGCCGCCCTGGAGACCCTGGCCGTCGTCGCCTACCGCCAGCCGGTCAGCCGCAGCCGGGTCTCGGCCGTCCGCGGAGTCAACTGCGACGGCGTCATGCGCACCCTCCTGCAGCGCGGTCTGATAGAGGAGGCGGGCACGGAACCCGAAACAGGTGCGATCCTGTACAGGACGACGAACTACTTCCTGGAGCGGATGGGCCTGCGCGGTCTGGACGAGCTCCCGGAGCTCGCGCCCTTCCTCCCGGAGGCGGAGGCGATCGAGGCCGAGACCCAGGAGGGCGTACCGTCGTTCGACCCGGACGCGCCCGACGACGACGTGCCGGGCCGCCCGGGAAGCCCGGGAACCCACGACGAAGACGACCAGACGGAACTTTGATGCGAAGCAGCAGCGGCAGGAACAGCAGCGGAAACAACGGCGGGAGCCGTGGTGGCAACAGCGGCGGCCGCGGCGGGAGTGGTGGTGGTCGCGGCAACTTCCGCGGCGCCGGCAACAACCGCGACGACAAGCAGGGCAGCGGCCGTCCGAAGAAGCCGCGCCCGGAGGAGCGCCGCTACGACGTGGGCCCCGGGGCGACGAAGGACGGCCCCAAGGCAGGGCGTGGCGGTGCCGCACGCGGCGGCGCCAAGGGCGGACCCAAGCAGCCCCAGAGGCAGGGCCGTACGACCCCGGCCCGCCCGCGTGAGTACGAGGCGCAGGTCGAGGAGCGCAACCGCGACCGGTACGCCGGGAAGAAGGAGGTCAAGCTCCCGAAGACCTTCCCCGGCGCCGAGCAGGAGGGCGAGCGCCTGCAGAAGGTCCTCGCCCGCGCCGGCTTCGGCTCCCGGCGCGCCTGCGAGGAGCTGATCGAGCAGGCCCGGGTCGAGATCAACGGCGAGATCGTCCTGGAGCAGGGCCGGCGCGTCGACCCGGAGAAGGACGAGATCAAGGTCGACGGCCTGACCGTCGCCACCCAGCGCTTCCAGTTCTTCGCGCTGAACAAGCCCGCCGGTGTCGTGTCGACGATGGAGGACCCCGAGGGCCGGCAGTGCCTCGGTGACTACGTCACCAACCGCGAGACCCGGCTCTTCCACGTCGGCCGGCTCGACACCGAGACCGAGGGTGTCATCCTGCTCACCAACCACGGCGAGCTGGCGCACCGGCTGACGCACCCCAAGTACGGCGTGAAGAAGACCTACCTCGCGCACATCGTCGGGCCCATCCCGCGCGACCTGGGCAAGCAGCTCAAGGACGGCATCCAGCTGGAGGACGGCTACGCGCGCGCGGACCACTTCCGCGTGGTCCAGCAGACCGGCAAGAACTACCTCGTCGAGGTCACCCTCCACGAGGGCCGCAAGCACATCGTGCGCCGGATGCTCGCGGAGGCCGGCTTCCCGGTCGACAAGCTGGTCCGGGTCGCCTTCGGGCCGATCACCCTGGGCGACCAGAAGTCCGGCTGGCTGCGGCGGCTGTCGAACACGGAGGTCGGGATGCTGATGCAGGAGGTCGACCTCTAGACCTTGTGAGCGACGGGCACCCCCTTTTATAGTCGTGCTGACTATTAAAGGGGGTGTCGGTGTTCGCCATGAACGGCTACGACAAGTACGCCCACGAACCCTTCGCGGTCACCGTCGACCTCGCGGTGTTCACTGTCCGGGAGGGCGTGCTGCACGTGCTGCTCGTCGAGCGCGGGCAGGAGCCGTACGCCGGGCACTGGGCGCTGCCCGGCGGATTCCTGCAGCCGGACGAGTCCGCGGAGACGGCCGCCCGGCGTGAACTCGCCGAGGAGACCGGCCTGTCCGACGTCTCGGGGCTGCATCTGGAGCAGCTGCGGACCTACAGCGAGCCCGGCCGCGACCCCCGGATGCGGGTCGTCTCGGTCGCCTTCGCGGCGCTGCTGCCCGACGCCCCCGAGGCACGCGGCGGCAGTGACGCGGCGCAGGCCCGCTGGGTGCCGTACGGCACGGCGGGGCCGCTCGCCTTCGATCACGACCGCATCCTGGCCGACGCCCACGACCGCGTCGGCGCCAAGTTCGAGTACAGCTGCCTCGCCACCGCCTTCTGCCCGCCCGAGTTCACCCTCGGCGAGTTGCAGCAGGTCTACGAGACCGTGTGGGGCACCGAGCTGGACCGGCCCAACTTCCGTCGCAAGGTGCTCGCCACACCCGGCTTCGTCGAAGCCGTCCCGGGCGCCGCCCGGCTCACCGGCGGACGCGGCAAACCCGCCGCGCTGTACCGCGCAGGCACCGCCACCGCCCTCCACCCGCCTCTCCTCCGGCCCGCCCGGGAAGGACGCCCCGCATGACCACACTCGTCCACAAGCAGGCCGCCACCGGAGCGCTCACGGGCCTGGCCCTCGGGGATGCGCTGGGGTATCCGACCGAGTTCGACGACGTTCCCTCGATCCTCGCCGAGCACGGGCCCTGGAGGCAGATGGAGCTGCCGTCCCCGGCGATCGTCACCGACGACACGCAGATGACGCTGGCCCTCGGACGGGGCGTACGGGCGGCGATGGACCGGGGGGTGCTGGGGCCGGAGGGGATGGCCGAGGCCGTGCGGCGGGAGTTCGTCGCCTGGAACCGCTCCCCGGAGAACAACCGGGCCCCCGGCAACACCTGTCTGCGGGCCTGTGCCCTGCTGGAGCACTCGGACCGCCCCTGGCAGGACGCCAGCCAGACCGAATCCAAGGGCTGCGGCGCCAACATGCGCGTCGCCCCGCTGGGCCTGGTGTCCGGCCTGAGCGACGAACAGCGCGCGGGCGCCGCCCAGTTGCAGTCCGCCCTCACCCACGGGCACCCCACCGCGCTCGCCGCGTCCGACCTCACCGCGCACGCCGTACGTCTGCTCGCGCAGGGCGCCGAGCCGACCGGGCTGATCGGCCTGCTGCGCTCCTACGCCCTGGAGAACCGCAGCCGCTACCACGAGCGCTGGCTCGGTGACCTGTGGCGGCGGGCCGGGGCCCCGAGCCCCGGGCAGTACATCGCGCGCGGGTGGGACGAGTGCCTGGAGGCCCTGGAGCGGCTCCGGCACGCCGTGCGCACCGTCTCACCGGAGACCGACCCCTGTCTGGCCACCGGTGAGGGCTGGATCGCCGAGGAGGCCCTGGCGACCGGACTGCTGTGCTTCCTGCTCTTCGTCGACGAGCCGGTGACCGCCCTGCGCCGCGCCGCCTGCACCGCGGGCGACTCGGACTCCATCGCCTGCCTGGCGGGCGCCTTCGCGGGCGCGCACCTGGGTGCGGAGGCCTGGCCCACCGAGTGGGCCGACCGCGTCGAGTACCGGGGCGACCTGCTCACCCTCGGGGCGCTGTGGGACGCGTGACGGCCCGGGTGCCGGGCGGGGGACGTCAGGTCATCCGGATCGAGTTCCCCTCCACGGTGATCTGCTCCGCGGGCAGCGGCTGGGTCGCCGGTCCGTGGGCCACCGCACCGTCGGTGATCTTGAACTTGCTGCCGTGGCAGGGGCAGTTGATCGTGCCGCCGGAGACGGACCCCACCAGGCAGTGCTGGTGGGTGCAGATCGCCGAGAAGGCCTTGAGCTGACCCTGTTCCGGCTGGGTCACCACGACCTTCTCGTCCGCGAAGATCTTGCCGCCGCCGACCGGGATCTCGTCGATGTCGGCCAGGGCCTGACCGGCGGAGCCGCTCGCCGTGCCCTCACCCGTGGGGGAGCCCGTGGACGCGGAGCCGCTGTCGTCGCCGCCCCCGCCGCAGGCCGTGACGAGCGCCACCGCGCCCGTCGCACCCGTCGCGAGGAGAACCGTGCGGCGCGTGGTCTCGTAGGTCATGTCGTCGCTCCGAAGCTGACTGAAGGGGTGAATCGGAATATGCGCCATCTTGGCACCGAACGTACCCAAAGCCCGTGTTTCCGGCGTCTCACCGGGCGGGCGCCGCGCACCCGGTCCGCGCGGGCTGACTAGGCTGGTCGGACGGAGAGCGACACGCACGTCAACAAGGAGCATCGCCGTGGCGGTACGAGCGGTCCGGGGCGCCGTCCAACTCGAACGGGACGAGGCCGGGCACATGGACGAGCAGGTCGGAGCCCTGCTCACCGAGATCCTGGAGCGCAACGATCTCGCCGCCGACGACCTGATCAGCATCTGGTTCACGGCCACGCCCGATCTGCACAGCGACTTCCCGGCCGCCGCCGCCCGCAAGCTGGGCATCGTCGACGTGCCGCTGATCTGCGCCCAGGAACTGGACATCGAAGGCGCCATGCCGCGTGTCGTCCGGGTCCTCGCGCACATCGAGTCCGACCGGCCCCGCGCCGACATCGCCCACGTCTACCTCGGCGCCGCCGCCGCCCTGCGCAAGGACATCGCCCAGTGAGGACCGCACTCGTCATCGGCACCGGCCTCATCGGCACGTCCGCCGCCCTGGCCCTGTCCCAGCGGGGCGTCGCCGTGCACCTCGCCGACCCGGACCCCGAACAGGCCCGTACGGCGGCCGCGCTCGGCGCCGGCACGGACGAGGCGCCCGACGGGCCCGTCGACCTGGTGATCGTCGCCGCCCCGCCCGCGCACGTGGCCGACGTCCTCGCCGACGCCATCCGCCGCGGAGCGGGACGCGGCTACCTCGACGTCGCCAGCGTCAAGGGCGGACCGCGCCGCGAGCTGGAGGCACGCGGCCTCGACCTGTCCGCGTACATCGGCTCGCACCCCATGTCGGGCCGGGAGAAGTCCGGCCCGCTGGCCGCCACCGGGGACCTCTTCGAGGGCCGCCCCTGGGTGCTCACCCCCACCCGGGACACCGACACCGAGGTGCTGAACCTCGCCCTGGAGCTGGTCTCGCACTGCCGGGCCGTGCCGGTGGTCATGGACGCCGACACCCACGACCGGGCCGTCGCCCTCGTCTCCCACATGCCCCACCTGGTCTCCAGCCTGGTCGCCGCGCGCCTGGAGCACGCCGAGGAGTCCGCCGTGCGGCTGTGCGGGCAGGGCATCCGGGACGTGACGCGGATCGCCGCCTCCGACCCGCGGATGTGGATCGACATCCTCTCCGCGAACCCCGGGCCGGTCGCCGACCTGCTCACGGACGTCGCCGCCGACCTGGAGGAGACCGTGCGGGCCCTGCGCGCCCTGCAGTCCTCCGACGACCACAAGCGACGCGAGGGCGCCGGCGGGATCGAGGACGTGCTGCGGCGCGGCAACGCCGGCCAGGTCCGCGTCCCCGGCAAGCACGGGTCCGCGCCCCGGGCCTACGAGGTCGTGGCCGTGCTCATCGACGACCAGCCGGGACAGCTGGCCCGGATCTTCGCCGACGCGGGCGCGGCCGGCGTCAACATCGAGGACGTGCGCATCGAGCACGCGACGGGGCAGCAGGCCGGTCTGGTGCAGCTGATGGTGGAGCCGAAGGCGGCCCCGGTCCTGAGCGCCGCCCTGCGGGAGAGGGGCTGGGCGCTCCGGCAGTAGGGCGGGCCGGAGGGGGCCGGCCGACGCGCGGCCGGACGAGTGACGCGCACCCAGTAACCTGGTGCGGGGCACTCGCGCCCTCACCCCCGCAGAGCCCGGTTCAGGAAGGTCCCCACTGTGGAAAGCGCCACGCCAGTGATTGTCGCCATCGACGGCCCCGCCGGCACCGGCAAGTCGAGCACCTCGAAGGCCGTGGCGGCCCAGCTCGGGCTGAGCTACCTGGACACCGGCGCCCAGTACCGGGCGATCACCTGGTGGATGGTGAGCAACGGCATCGACATAGACGACCCGTCCGCCGTCGCCGCCGCCGCGGGCAAGCCCGAGATCGTCTCGGGCACCGACCCGGAGGGCCCGACCATCACGGTCGACGGCGTGGACGTGGCGGCCCCGATCCGCACCCAGGAGGTCTCCTCCAAGGTCAGCGCGGTCAGCGCCGTGCCGGAGGTGCGGGCCCGGATCACCGAGCTGCAGCGCTCGATCGCCGCCTCCGCGGAGCTGGGCATCGTCGTCGAGGGCCGCGACATCGGCACGACCGTGCTGCCCGACGCCGACCTCAAGATCTTCCTCACCGCCTCCCCGGAGGCGCGTGCCGCCCGCCGCAGCGGCGAGCTGAAGGGCTCCGACGTCCACTCCACCCGCGAGGCCCTGATCAAGCGGGACGCGGCCGACTCCAGCCGCAAGACCTCCCCGCTCGCCAAGGCGGACGACGCCGTCGAGGTGGACACCACCGAGCTCACGCTGGCCCAGGTCATCGAGTGCGTCGTCACCCTCGTCGAGGAGAAGCGGGCCGGAAAGTGACCGAGCTGCCTTCGGCCCGGGGCGCCGAGGTCGGGCGGCGCATCGGCGTCGGCCTGATGTACGGGCTGTGGAAGCCGCGCGTGCTCGGCGCCTGGCGGGTGCCCGCGAGCGGCCCGGTGATCCTCGCGGTCAACCACTCCCACAACATCGACGGCCCGATGGTCATGGGCGTGGCGCCCCGGCCGACGCACTTCCTGATCAAGAAGGAAGCCTTCGTCGGCCCGCTGGACCCCTTCCTGCTCGGCATCGGGCAGGTGAAGGTCGACCGCGACACCACCGACCGCACGGCGATCACCCGGGCGCTCGGCGTCCTGGCCGAAGGCGGCGTGCTCGGCATCTTCCCCGAGGGCACCCGGGGCGAGGGCGACTTCGCCTCGCTGCGAGCCGGGCTCGCGTACTTCGCGGTGCGCAGCGGCGCTCCGATAGTCCCAGTGGCCGTGCTGGGAAGTTCCGACAAGCCCGGACGGTTGATAAAGGCGCTGCCTCCGCTGCGCTCCCGCGTCGACGTCGTCTTCGGCGAGCCCTTCGAGGCGGGCGACGGCAGCGGTCGCCGGACGCGCAAGGCGCTGGACGAGGCGACCGGGCGCATCCAGAAGCAGCTCGCGGCCCACCTGGAAAACGCCAGGCGCCTCACCGGGCGCTAGGCGACACTGAGTAGTGGATCAGCCCGGCACACGGCGGGCACTCCACCGACCACCACGAATGAACGACGAGGTACGGACTTCATGAACGACCACATCCAGCCCGACGGCTCGGACGCGTCCGAGGGCGCCCACGAGCACGACCACGGGGCGCTCGGCGACGCCGAGTTCGCGGAGTTCATGGAGCTCGCCGCGGAGGAGGGCTTCGACCTCGAGGACGTCGAGGGCGCCATCGAGGAGGCGGGTCACGGCCCGCTTCCCGTGCTCGCCGTCGTCGGACGCCCCAATGTCGGCAAGTCGACCCTCGTGAACCGCATCATCGGCCGCCGCGAGGCCGTCGTCGAGGACAAGCCCGGCGTCACCCGCGACCGCGTGACCTACGAGGCGGAGTGGGCGGGCCGCCGCTTCAAGGTCGTCGACACCGGCGGCTGGGAGCAGGACGTCCTCGGCATCGACGCCTCCGTGGCCGCCCAGGCCGAGTACGCCATCGAGGCCGCCGACGCGGTCGTCTTCGTCGTCGACGCCAAGGTCGGCGCCACCGACACCGACGAGGCCGTCGTCCGGCTGCTGCGCAAGGCCGGCAAGCCGGTCGTGCTGTGCGCCAACAAGGTGGACGGCCCGAGCGGCGAGGCCGACGCCTCCTACCTGTGGTCGCTGGGCCTGGGGGAGCCGCACCCGGTCTCCGCGCTGCACGGCCGCGGCACCGGCGACATGCTCGACCAGGTCCTGGAGGTGCTCCCCGAGGCGCCGCGTCAGACGTTCGGCGGGGGCGGCATCGGCGGCCCGCGCCGCGTCGCCCTCATCGGACGCCCGAACGTCGGCAAGTCCTCCCTGCTGAACAAGGTGGCGGGCGAGGAGCGCGTCGTCGTCAACGAGCTGGCGGGCACCACCCGTGACCCGGTCGACGAGCTGATCGAACTCGGCGGCGTCACCTGGAAGTTCGTCGACACGGCGGGCATCCGCAAGCGCGTCCACCTCCAGCAGGGCGCCGACTACTACGCCTCGCTGCGCACGGCGGCCGCCGTCGAGAAGGCGGAGGTCGCGGTCATCCTGATCGACGGCTCCGAGTCCATCTCGGTGCAGGACCAGCGGATCGTCACCATGGCCGTCGAGGCCGGCCGCGCGATCGTCATGGCGTACAACAAGTGGGACACCCTCGACGAGGAGCGCCGCTACTACCTGGAGCGGGAGATCGAGACCGAGCTCGGACAGGTGGCGTGGGCGCCGCGGGTCAACGTCTCGGCGCGCACCGGCCGGCACATGGAGAAGCTGGTCCCGGCGATCGAGACCGCTCTCGCGGGCTGGGAGACCCGGGTCCCGACGGGCCGGCTGAACGCCTTCCTCGGTGAGCTCGTCGCCGCCCACCCGCACCCCGTCCGGGGCGGCAAGCAGCCGCGCATCCTGTTCGGCACGCAGGCGGGCACCAAGCCGCCGCGGTTCGTCCTGTTCGCCTCCGGCTTCATCGAGGCGGGCTACCGGCGCTTCATCGAGCGCCGCCTGCGCGAGGAGTTCGGCTTCGAGGGGACGCCGATCCACATCTCCGTGCGGGTGCGCGAGAAGCGCGGCAAGAAGAAGTAGCGCGAAGCACCGGAAAGGGCGGCCCCGATCGGGGCCGCCCTTTCCGGTGTCCGGTGCTCGCTCAGCTGCCGCCCCGCCGTCCCGGCGGCAGCGCGGCCGGGACGTGGTGCATACCCGTGCCGTGCCCGCTCGTGCCGTGCCCGCTCGTGGTGTGCGACCCCGTGGTGTGCGAGCCGATGGTCCCGACGCGCTGCCACTGCGGCTGCTGCCCGGCGGCGTGGCGGGCGCTCTGGGCGCCCGCGCTGTACGCACTGTACGAACTGCCGTACGTCCCTCCGTAGGAGCCCGAACCGTGCGGGCTGTTCCCGAAGGCGGTGAAGCCCAGCTTCTCCTCGCCGCTGCGGTCCCCGGGCAGTGCGCGGAAGGACTTGACGTACTCGGCGTAGAGCGCGTCGTAGATCGGCGTGGCCGATGGGCCGCCCTGGGAGTCCTGAGCCGACCGCGCGGACGGGATCGGCGAGAAGGACTGGCGGCGGGGAACGTCGTATGCGTGCACGTATGTCCAAACGACCCCGCGGGTCAAGGGATGCGGCCCGGGTACGGCTTTCGCGGGTGTACGGCGTGGACGGGTGACGCGCCGCTCAGGTGCCGGCCAGCGGCAGCGCCGAGGCGACCAGCTTTCCGTTCGCCGCCGCCTTGTCCAGCGCGTCCCGCAGCAGGTCCTCGCGCGGCTGGCGGCCGATGGAGCCGGCCGGCGCGGCGAACATCAGCACCTGCTGGTGCTTGTTGGCGGCCGCGCGCCAGCCCTCGGTCACCTGCAGCGGCTGGTGCGCCTGCCACCAGGCCACCGGCTGCCCGCCGCCCGGCCCCGGCTGGAGCACCGCGTGCAGCTGGCCCACGGCGAGCAGCACCGACCAGCCGTGCAGCACCGGCGGTACGGCGGACAGCTCCGTCAGCGGCATGAAGCCCTGCTCGATGAGCAGCGGCAGGAAGTCGTCGCCGCCGCCGGTCGCGCCGGGCCGGGCGATGGGCCCGGTCGGCTCGACCACCAGGGCCGGGTGCAGGTCGCCGCCGATCAGGACGAGTCCGCTGGTCACGCCGAGCACCGCCTGCTCGGGCACCACCTTGTCGGGCTCCAGGTCGACGGTGTCGCCGGTGATGGACTTCACGGCGCCCCGCAGCTGCTCCTCGGTGACCTGCACGACCTGCGAGGGCAGGCAGCCGGCGTGGGCGAAGGCGAGGACGGCGGTCTCGTCACCGATGAACAGGACGGTGCTGGTGCGCTCCTGCTCGGAGTCGCCCGGGGTACGGCAGGACGTGCAGTCGTAACTGCCCGGGGCGGTCTCTCCGGCGAGCAGGCGGTCGGCTTCTTCGTCGCCGATCTCGGCGCGTACGTCGTCGCTGACGTCGAGCATGCGCGGCACGGGTGGCTCCCTCGGGGATGCGGTGTGGCAAAGCCGGGTGGCTCCCGGCCCGTGGTCCGGGTAGGTCCCGGCTCATGCAGAAGACAACGGGCGATCTGTGGCGGGAGTCACGCCCCACGCCGTACGTAATCGAACCAACCAGCGCACAGGGTCACGCAGAGCGCGGAATCGCACACTCATCGTCAACTCGCCGACATCGCAAGGGTGTTGGTGGGGTGAGGTGGGTCACAGGTCATCGGGTCCGTTGGTCGACAAATCCGGAAATCCGCGAATGAAGTGGGTGTCCGGAAACCGCCGTTACCCGAGGTATCAATGAACTGGCCTGCCCGAACGGGTGATTCCTTGATGCCGAGCCCTCGACCTCCTTAGATTCCTCGGCCGTGTGCAACGAGCACCGCTCGGGTACGTCCACCGGCCGCCGGGTTCCCAGGAACCGGGCACGGCACCGCTACCGGTGGGCGGGGCGAGCGCGGCCCTCGCGTCCCATGGCGCGGGAGCGGCGTTCCGCCTTGGGGGATCCCCGGGTGTTCCGAAAGGGACCTACATGTCCGATTGTGCCGATACCACTCGCTCAGACGCCCGCAGGCACCAGGTTCGTACGACGGCGGTCCTCGCCGGGGCGGCACTGCTCGCGCCCCTCGGACTGCTGGCCGCGACCGGAAACGCCGCGGCGGCCGACAGCGGAGTGTGGGACCGCATCGCCCAGTGCGAGAGCGGCGGCGACTGGCACATCAACACCGGCAACGGCTACTACGGCGGACTCCAGTTCGCCCCCTCCACCTGGAGCGCCTACGGCGGCACGGCCTACGCGCCCACCGCCGACCGGGCGAGCAGGTCCCAGCAGATCGCCGTCGCCACCAAGGTCCAGCGCGCCCAGGGGTGGGGCGCCTGGCCCGTCTGTTCGGCACGCGCCGGAGCGAGCGGCGACGCACCCGCCGCCGACCCGGCCACCTCCACCCGGCACGCCCCGGCCGAGCCGTCGAAGGCCCCCGCGAAGCCGTCCAAGGCCCCGGCGCGGGCCACGGAACACGCGGACCGCGGCTCCTCCCGCGGTGACTACACCGTCCGCCGGGGCGACACCCTCAGCGGCGTCGCCGCCCGGCACGGGACCACCTGGCAGCACCTCTACGCCACCAACAAGGCCGCCATCGGGGCCGATCCCGATGTGATCGTGCCCGGCCTGCGCCTCGAGTTCTGAGCCGCTGCTCCCCCTCGCCGGGACACGGGCCCCGTCCGGTCGGCCGACCGGACGGGGCCTCGGCGCGCCCGGTCAGCTCCTGAGCTCACCCGCCTCCCCGGCGAACACGACGGTCCCGCGGCGCAGTTCGTAGACGAGGGCGGGGTGCTCCCGCAGGGCGGGCGGCAGCCGCTGCTCGGCGAGCACCACGCACGCGTCGAGCCCGCCCAGCAACGCGTACGTACGCGCCGCGACCGGGGGCGACATGCCCTGGGCGGGCTCGTCGACGAGCACCACGCGCGCGCGTGCGAGCAGCGCCCGGGACAGGGCGAGCATGCGCTGCTCCCCGCCGGAGAGGCTGCCCGCGCGCCGCTCCAGCAGCGGCCGCAGCTGCGGGTAGGCGTCCAGGGCCGCACTGGGGTCGCGCGCGGCGAGCCGGAGGTTCTCGCGCACCGTGAGCGAGGCGAACACGGCCCGCCGTTCCGGCACCAGGCACATCCCGCGCCGGGCCCGCTCGTACGCGGGGACCCGGGTCACGTCCCGGCCGTCCCACACCACCGCGCCGCCCACCAGGGGGACCGTGCCGGCCAGGGCGCGCAGGGCGGTGCTACGGCCGGAGCCGTTACGGCCGAGCAGCACGGTGAGGCCCGGGCCGGGGGCGGCGAGGGTGATGCCGTGCAGGGCCTCCACGGGGCCGTAGCGCACGCGCGCGTGGCGCAGGGACAGCGTCGTCATCGCCCGGCCTCCCGTTCCAGGGCGTCCAGGATGTGCCCGGGAGGACCGCTGGCGACGATCCGGCCCGCGGCCATCACCTGCACGACGTCGGCGAGACCGGCGACCAGGTCCAGGTCGTGCTCGACGACGAGGAGGGCCGTGCCATCGGCGGCCAGGGCCTTCAGGACCCGGGCCAGAGCGGTCACTTCGGCGGTGTCGAGCCCGGCGGCCGGCTCGTCCAGGAGGAGGACGTGGGGGCTGCCCGCGAGGACCCGGGCCAGCTCCACGCGGCGCAGCGTCCCGGTGGGCAGCCCCGCGGCGGGCCGGGCGCGCACCGGCCCGTCGAGCCCGAGCAGCCTGAGCGTGCGCTCCACGGCGCCCGGGTCGCTCACCCGGCCCTGCTCGGCGCCCACCCGGACGTTCTCGGCCACGGTCAGCGAGGGGAAGACGGCCAGTTCCTGGAAGGTCCGTGCCACGCCGAGCCGGGTGCGGGCGTGGGCGGGCAGTGCGGTGATGTCCCGCCCGCCGAACCGCACGCTCCCCTCCACGGGCCGCAGCGTCCCGGCCAGACAGTGGAACAAGGTGCTCTTCCCGGCCCCGTTGGGTCCCACGACCGCGGTGATCCGGCCGGGGGAGAGATCCAGATCCACTCCGTCGAGAGCGGTGAAGCCCCCGTAGCGGACGTGGAGCCGACGGGCGGTGAGGAGGGGGGCGGCGGAGGGGGCGGGTGCGGAGGAGGGGGCGGGTGCGCCGGGGAGGGGTGCGGCGGTGGCCGGGCCCGTGGGCGGCGGGGCGGCCGGGGCGGCTCCGGCGGGTGCCGCCCTGCTCGGTCGGCGCTCCCCGTGCGCCACCCGCGTCGCCCCGGTCGGTACCGGCGTTCTTCGCACCCTTCGCGGCTGGGCCGGGCGCAGCCGGGCCCGGGTCCGTTCGCCGGTCCGTGTCAGCGCCGGGGTGCCGTGCGGCCGCAGGCGTTGTGCCGTCGTGCGCAGCGCCTCGTGGGGACCGCCCGGGAAGCGGCCCGCCAGGACCGCCAGGACGCCGACGAGGGCCGCCGCGACGCCGCCGCGGGTGCCCGCGTCCAGTCCGACCAGGAGGGCCGCCGCGGCGAGGGCCCCGAGGGTGCTGTCGGCGCCCAGCACCACCACCGCCGCGAACCACAGCAGGCCGCGTACGGGGTCGTAGGCGGCGGCGTCGAAGGCACGCAGGCCCATGCCGAGCATGCCGCCGCCCAGCGCGGCCAGCGCGGCACCCGCGACGAACGCCAGCAGCTTCAGCGACGGCACACCGACGCCCGCCGCCTGCGCGCCCCGCTCGTGATCCCGCATGGCGGCCAGGGCCCGGCCGGTCCGTCCCCGGCGCAGCGCGTGCGTCGCCAGCAGCGCGGCCGCCAGCAGGAGCAACTCCAGGACGTAGTACGCCCGGTCCCCGTCGAAGCCCGCGGGCCGGCCCAGTGCCAGGCCCGACGTGGCGTACGGCTGGGTGAAGACGAAGCGGCTCACCCCCACGCCGACCGCGAACGTCGCCAGCGCCAGGGCCAGCCCCCGGCGGCCGATCGCGGGCCAGCCCGTCAGCAGGCCGAGCGGCGCCACCAGGACCACCGCCGCCGCGAGGGCCGCCAGTTCCGGCAGCGCGGGCAGCCCCGGGAAGCGGCCGGACGCCAGCAGGGCCGTGAACAGGGCGCCCAGCCCCGCGTACGCCGCCTGCCCCAGCGAGATCTGGCCGCCGCGGCCGGTGACCACCACCAGGGACAGCAGGATCACGGCCAGCGCCGGGACCTGGACCGCGGTGTGCAGGTCCCGGCCCGCGAGCCCCAGCGGCAGCAGGAACAGCACGAGCACCACGATCCAGACAGCCGGCGGGGCCGGCACGCGCGTGGCCGTGCGGGGCAGCGCGTCCCGCTCCCCGACGCCCGGCAGGACCAGCGCCGCGACCAGCAGCGCGACGACGAACAGGTTCGTGGCGGCCGCCTGGAGCAGCGGTTCGGCCCAGCCCGAGGGGTGCAGCCGTGTCAGCTGGCTCTGCGCCACCCCGATGCCCAGGGCCACCACCACCGCCACCGCCAGGCTCCGCATCCGCGCCGCCACCGCGACCGCCACGACCTCTATCACCAGCAGCGACAGACCGTACGGGTCGAGCCGCACGTACGGCGCCAGCAGCACACCCGTCAGACCGGCCGTGAACGAACCGAACGCCCAGCCGGTGGCCGCGACCCGGTCCGCGTCGATGCCGCCCAGCACGGCGAGCCGCCGGTCGTCGACCACGGCCCGCAGCTCCCGCCCGAAGCGCGTCCGGCGGACCACCACCGCGACCCCGGCGGCCAGCGCCAGCACCACCGCCAGCTGACCCCACGGCTCGTCGGGCACCAGCACCGGCGCGTCGTCCCGCGCCCCCTGCCCCCACAGCAGCGCCGCCCCGCCCACCAGCAGCACGAACACCCCGATGGACGCCACCAGCGTCTGCGCCGGATCACCGCCGAGGACCGCCAGCGGCCGGAAGACGAACCGCTCCAGCAGCACCCCCAGCCCGGGCGCCAGCACCAGCAGCGTCACCGACGCCCCGAGCCACAGCGGCCAGCCCCACTCGACCACGCACTGCCGCAGCACATACGCGCAGACCATCGCGATCGCGCCGTGCGCGAAGTTCAGCACGCCCGTCGCGCGGTACGTGACGATCAGGCCGATCCCGGTCAGCGCCGCCGCGCTGCCCACCGAGAGCCCGGCGAGCGTGAGGTCGTACGTCAGCGAGGACATCAGTCGGTTTCTTCGGCCGGCTCGCAGATCGGGCACGGGTCCAGTTCGCCGCTCGCCACCAGCTTGGAGTCCACCGGGACCGCCTCCGCCTTGCCCGCGACCAGCGGGCAGTCCGCGCGGTGCCACAGCGTGCCGCCCGGCACCATCAGCAGATCGCCGCTGACCGCGAGCGGCGCGAGCACGGCCCGGCCGACCGCCTCCGGCTCCGCCGGCCCGTCCTCCACCAGCAGGCCGTACAGCTCCTCCACGCGCGCGGCGGCGACCGAGTCCCGGCCCCGGGCCAGCAGCACCGCCCCGGCGATGATCAGGGCGGCGCCGGGGACCGTGCAGGAGGCGAGGTAGGGCAGCTGCCGTTCGGCGTAGCGCTCACCGGAGATCCCGTACCAGCCCACGACGCACAAGACCGCGCCGGCGGCCAGGGCGGCCCAGCCCGCCCACAGAACGGGATGCACGGTCCGCAGTCGGCTGGTCCGCATCGCTGGCTCCCACACGTCGGATTCGGCTGTGTGTGCGTCGGGCTGCCTGTTCGAGTCCGCCGATCGCTTGCACTATGCCCTGTGGAAGCTGACCCTGAAAGCACCGGGCGCGCATGGCCCGGACCGACACCCGGTGGTGAGCCAGATGGTTCTCGGCAGCGACCTCAGGCGGGGGAACGGGACGGGGGGTCCACGCACCGCGGGACGGGGCACGGCGATCGCGGCCGCCCTGGTCCTGGCCCTGGCCCCGGCCCTCGCGGCATGCAGTGACGACAGCGGCGGCGGCAGCGGGAGCACGCCCCCCACACCGACCGCGGAGCAGACCCGGAGCGCGTCGGCCGGCGCGCCGGCGGACCGGGCCGCGGCGGAGGCGGAGATCAAGCAGAACTGGGAGAAGTTCTTCGACCCGCAGACCTCGACCGAGGAGAAGCAGGCCATCCTGCAGAACGGCGACCGGATGGGGCCGGTCCTTCAGGCCTTCAGCGGTGACGAGCGCGGCGGACAGGTCCAGGCGAAGGTCACCAAGGTGGAGTTCACCTCGGCGACCGAGGCGGACGTGACGTACACGCTCACCCTGAAGGGCGCCACCGTTCTGCCGAACGCCTCCGGAACAGCCGTCGAGGAGGAGGGCACCTGGAAGGTGTCCGTCAAGGCGCTGTGCTCGCTGGTGCAGATGAGCGGCAATGCGTCGCCGGTCCCCGGTTGCTGAAATTCTCGCCGCGGTGCTGTTGCTCTCCCTGAGCGCGGCCTGCGGCAGCCGGCTCCCGGAGAGCGACTTCCGGCACGACGACCGCGGCACCCCGCCGCCCCGCGACTCCGCGCCCCTGCGGGTCGGCATCATCACCAGCGCCACCAGCCCCGTCGGCGGCAGCGCCTTCACCGGCCCGCGCGACGGCGCCCAGGCCTTCTTCGACCGGCTCGACGCACGCGGCGGCATCGACGGACGCCGGGTCGAGGTACGCCGGTGCGACGACGGCGGCAGCGGCGTCGGCAACAACGAATGCGTGCACAAGCTCGTCGAGGAGGAGGGGGTCGTCGCCCTGGTCGCCACCACCGCCCTCGACTACGCGGGCGCCCCCCGTGTCGCCCGCGCGCGCGTGCCCGACATCGGCGGCCAGCCCATCGGCGCCGCCTACGACACCTACCCGCACCTCTACGGCATCTACGGCAGCCTCGCACCCCGCCGCGGCACCCCCGGCTGGGACGGCCGGCTCTACGGCGGCACCGAGGTCTACCGCTACTTCAAACGCGAGCACGGCGCCCGCACCGCCGCCGTCGTCTCCTACAACCAGTCCGCCTCGGCCGCCTACGCCCGGCTCGTCGAGCGGGGCCTGCGCGCCGAGGGCTACAAGGTCGTCACCGAACAGGTCGACTTCGCCCTGCCCAACTTCCGCGCCGTCGCCGCCGACCTCAAGGAGCAGGGCGCCGACCTGGTCTTCGACGCCATCGACGCCCACGGCAACGCCCAGTTGTGCCGGGCGATGGACGAGGCCGGCGCCCACGTCACCGCCAAGGTGACCAACGTGCAGAACTGGACGTCCACCGTCACCGACGACTACAAGGACGCCCCGCGCTGCCGCAACGCCCTCTGGGCGACCGGCGCCAGCCGCAACTTCGAGGACACCGGCAATCCGGCCGTACGGGAGTTCCGCGAGGCGACGAAGCACCTGAAGACGCATTCCCAGTGGCAGCTGGAAGGCTGGGCGGCCGCGCGGTGGTTCACGGACGCGGCGACCTCCTGCGCGGCGACCGGCATCACGCGCGCGTGCGTCGACGCGTACATGAACCGCAGCCAGGGCTACACCGCCCGGGGACTGCTGCTCCCCATCCGGTTCGAGCGCCTGCCCGAGCCGCCCAGGACGAACCGGACCTGCCTGTCGGTGGCCCGCTGGCAGGACGGCAGGGGCTGGGTGAGCCAGGGCGACATGAACCGCACCTGCTTCACCGTCCCCCAACTGGCCTACACGCCTTGAGGACAGCGGTTGGCCGCAAGGCCTGGCAGACTCGGCCCCATGGTGGAGACCTCGGCCCGTCTGCTGCGCCTGCTGTCCCTGCTCCAGGCCCATCGCGAGTGGTCCGGCGCCGACCTGGCCGACCGGCTCGGGATCAGCGCCCGCACCCTGCGCCGGGACGTCGACCGGCTGCGCGAACTCGGCTACCCGGTCAACGCCAGCCCCGGCACCGGCGGCGGCTACCAGCTGGGCGCCGGCGCCGAACTGCCACCCCTGCTCCTGGACGACGACGAGGCCGTCGCCGTGGCGGTCGGACTGCGCACCGCCGCCGGCCAGGGCATCGACGGCATCGGGGAGACCTCCGTCCGGGCCCTCGCCAAACTGGAACAGGTGCTCCCGAACCGGCTGCGCCGCCGTGTGGGCGCCCTCAACGCCTTCACCGTGCCGATGCTGCGCAGCACCCTGCCCTCCTCGGTCGACCCGGCCGTCCTCACCGAACTCGCCCATCTGTGCCGGGACGCCGAGCGGCTGCGTTTCGAGTACCGCGGCCACGACGGCGCCGTGTCCCGGCGCACCGTCGAACCGCACCGGCTGGTGTGCACCGAGCGCCGCTGGTACCTCGTCGCCTGGGACCTCGACCGGGACGACTGGCGCACCTTCCGCGTGGACCGTGTCACGCCCAGACCGCCGCACGGCCCGCGTTTCGCCCCTCGCCGGCCACCCGCCGAGGACCTCGCCGCCTACGTCTCCCAGGGCGTCTCCACCCGCGCGTACGCCACCCACGCCGTCGTACGGCTCCTGGTGCCCCTGGAGGAGGCCGCCGAGCACATCTCCCCCTCGGCCGGGGTGCTGGAGGCCGAGGGCCCGGACACCTGCCTGCTGCGCTGCGGCGCCGGCAGCCTCGACGTGATGGTCATCCACGTCGTCATGCTGGGCTTCGCGTTCGAGGTGCTGGAGCCGGTCGAGCTGGTCGACGCGATCAGGAGGACCCGGGACCGGCTTGATGCGGCTCTGGCTCGGGCTGCGACGTCACCGCCGCGTACTCCGGGTGGTGCAGGTCGAAGGCCGGGGACTCGGAGCGGATCCGCGGCAACGTCGTGAAGTTGTGCCGCGGGGGCGGACACGAGGTCGCCCACTCCAGGGAGCGGCCGAAGCCCCAGGGGTCGTCGACCTCGACCTTCACGCCGTACTTGGCGGTCTTCCACACGTTGTAGAGGAACGGCAGCGTCGACATGCCGAGCAGGAACGCGCCGATCGTCGACACCGTGTTGAGCGCCGTGAAGCCGTCCGCCGCGAGGTAGTCCGCGTAGCGGCGGGGCATGCCCTCGGCACCCAGCCAGTGCTGCACGAGGAACGTGGTGTGGAAGCCGACGAAGAGCGTCCAGAACTGGATCTTGCCGAGCCGCTCGTCGAGCATCTTCCCGGTGAACTTGGGCCACCAGAAGTAGAAGCCGGCGAAGATCGCGAAGACGACGGTGCCGAAGACGACGTAGTGGAAGTGCGCGACCACGAAGTACGAGTCCGTCACGTGGAAGTCCATCGGCGGCGAGGCCAGGATCACCCCGGTCAGGCCGCCGAACAGGAACGTCACCAGAAAGCCCGTCGCCCACAGCATCGGCGTCTCGAACGACAGCGATCCCTTGAGCATGGTGCCGGCCCAGTTGAAGAACTTCACCCCGGTCGGCACCGCGATCAGGAAGCTCATGAAGGAGAAGAACGGCAGCAGCACCGCACCCGTGGCGAACATGTGGTGCGCCCACACGATCATCGACAGACCGGTGATCGCCATCGTGGCGCCGACCAGCGTCAGATAGCCGAACAGCGGCTTGCGGCTGAAGACCGGGATGATCTCCGTGATGATGCCGAAGAACGGCAGCGCGATGATGTACACCTCGGGGTGGCCGAAGAACCAGAACAGGTGCTGCCACAGGATCGCGCCGCCGTTGGCCGCGTCGAAGACCTGCGCGCCGAACCGCCGGTCCGCCTCCAGCACCAGCAGCGCCGCCGCCAGCACCGGGAACGCCATCAGGATCAGGATCGACGTGAACAGGGTGTTCCACACGAAGATCGGCATCCGGAACATCGTCATGCCCGGGGCGCGCATCCCGATGATCGTGGTGATGAAGTTGACCGCCCCGAGGATCGTGCCGAAACCCGACAGGGCCAGCCCCATGATCCACAGATCGGGTCCGAGGCCCGGCGACCGCTCCGCGCTGTTGAGCGGGGCGTAGGCGAACCAGCCGAAGTCGGCCGGCCCGGACGGCACCAGCAGCGAGCCCAGCACGATCAGCCCGCCGAACAGGAACAGCCAGTACGAGAACATGTTCAGCCGCGGGAAGGCGACGTCGGGGGCGCCGATCTGCAGCGGCATCAGCTCGTTGGCGAAGCCCGCGAAGCTCGGCGTCGCGAACAGCAGCAGCATGATCGTGCCGTGCATGGTGAACGCCTGGTTGAACTGCTCGTTGTCGATGATCTGCAGGCCCGGACGGGCGAGCTCGGCGCGCATCAGCAGCGCCATCACCCCGGCGATCAGGAAGAACACGAACGAGGTGACCAGGTAGAGGTGGCCGATCTTCTTGTGGTCCGTCGTCGTCAGCCAGTCGACCACCACCCGGCCGTGCCGTGTGCGCGGTTCGTGCGGCGTCGCCGCCGTTACGGTCTGCGTCCCCATCGCTCGCTCGCCCCTTCGCTCATCGCGTGCCGGGCCCGCCGTAGCCCGCGCCTCACGTACCCGCGAGCTCTCGCCATGATGCTCGCGTCACCGCAGGCTCCGACAGGGGGCGGACCGGCCTCCGGGCGCAGAAGCCATGCATTTCCCGTACCGCGCCGACTTCACCGGGCCGGCCCGGCGCGGGAAAGGAACCGAGCTCAGAAGGCACGTCTTGCGGAACTTTCCGACGGGCTTTTCCATCAGCTCATGTGACACGCGGGAATTACCACCGAATGCGTGCGGAAGGCGTACGGAACCGCTCGTCCGGGTGACGGACAGCGCCCGAAACTCCTGTCGTGATCTTGTGACAGAAGCGTGACGGGAGGCGGACGGTGACGGATCTCGGCCCGGGCTTCCATGGTCACCGGGCAGGACATAGCGTGGCGGCATGGCACCGACTCCCACACCCTCCGCGGAACCCGACGACAGCCCGGACACCTATGTCGGCCTGGAGGCCGGCCGGGCCGAACGCCTCGCGCGTGAGCGCGGCTGGCCGACGGTGCGCGCACTGCCACCGGGGGCGATCATCACGATGGAGTACCGCGTGGGCCGGCTGAACTTCGAGGTCGAGGGCGGCCGGGTGGCGCGGGCCTGGAAGGGCTGAAACCCGCCGAAGGCCCCGGTCCCGCTCGGGGACCGGGGCCGTCGCCATGCCGGGTGAGAGGGGCGTACCGCTCCTGGTCAGCCGCCCGTCACGGGGCGGGCCGACGGTGTCGAACCGCGCGGGTGGCGCTCGGGGTGGGGCGGGCGGCGGCTGCCGGCCGGGGTGACCGGTGAGCGCTCCGAACGGGCGGTGTGCGGGCCCGGCGCCAGATGGGCCGGTGTCCGTGAGGCGCGGGCCGCGACGTCGTCGCGGTCGGCGGGCAGGGGCGTGACCACCACGGGCGGCGGGCCGGCCGGCGCCACCGCGGTGCGGCGCCTGCGGGCCCGGACACGGTCGCGCAGATCGAAGAGGGCGTCCTCGGCGCGGGCGATCAGCGGCTCGAACCAGGGCAGGCCGAGCATGATCAGCAGGCCCGCGGTCCAGCCGAGGAGCACGTCGCTGAGCCAGTGCGTACCGAGGTAGACGGTGGCCATGCCGACGCCCAGCGAGGTCACCGCGGACACGGCGGACAACCAGCGCTGGGCTCTCGCGCTGGAGGCCAGGTAGGCCAGGATTCCCCAGGTGACCACGGCGTTCGCGGTGTGACCGCTCGGAAATATATCGCCGCCGAGCCACATCTCGTTCGAGCCGATGACGGTCGCGTAGTGCGGCCCCAGGCGGCCCATGCCGTACTTGGCGGCGCCGACCGTGATGTTCAGCAGCAACAGCGAGACGCCGAGCGCGAGCAGGGGGCGCAGGGTGTGCTGCCGCCAGGAGCGCCAGCCCAGCCAGGCCGCGACCATGACGGCGGTCGGGCCGCGCTGGCCGAGGACCACGTAGTAGTCGACGAACCAGTGGATCTCCGACCACTGCTGGTACGGGCGGAAGAACATGACCTGCCAGTCGAGCCGCACCAGCCAGGACGTGATCACCACGGCCCACACGATCGCGCCGTAGAAGGCCAGGGTGGCCGCGAAGAGCACGATGCGGTGCCTGCTCATCTTCGGCACATCGATGTGGGCCGGTCGTTCCGGCTCACGGTCCAGCCGGGCGAACACCCGGTCCAGACGGGTGAGCTTCGGTTCGGTACGCACCCAATCGACGTTACAGCGAGTGAGCTCGGATCCCGGGCGAATCAACGGCTTTGTGATGACGATGTGATGTGGGATTCCTCTCAGGAGGAGGTTTATTTCCAGCGAATCTGTAATCGTCGGCCGCTGTGGCCTTCAATTCCTTTGATCATTCCGGATGGGGTTTTATTGCGCTTTTGAATTCGTTCACCGGGGGATGGTGCGGAATTCCCCCGGCGCTCACAGCGGGTCAGGGCGGACCGGAACCGTTCAGCCAGAACGCCCCGTAGACGGCCGAGGCCACCGCCACGCACCCCAACACCGCTGCTGACCTGCGAGGACGCGCTCCGGCCAGCGCCACGGCCAGGGGCAGCAGCAGCGGGAAGGCGGGCAGCAGCAGACGCGGTTTCGAGCCGAAGTAGCTCGACGCGCACAGTGCGAGCGCGGTCACGACCCCGGTGTAGACCAGCAACGGAAGCGGCTGGCGCCCACGTACTCCGGTCACGTACAGCCAGACGACTGACGCGACCCCGAGGAGCAGCCCCGCGCCGGCCAGGGCCGCGGGGAACGACGTGAACTTCTCGGCGACGAACCGGCCGAAGGCGTAACCGCCGTCGAAGCCGTTGCGCCATCCGGCCTGGACGTCCAGATAGCCCAGCGGGCCCCCGCCGGTGCGGTGGCCGACCCACAGCACGTAACCCGCGGTGCCGAGAGGGGCCAGGACCACGCCGACAAGACGCCGGCCGCGGGCCGCGGGGCCGGCGGCGGCCCCCGGGGCGCCCGGGTCGGTCGTGCGGTCGGCGGGGGTGCCCGGGTCGGTCGTCCGGTCGGCGGGGGTGCCCGGGCCGGTCGTGCGGTCGGGCGGGGCGTCCTGGGTGCCCGGGGTCTGCGAGCCGGGCGCGCGTCCGTCGCGCAGGAAGGAGAGAGCCGCCGCCGTCCACACCGCCGCCACCACGGCAAGGCCCACCGGGCGGGTCAGTCCCGCGAGCAGGGCCAGCGAGCCCGCGGTCACCCACCGGCCGGTCAGCACCGCGTACAGCGACCACGCCGCCAGCGCCGTGAACAGCGACTCGCTGTACGCCATCGACTGCACGATCCCGACCGGCAGGACAGCCCACAGCAACACCGCGCACACGCCCACCCGCCGGCCGTACACGTGGTCCGCCACCGCGAAGATCCCCCACGCCGCCGCGAGCGAGGCGACCAGGCTGACGAGGAACCCCCCGTCCGCGTACGACAGCGGCGAGACCGCCGCCACGAGCCGCTCCAGCCAGGGCAGCAACGGGAAGAACGCCAGGTTCGAGTGCACGTCCCCGTTCGGCAGCCGCACCTCGTAGCCGTACCCCAGCTCGGCGACCCTGACGTACCAGAGCGCGTCCCAGCGGGCGGTCAGCAGGGTGTACGCGCTCTTGTCCCGCGCCGCGCTCCACAGGAACAGCGCCAGCAGGCCCAGGGCGCGGACGGCCGCGTACCCGGCGAGCGCCGGGGCCGCCCGGCGCAGCGCCCCGGCGCGGGACGGGGCCGCGCGCGTCTCGAGATCGGTCACGCGCCCGATTATCGACCGGAGCCGGAACCGCCCGGCCGGGCACGGCGTGAACGACACCGGAGGAAGTGGCGTACGCCACATCCTTCCACCGGAGGTCTGAGAGGTCCGCCACTGGTCTTGGCCGGGGACTCGCGTACGCTGACGTGTCACTCGCTTTTCGTTTGCGCGGGCCGGAGGCTTCCGCTCCTCTCCGGCCGAGTCGCGGGGGCGTCCCCCACCCCGTGAGCCCGCCGATCGCGAGGGAACATCTGGGAGGTACGTACATGTCCGGGACGACCACGGCCGCTGCCGCGCTGCGCCGTCGGGCGGCCGGGGCCGGTGCCAACCGCTGGGTCGTCCTCGTCGTCCTCTGCGTCAGCCTGCTGCTGGTCGCCGTCGACGCCACCGTGCTGCACGTGGCGGTCCCCGCCGTCACCGAGGACCTCAAGCCCGGCGGGATAGAGCTGCTCTGGATCGTCGACGTCTACCCGCTGGTCTGCGCCTCGCTGCTGATCCTGTTCGGCACGCTGGGCGACCGCATCGGCCGCCGCAGAGTCCTGCTCCTCGGGTACGCGCTGTTCGGCGTCGCCTCCGGGCTCGCGGCCCTCGCCGACAGCGCCCAGTTGCTGATCGTGGCGCGGGCGCTGCTCGGGGTCGGCGGCGCGATGATCATGCCCGCGACCCTGTCGATCCTGCGGCAGGTCTTCCCCGACCGGCGCGAGCGGGCGCTCGCGATCGGCATCTGGAGCGCCGTGGCCGCGGTGGGCGCGGCGGTCGGTCCGCTGCTCGGCGGCTTCCTGCTGGAGCACTTCTGGTGGGGCTCGGTGTTCCTCGTCAACATCCCGCTGATGCTGGTCAGCCTCCCGGTGGGACGCGTGCTGCTGCCCGAGTCGAAGGGCGACGGCAAGGGTCCCTGGGACGTGGTCGGCGCGCTGATGGCGGCGGCCGGGCTGTTCGGTGTCGTGCTGGGAGTGAAGCGGCTCGGCAGCGGGGAGTCCCTGGGCAGCCTGCTCACGGTGCCGTCCCTCGTGGTCGGCGCCGTCCTGCTGGTCGCCTTCGTACGGCGCCAGCGGCGGCGGACGTATCCGCTGGTGGACCTTAGGATGTTCGCCCGGCCGGCGTTCAGCACGTCCGTCGGGTGCATCGTGCTGGCGATGCTCGCGCTGGTGGGGCTGGAACTGATCGCGGCGCAGTACCTGCAACTGGTGCTGGGGCTGTCGCCGCTGGAGACCGGGCTGCGGTTGCTGCCGCTGACGTTCGCCGCGATGGCGGCCGGGCTGGCGGGGGCGCGGCTGCTGCGGCGGTTCGGGCCACGCCGGATGGTGTGCGCCGGGTTCTGCCTCACGGCGTTCGCGGTGGTGCTGCTGACCGCGCTGGGGCGCACGGACGACTGCGCCCTGATGCTGAGCGGGTTCGTGCTGCTCGGCTTCGGACTGGAGACGACGCTGTTCGGGGCGTACGAGTCGATGCTGAGCGAGGCGCCGCAGGAGCAGGCCGGTGGGGCGGCGGCGATCGGGGAGACGTCGTACCAGCTCGGGGCGGGCATCGGGATCGCGCTGCTCGGCACGGTGATGAACGCGGCGTACGCGCCCGGGCTGTCGGGCGTGCCCGGTGTCCCGGCGTCGGCGTCCGCGTCGGCCGGTCATTCGCTGGGGGAGGCGTACGAGGTCGCCGCACAGCTCGGCGGGTCCGCCGGTACCGCGCTGCGGCATGCCGCCCGGGACGCGTTCGTGCACGGCCTGCATGTGACGCTGCTGGTGAGTGCGGGGTTGCTGCTGCTGGGCGCGGCGATGGCGCTGCGGCTGCCGCGGGTGATGCAGTGTGAGCCGGAGCAGGTGGAGCTGCCCGCTCCCAGGGACGCGGCCGACTCACGCGTCTCCGTGTGAGGCCCTGCCGTATTGCCTCGACCCTGTCGTTTCGCCTCTCCCCTGTCAGCCATGGGTGGTGCGCGGGTGGGCTGACGTCGTAGCGTCTTGGTTAGCACTGCTAGTTAAAGAGCTTCGGAGGGTGTCGATCATGTCCGGTTCATCCAAGCTGCCCGCTTTCGACCCCGCCGATCCCCTCGGCCTCGACGACCTGCTGGAGCCGGAGGACCTGGGGATCAGGGACACCGTGCGGGCCTGGGCCACGGACCGGGTCCTGCCCTACGTCGCCGACTGGTACGAGAAGGGCGAGCTGCCCGGGATCCGCGAGCTGGCCAGGGAGCTCGGCGGCATCGGAGCCCTCGGCATGTCCCTGGAGGGCTACGGGTGCGCCGGCGCGTCCGCCGTCCAGTACGGGCTGGCCTGCCTGGAGCTGGAGGCCGCCGACTCCGGGATCCGTTCCCTCGTCTCGGTGCAGGGCTCCCTCGCCATGTACGCCATCCACCGCTTCGGCAGCGAGGAGCAGAAGCAGCGCTGGCTGCCCCGCATGGCCGCCGGTGAGGTCATCGGCTGCTTCGGGCTCACCGAGCCCGACCACGGGTCCGACCCCGCCTCCATGCGGACCTATGCCAAGCGCGACGGCTCCGACTGGATCCTCAACGGCCGCAAGATGTGGATCACCAACGGGTCGGTCGCCGGTGTCGCCGTGGTCTGGGCGCAGACCGACGAAGGGATCCGCGGGTTCGCGGTGCCCACCGACAGCGGCGGGTTCTCCGCTCCCGAGATCAAGCACAAGTGGTCCCTGCGGGCCTCCGTCACCAGCGAACTCGTGCTCGACGACGTGCGGCTGCCCGCCGACGCCGTCCTGCCGGACGTCACCGGTCTGCGCGGACCCCTCAGCTGTCTGTCCCACGCCCGGTACGGGATCGTCTGGGGCGCCATGGGCGCGGCCCGCAGCAGTTTCGAGGCCGCGGTCGACTACGCGAAGTCGCGGGAGCAGTTCGGACGGCCCATCGGCGGCTTCCAGCTCACCCAGGCCAAACTCGCCGACATGGCGGTCGAACTGCACAAGGGGATTCTGCTCGCCCATCATCTGGGGCGGCGTATGGACGCCGGCCGCCTGCGTCCCGAGCAGGTCAGCTTCGGCAAGCTCAACAACGTCCGGGAGGCGATCGAGATCTGCCGTACGGCCCGGACCATTCTCGGCGCCAACGGGATCTCGCTCGAATATCCCGTGATGCGGCACGCGACCAACCTCGAGTCGGTACTCACCTACGAGGGCACCGTCGAGATGCACCAGCTCGTGCTGGGCAAGGCGCTCACCGGACTCGACGCCTTCCGGTAGGCCGGTCCGGTGACCCCGCGCTGAGGCAGGGCCGGTGAGCGGCCCTGCGTCAGCTCTGGTTGAAGAAGCCGTCCGTGCGGTGTCCGGCCGGGTCGCCGTTGACGATCTCCGTGTGGGCGGGGGTCAGCAGGAACACCCGCGTCGACACTCTCTCGATCGAACCGCGCAGCCCGAAGATGAGCCCGGCCGCGAAGTCGACCACGCGCTTGGCGTCGGAGGCCTCCATGGCCGTGAGGTTCATGATGACCGGCACGCCCTCGCGGAACAGCTCGCCGATGGCCCGCGCGTCCCGGAAGCTGTCCGGGGTCACCGTGCCGATCCGGCGGCCCTTCTCCTCGGCCACGTCCGAGGCCACCTTGACACGCGGATCGGTGACCCAGGCCTCCCCGGGCTCGTTCCCGTCGGAGTAGTCGTCGTCGTCGTAGTAACGCTCGTCTTCGTTGTCGTCGACGAGGCCAAGCCAGGCACTTGCCTTGCGTACCGATCCCATGGACGCCTCCTCTCACAGCGGTCTTTCTGCTTTCCGCATCCCTATGGTCGTCCATGATGCGGATGGCGCGCCAAGTGGATAGACGCCGCACGGGGGGTTTGTGACGGTACTGGTGCACAGCGAATCCGTCGAGAGTCCGTGTGTCCCAAGGGCCGTTTCCCAAACGGCTGCTGACTGTGAGTGAAATATGATTCTTCTCGGCGTACGGGTGACGGGCGGGGCGTACGGGTGAATGCGGGCCGATACGATGCCGCAGCTCAACGTCGTTACGAGGTTCGGGGGAGCGTTGTGTTCGGAATCGTCAGGCCCTGCAGGCACCGCCTGGGGGAGAAGCTCGCAAGCCAGTGGATGGCGCATTTGTGCGGGCTCTGCCTCGCACTGCGCGGTGATCACGGGCAGTTCGCCCGAGTCGTCACGAATTATGACGGGCTGCTCATCTCCGTTCTGACGGAGGCTCAGGCCGGGCGCGAGGCGACCGGCCGGCGTACGGCCGGTCCCTGCCCGCTGCGCGGCATGCGGACCGCTTCCGTCGCGCACGGCGAGGGCGCCCGGCTCGCGGCGGCCGTCTCCCTGGTTCTGGCTTCCGCGAAGGTCCGCGATCACGTCACCGACGGTGACGGGCTGTTGGCCCGCAAGCCGGTGGCCCGCGCCGCGCGCCGGGTAGCGGCGGGCTGGGACACGGCCGGTGCCCGGAGCGGCACCGCTGTGGGATTCGACACGTCGCTGCTGGTCGAGGCGGTGGACCGGCAGGCCGGGATCGAGGCGCTGGCCGGGCCCGGGACGCCGATCCTGGCGGTCACCGAACCGACCGAGACCGCGACCGCCGCGGCCTTCGCGCATACGGCGGTCCTCGCGGGCCGGCCGGGCAACGCCGGGCCGCTCGCCGAGGCCGGCCGGCTCTTCGGACGCCTCGCTCACCTCCTGGACGCCGTGGAGGACCGGCACGCTGATGCCGCGTCAGGTGCCTGGAACCCGATCACCGCGACCGGCACCTCCCTCATGGAGGCCCGGCGGCTCGCCGACGACGCGGTGCACGGGGTGCGGCTCGCGCTGCGCGACGTGGAGTTCGCCGACGAGCAACTCGTGCATCTGCTGCTCGTGCACGAGCTGCGGCGCTCGGTGGACCGGGCGTTCGGCACGGTGCCGGTCTGCGCCTCCCATCTGGGCGGCGGCCCTCAGGGACAGGGGCCTGGACCGGGACATGTGTTTGGGCAGGGGCCGGGTCTCTACGGACAGCAGCCTCAGGGGGCCTACGGCTCTCCGCAGAATCCTTACGCCGGCGGTGGCGGGAATCCGTACGCCGGCGGGGGAGAGGCCTACGGCGGCGGAGGCGCGGACGGTGGCGGAGGCGCGCACGGCGGTGGCGGCTTCGGTGCGGGCGGGTTCGGTGCGCCGGTGCCCCAGCCGCCGCGCAGGCGCGGGTTCTGGGCCGGCTGCGGGATGTTCTGGCTCCTGTGCTGCACCTGCCAGTTGTGCTGCGCCAAGGAGTACGAGGGGCCGTGGTCCCGCAAGAAGCGCGAGGGCGTCTGCCGGGACTGCGACTGCGACGGGTGCGACTGCTGCTGCCCCTGCGACGGCTGACCCGGACCGGTGTGATGATCCGGAGGGTCGACTTCCGGACAGGGCGGGTGTGCGTTCCGCGGGTGCCGAGGGTCGCGCCGGTGTGTGGAGGGGCGTGGGGTGTGCGGGGTTTCGCCCCTGACGTCCGCCGTGCGCCGGGCGTTCCGCGATCCCTTTGCGCCCTCTGGGGCTGAAAAGCGCCTGCGGGGCGACTTGGTAAAGATCCATCAAAGGTTGAAGTCCGAAAGGCACTCTTGCGCCGACCGGCCGTTCGGCCGAATACTCCCCCTCAGCGCTTGTCAGGGGCACGGCGTGTTCGGAATCCGGACAGTCGGCCCCAGGCTGCGCCTCACGGGCCCGAAACCCCACGAGGGCCCCCGACTTCCTTTGTGGAGGAACGAAAAGTGAGGATCAAGCGCACCACCCCGCGCAGTGGCATTTCGAGACGGACCCGGCTGATCGCCGTTTCCACCGGCCTCGTTGCCGCCGCAGCGATCGCGATCCCCAGCGCGAACGCCTCCGACACCCCCACCACCTTCAGCGCCGCCGAGCTCAAGAGCGCCAGCGGCTCGCTGCTGAAGGCCGACATCCCGGGCACCGCCTGGGCCGTCGACAGCAAGACCAACCGCGTGTTGCTGACCGTGGACAGCACGGTCACACAGGCGGAGATCGCGAAGATCAAGCAGCAGGCCGGCGCCAACGCCGACGCGCTCACGATCAAGCGCACTCCCGGCAAGTTCAGCAAGCTGATCCAGGGCGGCGACGCCATCTATGCGAGTAGCTGGCGCTGCTCCCTCGGCTTCAATGTCCAGAACAGCAGCGGGCAGCAGTTCTTCCTGACCGCCGGTCACTGCACCGACGGCGCGGGCACCTGGTACTCCAACTCGGGCCGCACCACGGTCATCGGCTCGACCGCCGGCTCCAGCTTCCCGGGCAACGACTACGGTCTCGTGCGCTACAGCGGGTCCGTCAGCCGTCCCGGCACCGCCAACGGCGTGGACATCACGCGTGCGGCCACCCCGAGCGTGGGCACCACCGTCATCCGCGACGGCTCCACGACCGGTACGCACAGCGGTCGTGTCACCGCGCTCAACGCCACCGTCAACTACGGCGGCGGTGACGTCGTCTCCGGCCTGATCCAGACCACCGTCTGCGCCGAACCCGGTGACTCCGGCGGTTCGCTCTACGGCAGCAACGGCACGGCGTACGGTCTGACCTCGGGCGGCAGTGGCAACTGCTCCTCCGGCGGTACGACGTTCTTCCAGCCCGTCACGGAGGCCCTGAGCGCCTACGGCCTCAGCGTGTACTGAGCCCCCCGGCGGCAGTTCGCAGCACCTCGCAGCACTTCGAGGCCCCCGCACCTGGCGTGCGGGGGCTTCCGCGTGTGGGGAGAGGGGGTCTCCTCGTTGTGCCAGAGCCCCTCTCAACCGGTTCCAGGAGGGGCGAAATTCAGCCATGGGGCGACGTCACAGAGTGGGCACACATTACTCACGCGTAATGTTTGCCCTGCGAACGCACGGGAGTTGGGTCCGATTTGATCGCGGACGGTCAAAATGAGGGGGCGTGCGAAGCGCTGTCTACGCGCGTCTCGAACTCACCCTTGTGTGCTCCCCGGCGGCGTCGGAATAGTGGCGCTCGTCAACGAAGCCTTCCGGCTCGCGGAGATCCCCACAATCTCCCGCGCCGACCCCCCACTGGAGGACGAAAGTTGAAGCACCGACGCATACCCAAGCGGCGTGCAGCCGTGGCAGGTGCGGGCATTGCCGCGCTGGTCGCCGCGGGAGTGACGTTCCAGACCGCGAACGCCAGTGAGACCCCGGAGACTTCCGCGCCCCGGACCCTGTCGGTCACCGCGGCCGGAAAGCTCGCCTCGTCGCTGGCCGAGGACCTGGGTGGCGACGCGGCCGGGACGTACTACGACACCAAGAGCAAGAGCCTCACGGTGAACGTGCTCGACGAGAGTGCCGCGCAGGCCGTGGAGAAGGCCGGCGCCAAGGCGAGAGTCGTGGCGAACTCGCTCGCCGAACTCAAGAGTGCCCGCAGCACGCTGAAGCAGGACGCGACGATCCCGGGTACGGCCTGGGTGACGGACCCGACGACGAACAAGGTCGTCGTGACCGCCGACCGTACGGTCTCCAAGGCCGAGTGGGCGACCCTGACGAAGGTCGTGGACGGGCTCGGCGCGAAGGCCGAACTCAAGCGGTCCAAGGGGGAGTACAAGCCCTTCGTCGCCGGTGGTGACGCGATCACCGGAGGCAGCGGGCGCTGCTCGCTGGGCTTCAACGTGGTCAAGGGCGGCGAGCCGTTCTTCCTGACCGCCGGTCACTGCACCGAGGGCATCTCCACGTGGTCGGACTCCAGCGGCAAGGAGATCGGCACCAACGCGGACTCGCAGTTCCCGGAGAACGACTTCGGGCTGGTCAAGTACACCGCCGAGGTGGCGCATCCGAGTGAGGTGAACCTGTACAACGGGTCCACCCAGAAGATCTCGGGCGCCGCGGAGGCGACCGTCGGCATGGCGGTCACCCGGAGCGGGTCGACCACGCAGGTGCACGACGGCAAGGTCACGGGTCTGGACGCCACCGTGAACTACGGCAACGGCGACATCGTGAACGGGCTGATCCAGACCGACGTGTGCGCGGAGCCGGGTGACAGTGGCGGGTCGCTGTTCGCCGGGGACAAGGCGGTCGGGCTCACGTCCGGCGGCAGCGGTGACTGCACCTCGGGCGGGGAGACGTTCTTCCAGCCGGTGACCGAGGCG
The DNA here is from genome assembly GCF_042733745.1 of Streptomyces sp. NPDC059696. Classification (NCBI taxonomy): domain Bacteria; kingdom Bacillati; phylum Actinomycetota; class Actinomycetes; order Kitasatosporales; family Streptomycetaceae; genus Streptomyces; species Streptomyces sp. NPDC059696. Next base: position 59,085 of record NZ_JBHWFG010000006.1, read on the forward strand.
CTGTCGGCTACCGGGACGCAGATCGGCTGACGCCTCGGAGTGTGTGGAGCCCCGCCCCCCTCATGTGGGGCGGGGCTTTTCGCTGTGTGCGGCTGTTGAGGTGTGCGGCTGTTCGGTGGGTGCGCGTTCGTTTCGCCTTCGCGGTGGGGGTGGGTCGGGGCCGCGCCGGGGGGTGTCCGTCCTCGGAACGGCGCGATGGGGTTGCGTGCCGACTGACTGTTCGTCGACGCGCCGACCGCTGCGGGCGGCCCCCCGACACGGCCCCTTCTCGCCGTACGCGGGTGCGGGGCCGGCGGTGGTCACGGGGCAGTCGCTCGTGTGCGCTTTCGTGCGACGGCCGCCGCCATGGTGATCGCGGCTCCCGCCACCGCCCAGGCCGACAGGACCAGGAGGGGGCCGGTCATCGCGTTGCCGTCGAAGTAGGCGATGGAGCGGGTCGACCAGGTGCCGGCGCCGGGGGGCAGTGCCGGGCCGATCGCCTTCCAGAAGGGTGGGAGGAGGGGCGGGGGCAGGGCCCCGCCCGCGCTGGGGTTACCGAGGATGACCACCAGCAGGATGACCAGGCCGATGCCGATCGTGCCGAAGACGCCCTGGAGGGCGAGGGTGGCGGCGCCCACGGCGAAGATGATCAGGGTGCCCAGGCCCCAGAGGGCCGCGGTGCCGCCCGGCAGGGCGTCCAGGGCGGGGCCGGTGATGAGGGCTCCGCCGAGGCCGCCGATGATCGCGACCAGGGCCATGACCGCCAGACGGATCGCGGCGCGGGCGGGGTTCGAGGGTTTCGCCCCGGCGCTGATGGCGAGGGCCGCGGCGCCCAGGTAGCCGCCGACGCACCAGCCGATCACCAGGTAGAAGGACGAGAGCCCGTTGGGGTCGTGGGGCGCGGCCGGGATCACGTCGATCGTGCGGAGGGTGCGCCGTTCGGACTTCTCCAGGGTGGTGACGAGGGCCGTCAGCGTGGTGGAGAGGATCCTGCCGCTGGCCGAGGCGACCAGGAGGGTGTCGGTGTCGCCCCTGGGGTCGATGATCAGCGCCGCGTCGATGTCACGGTGGGTGAGCTGGGTCCGGGCCGCCGCCTCGTTCGGCAGCGCGCGGGGATCCAAGGGGGTGCCGGGGAGCTGCTCGAGCCGGCTGACCGCCTGGCCGGCCGCGGCCTGGGGGGCGACCACGCCGAAGGGCACGTCCTTGGGTTTCGGATCGTGCAGCGCTCCCACGTACGAGGCGATGAACAGCAGCTGGAGCGCGACCACGCCGACGATGAGCAGGGTGGCCCGCGGGGTGACGGCGTCTCTCACTTCGGCCGGGAAGGAGCGGTGCATGCCTTCACCGTCAGGGGGCGGGGGCGTTCTTGCAGGTGGGGTGGGTCGAATGGGTGTCGCGCGCGTATGCGGCGGGGGCGTGCGCTGCCTTCCTCCGGCGGTGCGCGACACCCTCCCCTCGAATCGCATAAATGTTCGATGCTGGTCTAGGGTGGTGTCATCACCCCGGAGGGGCCGGAGTGGCAACGTGAAGACAGGGGGCAGGCAGTGGCGAGGTGGTCGGGATGCGCGGGTTTACGCATCTGCACGCCGTCTCCGGGTTCTCCCTGCGGTACGGCGCCTCGCACCCCGAGCAGCTCGTGGAGCGGGCCGTCGAGCGGGGAATGGACGCGGTCGCCCTGACCGACCGGGACACGCTCGGCGGGGCCGTCCGGTTCGCCAAGGCCGCAGGTCAGGCCGGTGTCCGTCCGCTGTTCGGCGTGGATCTCGCGGTGGCGGAGCCTCCCGGGACGGCCGGACGCACCCAGCGGCGACGCGCACCGGCGCGCGGCGGCGCGTTCGTCGACGAGTCCGCCCAGCGCGTGGTGTTCCTGGCCCGGGACGGGGCGCGGGGCTGGGGCGAGCTGTGCCGGCTGGTGAGCGCGGCGCACGCGGACACCGCCGGGGACCGGCGGCCCCTGCTGCCCTGGGAAGACCTCGGCGGGGACCGTCTCACCGTGCTGCTCGGCCCCACCTCGGACGTCGGCCGCGCCCTGGCCGCAGGGCGGCCGGACCGCGCCGCCCAGCTGCTCGCGCCCTGGCGGGAACGGTTCGGGGACGCGGCGCTGCGCGTCGAGGTCGTCTGCCACGGCCGCGGCGGCACGGGCGCCGGTTCGCTCCGGCTCGCGGCCCGCGCCCTCGGCTTCGCCGCGGACCAGGGGATCACGCCCGTCCTGAGCAACGCCGTGCGCTATGCCGACCCCGGCCAGGGCCCGGTCGCGGACGTCCTGGACTCCGCGCGTCGCCTGGTGCCGATCGATCCGCGCGGCGAGCGTGACTGCGGCGAGCGGTGGCTGAAGCCGGCGGCGGACATGGCCCGTATCGCCGGGCAGGTCGCGGAAGCCGCCGGATACGGTGCGGACACCGCCCGCCGGCTGCTGGAGGTCACCGAGGAGACCGCCGCCGCATGCCGCGTCGACCCCGAGGACGATCTGGGGCTCGGCCGTGTGCACTTCCCCGAGCCGGAACTCGTCGGAGGCCACCGGCGCACCCCCGAGCGGGTGCTGCGTTCGAAGTGCGCCGCCGCCATGGTGCTGCGCGGCTACGACCGCGACCGCCGCCGCTGGGCGCGGCTGGAGGACGAACTGCGTCTGATCGAGAGACTGGGGTACGCCTCGTACTTCCTCACCGTCGCCCAGGTCGTCACCGACACCCGCGACCTCGGCATCCGGGTCGCCGCCCGTGGCTCCGGCGCGGGTTCCCTGGTCAACCACCTCCTCGGGATCGCCACCGCCGACCCCGTGGAACACGGTCTGCTCATGGAGCGCTTCCTGTCCGACCGGCGTACGGAACTGCCCGACATCGACATCGACGTGGAGTCCGCCCGGCGCCTGGAGGTCTACCGGGCGATCCTCGACCGCTTCGGTCCGGAGCGGGTGGCCACCGTGTCCATGCCGGAGACCTACCGGGTGCGGCATGCCGTACGCGATGTCGGCCTCGCCCTCGGTATGGACCCGGCCGACGTGGACCGGCTTGCAAAATCGTTTCCTCACATCCGGGCCCGGGACGCCCGGGCCGCTCTGCGGGAACTGCCGGAGCTGCGCGGCATCGACCCGGAGTCGTACGGCCCGCAGATGTGGGACCTGGTCGAGGCCCTGGACGCGCTCCCGCGCGGCATCGCCATGCACCCGTGCGGTGTCCTGCTCTCCGACGCGACGCTGCTGCACCGCACCCCGGTCATGCCGACCAGCGGCGAGGGCTTCCCCATGTCCCAGTTCGACAAGGAGGACGTGGAGGATCTCGGGCTGCTCAAGCTCGACGTGCTCGGGGTGCGCATGCAGTCCGCCATGGCGCACGCCGTCGCCGAGATCGAACGGGCCACCGGCCACCGCGTCGACCTGGACGACAGCGCCCAGGTGCCGCCGGACGACCCGAAGACGTTCCAGCTGATCAAGTCCTCGCAGACCCTGGGGTGCTTCCAGACCGAGTCGCCCGGCCAGCGCGACCTCATCGCCCGGTTGCAGCCCGAGACCTTCCACGATCTCGTCGTCGACATCTCGTTGTTCAGGCCGGGACCGGTCGCGGCCAACATGGTCGATCCGTTCATCAAGTCCCGGCACGGGCGTCAGGCACCCCGCTGCCCCCACCCCGATCTGGAGCCCGCGCTGCGGGAGACGTACGGCGTGGTGGTCTTCCACGAACAGATCATCCGGATCCTGTCGGTCATGACCGGCTGCACCCTGGCCTTCGGCGACTACACGCGACGGGCGCTGTCCAACGCCGAGCAGGTCGGACGAGTGCGGGCGTGGTTCGCTCAGGAGGCCCGCGGGCGGGGGTACGAGGAGGAGGTCGTCGAACGGACCTGGGAGATCGTCGAGGCGTTCGGGGCGTACGGCTTCTGCAAGGCCCACGCGGTGGCCTTCGCGGGGCCCTCGTACCAGTCGGCGTGGCTGAAGACCCATCATCCGGCCGCCTTCTACGCGGGACTCCTCACGCACGACCCGGGGATGTACCCGAAGCGGCTGTTGCTCGCGGACGCCCGGCGGCGGGGTGTGCCGATCCTGCCGCTGGATGTGAACGCGTCGGACGCCGCCTATCGAATCGAACTGGTGTCTGATGCGCAGGGGGGCCGGCCGGGTCGGCCGGTGCACGGGATCCGGCTCGCGCTGTGCGACGTACGGGGGATGAGCGAGGGTGAGGCGGCCCGTATCGCGGCGGGGCGCCCCTACAGCTCGCTCCAGGACTTCGCCTCCCGGGCCCGGCCCTCCCGGCCCGTCGCCGAACGCCTCGCGCAGGTCGGTGCGCTGGACGCCTTCGGCCGCAACCGCCGCGATCTGCTGCTGCACCTCGCCGAGCTGCACCGCGGCCGGCGGAGCTCCGCGCAGGGCCAGTTGACACTGGGGGAGGCCGGTGGCGCCCACGGCACGGTCGCCCCCGCCGGGCTGCCCGACCTGGACGACGCCGAGCGGCTCGGAGCCGAGCTCGGAGTGCTCGGCATGGACGCCTCCCGCCACCTCATGGGCGACCACCGGGAGTTGCTGGACGAACTCGGCGTCGTCACCGCGAAGCGGCTGCAGGACCTGCCGCACGGCCAGGTGGTGCTGGTCGCAGGGGCGAAGGGAGCCGTTCAGACCCCGCCGGTCCGCTCCGGCAAACGCGTCATCTTCACCACGCTCGACGACACGACGGGCCTGGTGGACTGCGCGTTCTTCGAGGACAGCCACGAGGCTTGCGCGCACACCGTCTTCCATTCCTGGCTGCTGCTCGTGCGCGGAGTGGTGCAGCGCCGGGGAGGAGGCAGCGGAAAGGCGCTGTCGGTGACCGGCTCCGCCGCCTGGGACCTCACCGAACTGGCCGAGCTGCGCCGCGAAGGCGGCCTGTCGACGGTGACGGAACGGCTCACCCGGGCCGATACGGCACCGGGCAGGGCCGAGAGCGGCCGGAGCCTCCGGCTGGAGACCGGTTACGCATTGCATCCCTGGGCGGATCTGCAGCCGCCCGGCGAGTCCGTCAAACAGAGCCGCAAGCTGTGGCACCAGAGTCCCGGGAGCGCAGGGTGAACATCCTTTACATCCACTTCCACGACCTGGCGGACGAGCAGCTCTACAGCCGTCTTCTCGCCCTGCTGGCCGAGTACACCCCCCTGGTGCAGGCGCTGCCCCCGGACGCCGCGCTGGCCGATGTCTCCGGCAGTCTGCGCTACTTCGGCACGGACGCCACGGCGCTGGCCGAGCGCATCCGAGCGCGCACGGGCGGGCTGTACGGGCTCCGTTCGACGGTCGGTGTCGCGGCGAACCCGCTGCTCGCCCGTATGGTCGCCGCCGGCGGCCCGCCCTCGGCGGTCCGCACCCTGCCCGACGACATCGGCGCGGTCGCCGCCTTCCTCGCGGAGAAACCCTCCGCCGCCCTGCACGGCGTGGGACCGGCGACGGCCCGCACCCTGTCCTCGTACGGCCTGGACAGTGTCGGCAGAATCGCCGCCGCGCCACTCGGTACGCTGCAGCGCATCCTGGGTGCCACCGCCGGACGCCGGCTCCACGACGCGGCCCGCGGACTCGACCCGACACCGGTGGTCCCCTCGGCCCCGCCCCGCTCGATGAGCGTCGAACACCGCTTCACCCAGGACGAGCTGGACCGGGACCGGCAGCGCGCCGCCCTGCTCGCCCTCACCGACCGCCTCGGTCTACGGCTGCGCGGCGAGTCCCAGGTGGCCTGCGCCCTCACGCTCACCGTCCGCTACGCCGACCGCTCCACGACCACCCGCACCCGCACGCTGCACGAGCCCACCGCCCACACCCGCGCGCTGACGGCACTCGCCTACGACCTCCACGACCGACTCGCCCTGCAGCGCGCCCGCGTCCGTACCGTCTCGCTGCGGGCGGAGAACCTGATCGCCGCCGAACGGGCCTCCCGTCAGCTGCTCTTCGAGCCGGCCGACGAGAAGGCCCGCCGTGTCGAGGCCGCCGCCGATCGCGCCCGGGACCGGTTCGGCGCGCAGGCGGTGCGGCCGGCGGGAGCGGTGACGTTCCATGTCGCCTGACCGGACGCCCCGGGCTCAGTTGGCCCACGGCGGCACGATGCGGGTGCCGTCGGTCAGCCGGGCCTCCAGGCCGATCGAGGTGGTGACCCAGGAGTACGCGGTCCGGTCGGTCGGGTTCTCGACGGTCAGGGTGGCGCCGGGGTTGACGATCACCGTGTCACCGGCCGCGATCCGCTCGGTGCGGCCGTCGAGGGTGATCAGCAGCTCTCCGTCGAGCAGATGGAAGATCTCCTCCCGGCTGACCGTGTGCGCGGGCGCCTTGAGGCCGGCCGGGATCTCACCGCGCCAGGCGCACAACTCCTTGCTGCCGCTGCCCGGGGTGGCGTAGGAGACGAAACGGGCGCCGTGGATCTCGTGGATGACGGCTTCGGACGATCGGACGAAGGGCATGAGGCCTCCCAATTGGTCAAGCTGCTTGACCATATAGTCAAGCAGCTTGACCATCGCGTCAAGGGTGTTTCAATGCCCCTGTGCAGAACTCCGAGGCCATGGCCCTGTCCGCCGCCCTGCTCGCCGTCGCCGGCGGGCTCACGCAACGCATCAACGAGGGCGTGATCGCCCGCGGTTTCGAGGGGATGCGGCCCGCGCACGGCTTCGCCTTCGCCCGGCTCGCGCCGGACGGCGCGACGGTGACCGACCTCGCCGCCCACCTCGGGGTGACCAAGCAGGCCGCGAGTCAGCTCGTCGACGAGATGGTGCGCAAGGGGTACGCCGAGCGGCGGCCGCACCCCCGGGACGCGCGGGCGCGGCTGGTCGTGATGACCGAGCGCGGGTGGAGCTGCACCCGGGCCGCGGAGGAGGTGGCCGCGGAAGCGGTACGGGAGTGGGCGGATCTGCTGGGGGAGCGGGAACTGCGGACGCTGGCGGAGCAGTTGCTGCGGATCGCCCCGCGTGGGCCGGTGCGGCCCGCCTGGTGAGGGGGTGCCGGCCCGGGCCGGTTGTCGCCGCAAGTTTTTACTGACGCGTAACTTCCCAGTTCGGCTACTCGCCCGTAACTTGACGAATGAACAGCATCCCGTGATCCGGATCACAGGGCCCCGTGCCGTCGCACCTCCCTTGAGCCGCAAGGAGATCACCCGATGCTGCCCTGGAAACGAGTGCTCAGACCCCTGGCCGCGCTGCTGCTGACCGCCGCCGCCGTCACCGTCCCCGCCACCACCGCCCAGGCCGCCGGCGCCCCGAGCTCCGGCTGGAACGACTACTCCTGCAAGCCGTCCGCCGCCCACCCCCGCCCCGTCGTCCTGGTCCACGGCACCCTCGGGAACTCCGTCGACAACTGGCTGGGCCTCGCCCCCTACCTGCAGGTCCGCGGCTACTGCGTCTTCTCCCTCGACTACGGCCAGTTGCAAGGCGTCCCCCTCTTCCACGGCCTCGGCCCCGTCGACAGGTCCGCCGTCCAGCTGAAGGACTTCGTGGGCAAGGTGCTCGCGGCCACGGGCGCCGCCGAGACCGACATCGTCGGACACTCGCAGGGCGGCATGATGCCCCGCTACTACCTCAAGTTCCTCGGCGGAGCCGCCCAGGTGCACGCCCTGGTCGGCATCGCGCCCAGCAACCACGGCACCGATCTGAACGGCTTCACCAACCTGCTGCCCTACTTCCCGGGCGCCGCGGACCTGCTCTCGAAGAACACCCCCGCCCTCGCCGACCAGGTCACCGGCTCCGCCTTCCTCACCAAGCTCAACGCGGGCGGCGACACCGTGCCCGGCGTGCGCTACACCGTCATCGCCACCCGGTACGACGAGGTGGTCACGCCGTGGCGCACCCAGTACCTGAGCGGGCCGGACGTGCGCAACGTCCTGCTCCAGGACCTGTGCGCCGTCGACCTGTCCGAGCACGTGGCCGCCGGGCTGCTCGACCGGGTCGTCTTCCACGAGGTGGCCAACGCCCTCGACCCGGGCCGCGCGACGCCCACCACCTGTCTGTCGGCCTTCGAATGACACGTGTCACCCGTTGGCGTGCCGCCCGTTGACACGTGTCGGGGAAACGTTTCGGGTCCTGTCCGGCCTGAGCCGCCGGACAGGACCCGAGTCATGGGCGCGGTGGTGGGGATCAGCGGCCGTGCCGGCCGCCGCCCACCGCCCGGCGCCGGGCCGAGAGGAACAGAGCCGAGGCGCCCAGCGCCAGGGCCGCCGCACCGCCGATCGCGACGTACGGGGTGCTGCCGTCCCCGCCGGTCTCGGCGAGGTTCTCCGTGGCACCGGCCGCCTTGGGCCGGTTCGGCGCGGGCGCGGCGGCCTCGGGCCGGTCCGGCGTGGCCTGCTTCTTCGGGGCCGCGGCCGGTGCCGCCGAGGTGCGGGGGTCGTTGTCGCCGTGTCCGTGGTGCTCGACGCTCGACTTGGCGTTGCCGTCCTTGATCTGCTTCTCGCTGGGAGCGGAGGCGGACGGGGCAGGGGCCGCGGCGCCGCCTGTCGTGCCGCCACCTGTCGTGCCGCCGCCTGTCGTGCCGCCGCCGAAGGAGACGTCCGAGCAGGAGTAGAACGCCTCCGGGCTGTCCGACCGCTGCCAGACCGCGTACAGCACGTGCTTGCCGGAGCGCTGGGGCAGCTTGCCGGAGAAGGTGTAGAAACCGCCGGTGGCGGCCGGGTCGGTGGAGGTCGCGACCGGCTTCGCGAGATCCAGGTCCTTCCAGGCGAGCGGCTTGGCCGGGTTGTAGCCGGGCTTGGTGATGTACACGGTGAAGGTGCCCTTGTGCGGGGCCGTCACGCGGTACTTGAAGGTGTGCGAACCGCTGCGGACGCCGGTCGCCGGCCAGTCGCGGCGGGGAAGGTCGAGCCCCTTGAACTCCGCGTTGTTCGCGCTGCAGAGCTTGCCGTCCGGTATGAGCTGCCGGTGCCGGCCGCCCGCGTCGCCGATGCGGATGCCGTTCCAGTCGTAGAGGGCCTGGGTGCCGCCCGCCGCGACCGCGGCCTTGCAGGCCGCCGACTTCGGGCTCTCGGGCCCCTCGGCGTAGCACTGCGAGACCCGGCTGACCGGATCGCCCATCGACCCGTGCGCGGCGGCCGGGGCGGCGGTCAGCGCGGTCAGGGCGAGGGGGAGGCCGCCGAGGGCGGTGACGACGGCGGCCGTACGGCGTGCGGGCATGCGGGAACTCCTCGAAACGGTGCAGGGGGGCAGGTCCCGGCCCGAGGGGGCCGGATCCCGTGGGGTTGTTCGAAACTAACTCCGAAGAACCGTGAAATCGCCTGCTGGGAGCGGGTGGAGGAGATCCTTATGGCCCGCTTAAGGGAGTGTTCGGACTGGCATCAGGTAGGTACCGTCACGGCATGGCAGACGAGGAGATCCGGCCGGCCGGGGCCGCCGACGTACAGGCCGTCGCGGAGGTGGTCGACGCCGCCTTCCGGCCCTACATCGAGCGCATCGGGCAGGTGCCCAAGCCCATGCGGGAGGACCACGCGGCGAACGTGGCCGCGGGCAAGGTGTTCGTGACGGGCGACCCGGTGACCGGGCTCGTCGTGGTCGAGGCGTTCGACGACCACCTCTACCTCGACACCATCGCCGTGCACCCCGCCGCGCACGGCCGGGGAGTGGGGCGGCGCCTGCTCCGGTTCGTCGACGCGCACGCGCGTGCCCTCGGCCTGCACGAGATCAGGCTCTTCACGAACGCGCTGATGTGGGAGAACCAGCGGATCTATCCGAAGTACGGCTACGTACGTGTGGAGCGCCGCGTGGACGCGCCCTACGACCGCGTCCACTACCGCAAACGGCTGCTGTGAGCGTCGCGTCCCATGACCGGCACCGGCCGCTCAGGCGTCCGGCCACCAGGTGCGTGCGATGTCCTTGCGGACCTCCGGGCGCCCGGCACGGCGCTCGTCGGCCTCCTCCAGGACCCGGCGGACGACCGGCTTCTTCAGGGGCTTCTGCACGGTCACACGGCGCATGGCTGCCTCCTTCAGGGCCTACCGGGTTCCGCGTTCTCACGGAGGTAGACCTTTCGGGGGAGGGTTACTCATCGCTCCTGGTCTGTCAGTGGCGGCAGTCACGATCCGAGTGTCAGTGGTGGGTGTCACCCTGAGGCCATGACCGACGTGGACCGGGACGCCGAGGCCGCCTCCTTCGACGAGGAGCCGGACCACGGCCTGCGCGACCCCGAGGTGCGTCTGGCCTGGGCCGGACGGCTGCGGGACTGGCTGCCGGGGCGCCCGGGTGACGTGCTGGACCGCGGCTGCGGCACGGGCAGCCTGTCACTCCTCGCGTCCGAGCAGGGCCACCGCGTGACGGGCGTGGACGCGTCCCCGGCCATGGTGTCCCTGGCCCGCGAGAAGCTCGCCGGCCGCGACGCCGTGTTCCTCCTCGCTCAGGCCAGGAGTGCGGTGAAGCCGCCGTCCCGGGCGAGTGACTCCAGTTCGTCCAGTGCGGCCAGCGCGGCCCGGGCCGCGTCCGGGTCCGACTCGGCCAGGCCGCTCTCGGTGAACTCGTCCTCGTCCAGACGCCGTACGTCCGTGCCGTCCGCCGAGCGCCACAGGTCGAGGTCGAGATCCTCCACGACCAGCTCCGCTCCGGAGCGCCGGGCGGGGCGGGTGACGTCGCAGTACCAGCCCTTCAGCGCGCCCGTCGCGGAGCGCACCTCCTTGATCGCGTACCTGGGGGTACCGCCCACGCCCTTAAGGCAGTGGGGGAGGTCGCGCCAGTAGTACTCCGTGAAGACGTCCCCGGACTCGAAACGGACGAAGCCGAAGTCCCGCACGCCGGAGCCGGCCCACGGAGCGCGGACCGCGACCCGCGTGCCGTCGTCCGACAGCAGTTCGCCCCGGTAACGGATCTTCGTACGGCCCGCCTTGACGAGCACGACGTCCAGCTGCGGGGCCCCGTCAGCCGAGTTCGCGGACATAGCGCACTTCCTTCGCACAGATCTCGTAACCGAACCACTTGTTGATGGCGATCATCGGCTCGTTCCCGGTGTCGTTGCCGGTGAACGCCTCCGTGCACCCTGCCGCCCGGGCGCGGTGCAGCGAGTCGTTCTTGGCGAGCTTCGCCAGGCCCCGGCCGCGGAACTCCCGGGCGGTGCCGGTCATGGCCGTGGCATAGCGTGACGCGCCGTCGGTGTACGCCACGCTGAACGCGGCGGGCCGGCCGTCGACGACCGCGACCGTCGTCAGGTCGCGGTTCAGCAGCGGGTGCTTCCAGTGCTCCTCGAGCCAGGCCTCGTAGTCGGTGAACTCCACCTCGATGTCGCCCGGTTCGTCCGACGAGGTCGCCGCGTCCAGTTCGAACACCGGGCGCGGATCGTCCGCGAAGTCGGCGGCCGTGCGCAGCTCGACGCCGGCCGGCGGCTCCTGCCGGGGCGGAAGCGTGCCGCCCGCCAGGTCCAGGCGCAGGAAGAAGGCGGAGCGGCTGGCCCGGAAGCCGTGCCGCTCGGCGAAGGCGCGGTGGTCCGGTTCGTCCAGGACCCAGGTGAACAGCTTCGTGACGCCCAGGCGTCCCAGGCGCTCCTGCGCCGTACGCAGCAGCAGCGAACCGGCGCCGCGGTTCCTGCGGTCGGGGCGCACATAGATGTTGGCCGAGCCCTGGCCGGGCTCCGGGCTGTCGTGGGCGACGCTGACCTGGGCGGTGCCGATGATCTCGCCGTCCTCCTCGGCGACGAGCTGCCCGAAGTGGGCGTCCGGGTGGACGTGCGTCAGGGTGTGCACCACCGACTCGGGGGTGGACAACAGGTAGGGCAGGGCGAGGCGGCGGGTCTCGGAGAACCCCTCGGCATCGGCTCGGACGTCGGGACGCAGGTCGCGCACGATCACGGTCATGGAGGCGCACGCTACGCGTGGCCCCTTCCGGGTGCCTCTCATTTTCCGGCGGGTGCGCGACAATCGGGCCTGTGACCTTGAAGATCGACATCGACGACAGTGCTCCGCCCTACGAGCAGGTGCGGGCGCGGATCTCCGAGCAGGCGCGGTCGGGTGCGCTGCCGGTGGGCTACCGGCTGCCGACCGTACGGGGGCTGGCCGAGTCGCTGGGCCTCGCCGCGAACACCGTCGCCAAGGCGTACCGGGCGCTGGAGGCGGACGGGGTGATCGAGACGCGGGGGCGCAACGGCACGTTCGTCGCCGCCGCGGGCGCGGCGGCGGACCGTGAACTGGCCTCTGCCGCCCAGGCCTACGCGGAGCGCGCCAGGAGACTGGGACTGGGCGAGGACGACGCCCTCGCCGCGGTCCGGGACGCCCTGCGAGCGGCGTACGGCCGGTAGCGGGACGGGGGTGCGGCCGGCGGCACCCCCTCGCTGCGGCCGACGGCATCCCTCGCCCGGACGGCCGGTGGCACCCCTGCCTGCGGCTGGCGGTCCCCACAACCGGACGGCCGGCGGCACCCGCAACCGGGACGGACGCCGGCACCCCGCAGCCGGACGGCCAGTGGCACTCCTCGACCGGGCGGCCGGTGGCGCCCCTCAACCGGACGGCTGTGTCAGGCGTTCCGGGGTCCGGGTGACGTCCAGTCCCGCAGACCTCCCCGCCCGTGCGAACGCCATCGCGTCCTCCACCGCCGCGCCGCCCGGGTCGTTGTTGAAGTACGCGTAGACGTCCTCGCCGTCGGTCCAGGTGGTGGCGATGCGGTCGAGCCAGGTGGCCAGCGAGCGGCGCCCGTAGCGGGGCCAGGGCTTGGCGCGGCCCTGGTGGAAGCGGACATAGCCCCAGTCGGTGGTGCGCCACAGCGGGGTCGCCGGGCGGGCCAGCACGTCGGCCCAGCACAGGGCGGCGCGCCGGGCCTCCAGGACGCGCCGGACCTGCGGCGTCCACCACGAGTCGTGGCGCGGCTCGACCGCGATACGGGTCGAGGCAGGGAAGCAGGCCAGGCACGCGTCCAGCAGGCCCGGGTCGGCGCGCAGGGTGGGCGGGAGCTGGAGCAGCACCGGGCCGAGCCGGTCGCCGAGGCCCGCCGCGTGGCTCATCAGCCGGTGCACCGGCTCCTCGGGGTCCTTCAGCCGCTTGATGTGGGTCAGATAGCGGCTCGCCTTGACCGCGACGACGAAGTCGCCGGGCACCCGCCGCCGCCAGTCCTCGAACGTCTCCCGGGCCGGCAGCCGGTAGAAGGCGTTGTTGATCTCGACGGTGGCGAAGTGCCCCGTGTACTCCTCCAGCCAGAGCCGCATCGGCAGCCCGGACGGGTACAGGACGTCCCGCCAGTCCTTGTACTGCCATCCGGACGTGCCGACGAACAGGGTCATACGTCCATCAAAACACCGCGGAGGGCGGGGCTCCTACAGATACAGGCCCGCGTCGACACCCCCGCGCGGCTCGGGCAGGGCCGTCGGGGACGTGCCCCGGCGCAGCGCGTACAGCTCCGCCAGGGTCGCGCCCTCGCGGCCGACGCCGTCCTCCCGGCCGAGCCAGTTCACCGCCTCCGTCCGGGTCAGCGGCCCGACCTCGATGCGGGCGAGGCAGCGGCCGGGGCGGACCACGGCCGGGTGCAGACGCTCCAGGTCCTCGTTGGTCGTGACGCCGACGAGCACGTTGCGGCCCTGGCCGAGCAGGCCGTCCGTCAGGTTCAGCAGCCTGGACAGTGCCTGGCCGGCCGTGTGCTTGGCCTCGCCGCGGATCAGTTCGTCGCAGTCCTCCAGGAGCAGCAGCCGCCAGCGGCCCTTGCCCGTGGCGTCCTCCTCACCGATGGCGATGTCCATGAGGTAACCGACGTCGGAGAAGAGCCGCTCGGGATCCAGGACGCAGTCGACCTGGCACCAGTCGCGCCAGGACCGGGCCAGGGTGCGCAGCGCCGAGGTCTTGCCGGTGCCCGGCGGGCCGTGCAGCAGCAGGAGCCGGCCCGCGATGTCCTCGGGGGTCGTCTTCATCAGGCGGTCCATGGCGTCCGCCACCGGAGCGGTGTAGTTGGGCCGGACCTCGTCCCAGGTGCCCGCGGCGATCTGGCGGGTGGTGCGGTGCGGGCCACGCCGCGGGGAGACGTACCAGAAGCCCATCGGGACGTTCTCCGGCTGCGGTTCGGGTTCGTCCGCGGCGCCGTCCGTGGCCTGGTCGAGGACCTTCTTCGCGAGTTCCTCGCCGGTCGCCGTCACGGTGACGTCGGCGCCCCGGTTCCAGCGGGAGACCAGCAGCGTCCAGCCGTCGCCCTCGGCGAGGGTCGCGCTGCGGTCGTCGTCCCGGGCGACGCGCAGCACCCGGGCGCCGGGCGGCATCAGCGTCGCCCCGGACCGCACCCGGTCGATGTTCACGGCGTGGGAGTACGGCTGCTCGCCCGTCGCGAAGCGGCCGAGGAACAGCGCGTCGACGACGTCGGACGGGGAGTCGGAGTCGTCGACGTTGAGCCGGATCGGCAGCGCCTCGTGCGGGTTTCCAGACATGCCGCCATGATCCGGCACGACGACGCCGCGTGCACCCGGTTTCCGCGTGCCCGCGGCATGTCGTCCCCGTGCAGGTCAGCCCCCAGAGCGGGAGACCAGCCGGCGTGCCTGCCGGGCCCTGCGGACCACGGCGTACCCCTTGGTCAGGGCCCGGTCCCCGGCGAACGTACGGGTGATCGCGCGGCCCTCGACCACCCGCTCGAACTCCTCGACGCCGGTGCCCCGGCGCACCGTCACCCGCCGCAGCGCGTACGGTCCCTGGGCGCGCCGCGCGAGACCGTTGCCGACGGCGAGGGCCTGGGCGTACCCCGTCTCGCGCACGGCCTGCCGGACCCGGCGGCTGGAGTAGCCGTAGGGGTAGGCGAACGAGGCCGGGACGGAGCCCAGTTGGTCCGAGACGATCTCCTTGCAGTGGATCAGCTCGAACCGCAGCGTGGCGTCGGAGACCTGGTCGAGCTGCGGATGGCTGTGGCTGTGCCCGCCGATCTCGACGCCGGCCGCCGCGAGGTCGCGGACCTGGTCCCAGTCCAGCATGGTGTCCAGGCCGCCCCCGGTGTCGTACGGCCCCCTGAGCCACCCGGTCGAGACGAACAGGGTGGCCGGGAAACCGTGCTTGGCGAGCGCGGGGAGGGCGTGGCGGTGCACGCCCTCGTAGCCGTCGTCGAAGGTGATGAGCACCGGCCGCTCGGGCAGGGCCCGGCCGGAGCGCCAGCACGCCGCCAGCCCGCCCGTGGTGAGCGGCCTGAACCCGCGGTCGGCGAGCACCGCCATCTGCTCGGCGAACGCCTCCGGGGTCACCGACAGCGCGCGCGTCGCCTCGTTCGGGTCGGTCGCGACCGCGTGGTACATGAGGATCGGTACGCGGACGTCATCCACGGGCCGCCCCCTCCACCCCGGGCACCTGGAACGTGGTCCCGCCCCGGCGTGCCCGGACGCTGCCGACGACGTAACCGCCCGCCGCCGTCAGCACCCCGGCCACGATCGCGCCGGCCCGCCCCGCACCGCCCGGCCGGGCCAGCAGCGCGTCGCGCAGGCCCCGGGCCACACCGGCGGGCAGGACCCGCGTGGCGTACCGGCGCTCCGACTCCAGGCCCTTGCCGGCCCCGACACTCCGGGCCACCAGAGCCTTGGAGAGGCCCTCGGCGAAGGCGCGGGTGCGGAAGTAGCGGAAGTGCTCGCGGACCTCGGGCACCCGGTGGTGGATCACCGCCCGGTCGTCGATCAGCAACACCGCGTCGGGCCGGGCCCGGGACAGACGGATGCACAGCTCCGTCTCCTCGCAGCCCAGCGGGCGTTTGTCGCCGTCCCGGCCGATGCCGGTGGCGAAGCCGCCCGCCGCGTCGAAGGCGCTGCGGCGGAACGAGGCGTTGCCGCCGAGCACGTTGCGCACCCGCACCCGGCCGCGGGGCAGGCCCCGGTAGGTGCAGCCCACCACCCAGTCGAACTCCTCGGGGAACCAGTCGGGCCGCCGCCCCGACGCCCAGACCGGCTCCGTGCGCCCGCCGACGGCCATCACCCGCGGGTCGGTGTACGCCTCGGCGAAGTGCCGCAGCCAGTCGCGCTCGGCCACGGCGTCGTCGTCGAGGAAGGCCACGACCTCGCCCCGGGCCGCGGCGATGCCGGTGTTGCGGCCGGCGGACAGGCCGCGGGGGCCCGCGTTGGCGAGCACCCGCACCTCCTCGACTTCCTTGTACTCCTTGCCGAGACGGTCCAGGAGGGCCTGGTTGTGGTCGACGACCACCAGCGTCTCCAGGGCCGGCCGTGACTGCGCGCGGACCGAGGAGACCGCCGCGAGGATGTCCTCCCAGCGGTCCTCGGTGTACGCGCAGATCACGACGGAGATGCCGGGACCGCTCAAGACACCTCTCCCCGCATCGCGGCCGGCGTCGACGACCGGGGCGAACGGCGCCGCAGCGCACGGCGGTTGGAGCGCTCCTGGAGGATCACCTTCAGCACGCGCAAGCCGTCCCGCACGGCCCGCAGGTTGCTGACGCCGTGGATGCGCAGGTACTCGTGGCTCGGGATCTCCTGCACCTTGAGCCCGGCCTTGACCACCCGGATGTTCATCAGGGTCTCGACCTCGAAACCGGTGCAGTCGAGGTCGATCTTGTCGAGGCAGTGCCGCCAGAACGCGTTGTAGCCGTAGCACAGGTCGGTGTAGCGGGCGCCGAACTTGCGGTTGACGGCCGTGCACAGGGCCCAGTTGCCCATCTTGCGGATGAAGGTCATGTCGTCGGTGCCGCCGCCGTTGGCGAAGCGGGAGCCCTTGGCGAAGTCGGCGCCGGAGACCAGGGCGGAGACGTAACTGAGGATCTCCCCGCCGTCCGCCGAGCCGTCGGCGTCGACCATCACGATGATGTCGCCGGTGCAGGCCTGGAAGCCGGTGATCAGGGCGTCGCCCTTGCCCTTGCCGCGCTGTTCGACGACCTTCACCTCGGGCCACAGCTCGCGGGCCACGTCGACGGTGTTGTCGGTGGAGTTGCCGTCGACCAGGACCACTTCGTGTATCCAGTCGGGCAGGGTCTTGAAGACGTACGGCAGGTTCTCCGCCTCGTTCATGGCCGGGATCACCACGCTCACCGGCGGCGCGATGGCCAGGTGAGAGGAGACGGGCCGGTACTTGGAGGCGGTCGGCGGACGCTGCTGCGTCGCGGCCGACTGCAGAACTGAGCTCATGAGTCTGGTCCCTCTCGTCCGGTGGACCGCCCCCCCAGGGCAGTCCGGATCCAGTCCGGTTCGAAAGGGGGGTTCTCACCCGAGGCACGCCGAGACGGCGAGGCATGCCGGGATGACGCTCCGGCACGCCGGGTGAGCTGGCAAAGCTGGCCGGCCGCGCACGACGGCAGCCGACCGCGCGGCACGGCCCGGAGACAGTTGCGGTCACCGAGCACGGCACCCCCCTACCGCGCCCCGCGCCGGTTCGTCGCGGTCCTTGAGCCCTCCCCTAGAGCCGCGTACTGACGGACCGATGCGGGTGAGATGTATGACGGTATTGACGATTGAACCCGTATGGCAAGACCTGGAACGGCCTCTCACGTTTTTGTTGGTTTGGTCGATGCGAGAGACACGTTGTGTGACGTAAGTTGCACGTTCCCGTCCCATAAACATGCGTTCCCCGGAGGTGATCTGGGCCTCCGGGGAACGCGTGTTCAGGTGCCGGTGCGGACGCCGGTCACCGCACGATCTGCAACAGGCGGTTCGGCGAGCCGGACCCCGCGCTGGTGACCTTGCCGGTGACGGCGCCGTTCACCAGGGCCGTGGCGACCTGGGCCGGGGTGGAGGAGGCGTGGCCGGCCAGGTAGACCGCCGCCGCGCCCGCGACGTGCGGGGTCGCCATCGAGGTGCCGGAGATGGTGTTGGTGGCGGTGTCGCTGGTGTGCCAGCCGGCCGTGATCGACGAGCCGGGCGCGAAGATGTCCAGGACGGAGCCGTAGTTGGAGTAGCTCGCCTTGGCGTCGGTGCCGGTGGTGGCGCCGACCGTGATGGCCTCGGCGACCCGGGCGGGGGACGACGAGGAGGCGGTGGTGCTGCTGTTGCCCGCGGCGACGGCGTAGGTGACACCGCCGGCTATGGAGTTGCGGACGGCCGTGTCCAGGGTCGCGGAGGCGCCGCCGCCGAGCGACAGGTTGGCGACCGAGGGGCCGGAGTGGTTCTTCGTGACCCAGTCGATGCCCGCGATCACACCGGCGGTGGTGCCGGAGCCGCTGTTGTTCAGCACGCGCACGCCCACGATCTTCGCCTTCTTGGCGACGCCGTAGGTCGTGCCGGCGATCGTGGTGGCCACATGGGTGCCGTGGCCGTTGCCGTCCGAGGCGTCGTTGTCGCCGTCGACGGCGTCGTAGCCGTGCGAGGCGCGGCCGCTGATCTGCTGGTGGGTGATGCGCACACCGGTGTCGATCACATAGACCGTCACACCGCTGCCCGCGCTGTCCGGATAGGAGTAGGTGCCGGTCAGGGGCAGTGAGGCCTGGTCGATGCGGTCCAGGCCCCAGGGGGCGTCGGTCTGGGTGGCGGCGAGCGTGACGCGCTGGTTCTGCTCGACGGAGGCCACCGCCGGGTCGGCGGCGAGCCGCCGGGCCTCGGCGGCGGAGAGGGTGGCGGAGTAGCCGTTCAGCGCCTTGCCGAACGTGGTGTCGACCGAGCCGCCGTACTCCTTCACCAGGCCCTTGCCCGCGGCCGAGGACGCCTTGAGGCCCGCGCTCTTCTTGAGCGTGACCAGGTAGCTGTCCTTGATCGCCGTCGGAGAGCCCGCGGCGAGCACCCGGCCCTCGGCGGGTGCGGCCTGGGCGGGAAGCGTGGTGAGCCCGCCCACGAGGGCGGCCGTCGCCAGTGTGGTGAGTGCGGCGGATCCGAGTCTCTTGCTGCGCTGTTGTGCCATGACGGGGGAGTCCTCCTCCAGCGCGCGCCCGGGTGGGGCGCGCGTCGTGTGGGGGGTGTGCGCGTGCTCGCGCACACGAGCCGGGGAGCGTCGCGTTCCGCTCCCGGCCGGAGTAAAGCGTCTGCCAACCACCGGTGCGGAACAAGGGAGTTGAGGATCAGTCAACAAACCTGTCATGAGCACGCAACAAGAGGGGTCGGGCGTGACGAGAGGTGTGGGGAACGCGCCGGGAATCCGGGGAGGGAACGCAACAGACTTGGCATGGACACTTCCTGTCAACACGCGTAGCTGCTACCACGGTTATGGCAGAGATCCTGCTAAAGGGAGGTTCCATGAGACGTTCCCGACTTGTCGTGCTCGTGAGCTCGCTCCTCCTCGCCGTCGGCACCGCCCTCACCGGGGCGGCGACGGCGCAGGCGTCCTCACTCGCCGCAACTGGCGGCTATGTGGCCCTCGGTGACTCCTATTCCTCCGGAGTCGGAGCCGGCAGCTACATCAGTTCCAGCGGCGACTGCAAGCGCAGCACCAAGGCCTACCCCTACCTCTGGGCAGCCGCCCACGCCCCCTCGACCTTCGACTTCACCGCCTGCTCGGGCGCCCGAACGGGTGATGTTCTGGCGAGTCAGCTCACTCCGCTCAGCGCCTCCACCGCCCTCGTCTCGATCAGCATCGGCGGCAACGACGCCGGTTTCGCCGACGTCATGACGACCTGTGTGACCCAGTCCGACAGCGCCTGCGTCTCCCGCATCAACACCGCCCGCGCGTACGTCGACTCCACGCTGCCCGGCAACCTCGACGGCGTGTACTCGGCGATCCGTTCCAAGGCCCCCGCCGCCAAGGTCGTCGTCCTCGGCTACCCCCGCTTCTACAAGCTCGGCACCACCTGCCTCGGTCTGTCCGAGACCAAGCGCAAGGCCATCAACGACGCCTCCGACCACCTCAACACCGCCATCGCCAAGCGGGCCGCGAACCACGGCTTCGCCTTCGGCGACGTCCGCACCACCTTCACCGGTCACGAGATCTGCTCCGGTGACTCGTGGCTGCACAGCGTCAGCTGGCTCAACATCGGCGAGTCGTACCACCCGAAGGCTCCCGGTCAGTCGGGTGGCTACCTGCCCGTCCTGAACAGCAACGACTGACCGCTCAGCCGTCGTCCGAGCCGGAGCCGGAGCCGGAGCCGGAACCCGAGCCCGAGCCCGGGTTCGCGTCCGGATCCGTGCCGGAGGGAGAAGGGGAGGCCCCGCCCGTCGGGGTCTCCGTCTCGCACGTCACCGAGAAGGGCACCGACTCGGACGTCGTACGCACCGGCTCCCGCACCTCCACGCCGATCTCGTTCTCGAACGTTCCGGTCTGCGCCTGCGTCGACACCCGCACCGAGTCCTGCTTCGAGCGGCCGCCGCCCTCCGGGAACGACAGGGTCTTCCACCCCCCGTCGAGCACCTGGCCGTCCTGCGTCACCCAGCGGTAGCTGACCTCGGCCGGCAGCCGCCCCACCGTGAGCGTCGCCGTGAACTCGGGTGCCCGAGCGGCGGGTGGCGGGCACGTGCCCGAGTAGTCGGTGCGCCGGCCCTGGAGGGACACCTTCACCGACTGCGGCGGCGCACTGCTCTCCTTCGACTCGCTCGGAGTCGGGGACGGGCTGGACTTCTCCGTCCCGGTGTTGCGGGGCGGGCTCTTGGTCGCGGTGGGCGTACCGTTCCCGGCGCCCTGGTCCCGGCCGCCGGAGCCGTCCCCGTCGTGCAGCAGCGCGTACGTCAGCCCGCCCACCGCGAGCGCCAGCGCGACCACGCCCACGACCAGCACGCGGCCGGCCCGGCGGTCCCGGCCCCCGTCCTGCCCCGTGGCCGTCGTGGTCACACCCGAACCGGCCGCCGACCGGCCCGGGAACGCCGGGGGAGGCGTGGGAGCGGGCTCGGGGTGGCCCACCACCGTCGGCGGGAACGGCACCGCGCGCGTGGTGTCCGCGCGCGGCGACCCGCCCGCCGCGACCACCCGCAGATCCTCCTCGGCCCGCTCGGGCGGCAGCCGCTGCTCGGGGTCCTTGCGCAGCAGCCCCTCGATCACCGGGGCGAGCGGCCCGGCCCGGTACGGCGGCGGCAGCTCCTCGTCGACGATCGCCCGCAGTGTGCTCAGGGGGGTGTCGTGACGGAAGGGGGAGTGGCCCTCGACGGCGGCGTAGAGCAGCACACCGAGCGACCACAGGTCCGACTCCGGGCCCGGTGTGCGGCCCAGCGCCCGCTCCGGTGCGAGGAATTCGGGCGAGCCGATGACCTCGCCGGTCATGGTCAGCGCGGAGCTGCCCTCGACCATGGCGATGCCGAAGTCGGTCAGCACGATCCGGCCGTCGTTCGAGATCAGCACGTTGGCCGGCTTCACGTCGCGGTGCAGCACCCCGGCCTCGTGCGCGGCCCGCAGCGCGGCCAGCACCTCCGCGCCGATGTGCGCGGCACGCTCCGGTGCCATCGGGCCCTCGGCGTCCAGGATCTCGGCCAGCGACAGGCCGCGGACCAGCTCCATGACGATCCACGGCCGGCCGTCGTCCGTCGCCACGTCGTACACCGTCACCACGTTGCGGTTGGCGACCCGGGCCGCCGCCCACGCCTCGCGCTCCAGCCGCGCGTACATCCGCTGCACGTCGTCGCCGGCCAGCCCGGACGGGGCGCGCACCTCCTTGACGGCGACCTCGCGGTGCAGCACCTCGTCGCGGGCGCGCCACACGGTGCCCATACCGCCCTCGCCGAGCGGCGCCAGGAGCCGGTAGCGGCCCGCGATCACACGCTCATGGCCCGGTTCTTCGAACACGGCGCCCCCATTCGCAGCCGGGCGAAATCTCCATGGGGAGTGTTTTCCCCACGCGGTCGGATTTCCTCACGACGTCCGCTTTTTCTCCTGACGTCCGATGCCTCACGAACGTAACTCAGCCGAGCGCGGATGCCGCCCCCTTGAACACGAGTCCGGCCCCGAGAACCAGCACGGCGAAGGCCGAGCCGAGCGGTGCGGTGCGGCGTACCAGGGCGGCGACCGGGCCCGCCGTCCAGCGGGGGCGCCGCTCCAGCAACCGGGTCATGCCGCTGCCCGCCTTGACGACGGCGTACCCGGCGGCGGTGAGGGTCAGCGCCAGCCCGACGCCGTAGGCGACGACGAGCAGCAGACCGAACCAGGCCTGCCCGAGCGCGGCGGCGCCGACCAGCACCACGACGGCGGACGGGCTGGGCACGAGGCCGCCCGCGAATCCCATGAGGATCGTGCCGCGGAGGGTGGGGGCGACGGGGTGGGAGTGGGTGAAGCCGCCGTGGGTGTGCTCCACCGTGTGGGGGTGGGAGTGCGGGTGGGCGTGATCGTGCGGGTGGTCGTGGTCGTGGTCGTGGTCGTGCTCGTGGCTGTGGTCATGGTCGTGGCCGTGCGGGTGCTCGTGGTGGTGGTGCGTGTGGTCGTGCTCGTGGCCGTGCGGGTGACCGTGGTGGTGGTCGCCGTCGTGGGTGTGGCCGCCATGGTGGTGTGTGCCGTGCGGGTGGTGGGTGTGCGCGCGGTTGCGCAGGGCGCGGCGGACCAGGCTCGCACCCGCCAGGGTCACCAGCACGCCGCTGGCGACGCCGAGCCAGGCGATCACCGAAGGGGCCGCCGCCGAACCGGCCGTGACCAGCAGGCCCAGGGCGACCACGCCGAGCGTGTGCGTGACGGTCACCGAGGCGGCCATGGGCAGGACGTCCTTCATCCGTGCCTGGCCGCCCCGGGCCGCCGCCGTCGCGGCCATGATGGTCTTGCCGTGGCCCGGGGCGAGCGCGTGCATCGCGCCCAGGACGACGGCGATGA
This sequence comes from Streptomyces sp. NPDC059696, assembly GCF_042733745.1. Lineage (NCBI taxonomy): Bacteria > Bacillati > Actinomycetota > Actinomycetes > Kitasatosporales > Streptomycetaceae > Streptomyces > Streptomyces sp. NPDC059696. The sequence continues at coordinate 81,554 of NZ_JBHWFG010000006.1, forward strand.
GCAGGGCCAGCGCGGCGAAGCCGGCCGTGAGGTCCTGCCGGGCCACGAGGTCGTCCAGGGCACGGGTCCAGCGGTCCGCACCGCGCGGGAGCACGGAGGCCGCCGGCGTGTCCGGCTGCTCCTCGGCCAGGGCGGCACCACCGGGGCGCACCCGCAGGGCGGCCGACGCGGTGTCGGCCGGGGACGACAGCAACTCCTCCGGATAGCTGGTCAGTTCGTCCGAGATCGACTTCTCCGGCACGTCCGACGCGGCGAGCGTCATCCGGTCGCCCCGCGCCGTGATCTCCCGCCAGCCCGGGCCGCTGGAGGCGCCCGCGCCGTGGAAACCGAGGGCCATGGTCCCGCCGCCCGAAGGGAGCGCGGCGGTCAGTTCGCACTCCAGCCGGAGGGTGTCGAGCCCCGCCTGCCCGGGCCGCACGCGCGCGCGGCTGCGCTCGGTGGTGAGGGCGACCCGGCGGCCGTCGACGGTCGCGCGGCTGTCCTCGGCGGCCGTGGCGCACCGCTCGCGCGCCCACATGGCGATGCCGAGCCGCTCGATGTCCGGCCCCGCCTGGGTCGCCGGGATCTCCGCGAGGTCCTCGACGTGATGGACCCGCAGTTCACCGGGGGCGGCGACGAGGCCGTCGTAGCGGTTGACGGTGAAGTTGCCCAGCGGGTGGGCGCTCGCCGTGGCGGCGGGCAGCAGGGTGAGCGCGCAGGCGGCCGTGAGGACGGCGGCGCCGGACGCGAACAGCCGGCGCAGGATCACCGGTTCCCCTCCAGATCCTCGAGTGCGGTACGGGCCTCACGCGCGCCGAGGGGCGAGAAGCCGGGGTTCAGGTCCAGCGCGGCCTTCAGGTGCGTACGGGCCTCTCGGCCGGCGCCGGTGGCGCGTTCGATGACACCGCGGTGATAGAGGAAGACGGCGTTGCGGTAGCCGGTGGCGGTCGCCCGGCGGGCGTAGGGCAGGGCTTCCTCGTCACGGCCGTTGACGTGCAGGGCCCAGGCGAGGGCGTCGGCGGTGTGCACGCTGTGGCGGCGGTCCCACTCGGCGCGGGCGGCACGCAGGGCCTCCTTCTTGTCGCCGTGGTCGGCGGCGGCCATGGCCGTCTCGAGGTCGGTGTTGGCGCCGCCGGCGCGGGCCAGCGCCGTCCAGGCGTCGACGAGGGCGTACTGGTCGCCGGCCTTCGCACGGTCGCCGTCGGCACCGCGGTCCTCGTACAGCTCGCCGAGCGCGACGAGCGGCCCGGGCAGCGGGAAGCGGGCGACGACCTGCTCCAGCCCCTTCACCGCCGCCGCCCGGTCGCCGCTCGCGGCCTGGGCACGGGCGCGGCCCTCCAGGGCGGGCAGATAGGCGTCGTCGGCGGCCAGGGCGCGGGCGTAGTGGCCGAGGGCCGTCTTGTACTGGCCCTGGTTCCAGGCGAGCTGGCCGAGGGCCGTGGCGACGTATGCGACGTCACCGGGCGCGTTCGCCGAGGCCAGGGCGCGCTCCAGTACGGCACGCGCCGTACGGACGTCGCCGCGCAGCTCGTGCACGTACGCGTACCGGGTGAAGACGGGGACGCCCGGGCGCCGGTCGTCGGCGGTGTCGGCGGCCTTCGCGGCGTCGTCGTACCGGCCGAGTTCGACGAGGGCGTCGACGCGGGTGCACAGGGCGCGTTCGCTGTAGGGGTTCCGCTTCAGGGCCCGGTCCGCGTAGGACAGGGCGCCGGGGAAGTCGTGCCGGGCGGCGGCGAGGGCGGCGCGGCCCGCCAGGGCCTGGTCGTTGCCCGGCTCCAATCGCAGGGACCGGTTCAGGGCGCGCTCGGCCTGGGGGTAGCGGGACGGATCGCCCTTGGTGCGGGCCTGCTCGACATGGGCGAGCCCGAGGGTGGCCCAGCTGCCGAAGTCCCGCGGCTGGGCACGCAGGTGCTGCTGCAGGGACGCGATGCCCGCGTCGAGGTCGCCCCGCGCGAGTTCGCCGGGCGACAGCGCCCCGGCCGCCGACACGGCGTCGACCCCCGCACCCCGGTCCTGCGCACCCCCGACGGCGATGGCCCCGCCGGTCACCGCGACCGCCAGCAGCATCGCGCATCCGGCGACATGCAGGGCCCGCCACCGCCGGCCCCCGGCGGCGGCCCGCCGCACGGCGACGACCCGCCGGCCGGCATCCGGTACGGAGCCGGAGCCGCTCCCCTCGGGGCGGGCCCCGGACGTGCTGTCGCTGTCGCTGTCGCTGTCGCTGTCGTTGTCGCCGCCGGAGCCGGAGCCGGAGCCGGAGCCGGAGCCGGCGCTGGTGCCGGCCGTGCCGGCGTCTGCCGGGCCGGAGTCGGCCCCCGCCCCGGTGGCAGGGACATCGGGCCGCCCCTCGGGCTCCGGGTGCACGGGGGACGTCGACGGCGACCGGTGGTCGTCGGGGTGTCCCGGTGTGCTGTCGGTCGTACGCGGGGGCATGACCACTCCTCGGTCGGATGTGCGGGTGCGGGTGCGGAAGTCGGCGGCGCGGCCCGCGCCGTGGGGGATGGGAACGGGCCGCGCCAGTCGGTGGCAGCGGAGCGGGTCAGTACGCCCGGTTCCGCATGCGGCGCCACCACATCAGGGCCGCGCCGATGAGGACGATGCCGCCCGCGCCGGCCCCCGCGGAGGCGGCCATCAGACCCATGTCGTCCGAACTCTGCGCACCGGCCGGCTGGAGCGCGTCGCCCAGCTGGCTGCGGACGTCGTTGCCGCCGTCCACGCCCTTGGCGAGCGGGCCGCGCGAACCCTCCGTCGGCAGAGCCACGTACGGGAAGTACTTCTCGAACTTCTTGTCGTTCTTGTCGACCGCGTCACCGAGGTCGTTCTTCGCACCGAGCAGCTCGCCCTCGACGACCTGCAGCGACGCGTCGATCACGTCGTCGGTGAGGCGACGGCCGTTCGGGAAGCCCGCGTTGTCACCGTCGAGGACACCGAGGCGCTTGGGCTTGGCGGCCGGCTTGATGGACGTGTTGAGCCGCAGCTGCTCCGATGGCGTCACGTGCGGCGGCTGGTTGAGGTCCTTCACTCCCTTGAGGAAGACGTCGACCAGGTCGTTGCGGGGCTCGGCCGGTGCCGGGATCTTGTAGATCGCCTCGATGAGCTTCGGCAGCTCCGGGTTGGTGACGTTCTTCAGGAACTGACCGTCGTCGCGCGGGGTGGACGCGTTGAACGTGTCCTTGTCCTTGATGGGGTTGACGACCTCGTTGACCAGCGGGTTGCCGAGGCGGGAGACCTGGGTGAAGTAGCCCTTGGCGTTCTTGCGCTGGGTCGTCGACCAGATGCCGACCACCGGCTGCTCGTGCGACTCGGTGATGAGGCTGTTGGGGACCTGCAGGGCTATGGAGTTGACGTTGTAGCCCTTGAGGGTGTCGTTGCCGACCTCGGAGAGGTTTCCGCCGTACAGCAGGTCGAAGACGCGCAGGTCCAGGAAGAACGGGTCGTCGGCCTGACCGGCGAACGTCTGCGCCCCCCCGGCGAGTTTGTGCACGGCCTGCTGGCGCAGGGTGTTGTAGTCCGGCATCGACGCCTTGCCGACGTTCGACGGCGCGACCGGCACGTCGTCGGCGACCTTGGTCTTCGACACGGCCTTCAGGTGCTTCAGCTTGATCAGTTCGAGGTCGTAGGTCTGCGTGATGTTGAGGTCGGGGTCGTCGAGGCTCTCGACCGGGCCCGTGTTGTACAGGAACGTCTTGTCGTTCTTCGTGTGCGTCTTGAACGTGTACCGGAAGAGCAGGTCCTCCTGCGCGTCGCCGTTGCTGTCGATGCGCAGGTCGTACTGGGCGTCCTCGGCGAACGTGAAGAAGTTGGGCCCGCCGGCCGGTTCCTCGAAGGGGATCCAGTTCGCGACGATGGTCGTCGTGTCCGGCTTGTCCGGGCTGACGAACGCGTACACGTCGGTGTTGTCGTACTGCGGTGTCCCCGAGATCAGCGGAGCCTCGCGGTGGCTGGAGGCGGAGGCCTCCTCGGGTGCCAGCGCGGTCACACCGGCGGCTGCGAGCCCGCCGGCGGCCAGTGCGCCACAGATCACGGTCGCGATGCTCGCGCGTCCCGCACCGGTCCTGGAGATAGGTGTCATGCCGTCCGTCCTCCGTGCCAACTTGCCTGACACACGCCATTCGGAGCGGTCGGCGAAGCGGATTGGTCGAATCTCAAACGTTCTTACGGCGCATCGGGAAAGTTGTTTCATCGCCGGGCGACCCGCGTTTTCGGCACGCTGATCCGTAACCCCATCCGGAGGTGTGTGCGTTGCGAATGCCTCGTGTGAGGGGACAGGCCCGGTGCGGCCTCGGGAAGGGGGACCGAGTGGAGGCGGACGAGCTGCTGCTGCTCGTGGCAGGGGGGGACCAGAAGGCCTTCGAGGAGTTGTACGGACTCGTGTCCGGTCCGGTGTTCGGACTCGTACGGCGTGTGGTGCGCGACCCCGCCCAGTCGGAGGAGGTGGCTCAGGAGGTGCTGCTCGAACTGTGGCGCTCGGCCACGAAGTTCGACCCGGGCCGGGGCAGCGCGATGTCGTGGATCCTCACCCTCGCCCACCGCCGGGCCGTCGACCGGGTGCGCAGCGCCCGCGCGGCCGGTGAACGCGAGCAGCGCGAGGCACTGCGCGCGAACCAGCCCGCCTTCGACCAGGTCACCGAGGAGGTCGAGGCGGGACTCGAAAGGGAATGGGTGCGCCGCTGCCTCGACCGGCTCACCGTCCTGCAACGCCAGTCGGTCACGCTCGCCTACTACGAGGGCTACACGTACCGTGAGGTCGCCGAGCAGCTGTCCCTGCCGCTGGGCACCGTCAAGACCCGGATGCGGGACGGGCTGACCCGTATGCGCGAGTGCCTCGGAGGTGTGGCATGAGCCTCTTCCGCCGCGAGGACCTGCACTCGCTCGCCGCGCCCTACGCGCTCGACGCCCTGGAACCCCCGGAGCGGCTCCGCTTCGAGAGGCACCTCGCGGACTGCGACCGCTGCGCCGCGGAGGTGCGCGCGCTGTCCGAGGACGCCGTGCGGCTCGCCTGGTCCACGACCGCCCCGCCCCCGGCCGCGATGCGCGAGCGGGTCATGTTCGCCGTACGGACGACTCCCCAGGACCCGCCGCCGCAGGGGGTGGTGCGTGAGCCGGCGAGGGCACGGGCCGCACAGCTGCCCCCGCACGTGTGGGGCGCCCAGCCGCCGCCGCGGCAGCGGCAACGCCGTCGCATCCCGCTGTTCGTGCCCTTCGCGACGGCCACCGCCGCCGCGGCTCTCGTCGTCGCCTCGTTGTTCGCCGTGCAGGCGAACCGGACCCAGGACCGGCTGACCGCCGAGCAAGATCGGTCACGTGAGATCGCCCACGTTCTGGCCGCTCCGGACGCCCGTGCCAGCACCGGCCGGGACGGACGGGGACGCACGATCGGAGTGATCGCTTCCGCCACGGAGGGGAGCGCGGTGGTCACCCTCGGCGGATACGGCGCCCCGACGGGCGGCCGCGTGCACCAGTTGTGGCTCATGCGCCCGGGCGCGCAACCACGCTCCCTGGGCCTCTTCCAGGGCGACACGCCCCTGGTCGCGACGGGTTTGGGAACGTCCGCGACGTCACTGGCCGTGACCGTCGAGCCCGCCGGGGGATCGCCGCAGCCCACCACCCAGCCGTTCGTCCAACTCGCCCTGAAATCTGTTGGATTCGGAGAGTGATCGGAGATACATCGTCAACCCCCTTATGGGGAAGGTGAATCCTGTGACCGCGATACACGAGTGCCGGGACGGGGCGATAGGGTTAGCCTGCCCGGGCCGGGTGGACTCGTACGGGTGGGGAGTGACATGGAACAGATAACAGTGCGCAGCAGGGCCAGGGTCCCTGCGATCACCTGCGGGAGCAGCGCGACCAGTTCGCGCCTCGACCGCCACCTCTCGGTGCTGGGCGGCCCCGCCGTCCCCCAGCGGGAGACGGTCGAGGCGACCTCGCTCATGCGGGAACTGACCGCGCGTCAGTCGCACGACCGCAGTGGCAGGGGTGCACGCGTCCGTCGCGTCTCGCTCTTCGCGCCGCTGCGCCGGCTGCGCCGCTCGCTCTTCGGCAGCAGGTAGGGGCCCGCGCTCGGGCGGTCACACCGCCCCCGGCGCCGGCGCTGCGACACCCGTCGTCCGTCATCCCCGCGGCACGCAGCGGCGCCAGGTGTGTTCCCGAGCGCGGTACGCCCCCCGTCGGTGCCTCTCCCCGCCCGGCAGTGACCGGGGGCCGTGCCCGAGACCGCGGTCGCGTGTTCAGCGCTCCCCGTACGCGTACCGGCGCACGGCCAGCGGCACGAACACCCCGAGCAGCACGGCACACCACAGGAGCGATCCCGCGACGGGATGGGCCACCGGCCAGGCCGCCCCGCCGGGCACCGGCGCGTTGCCCAAGAGGTCCCTCAGGGCCGTCGCCACCGCGCTGATCGGATTCCACTCCGCGACCGTCCGCAGCCGGCCCGGCAGCCCGTTCGTGGGAATGTACGCGCTGGACAGCAGCGGCAGCAGGAACGTCGCCCCGCCCAGCTGGCCGGCCGCCTCCTCGTTCCGGGTGAGCAGGCCCAGGTAGATCCCGGCCCACGTGCACGCGAAGCGGAACAGCAGCAGCAGCGCGAACGCCCCCACGGCCGCGAGCGGACTTCCCTCGACCCGCCAGCCCACCGCCAGGCCCACCAGGACGAACGGCACCGTCCCGAGGGCCGTGGCCACCAGGTCCGCCACGGCCTGTCCCAGCGGTACGGCCGCCCGGCTCACCGGCAGCGTGCGGAAACGGTCGGTCACCCCCCGGTGCGTGTCCTGGGCCGCCTGGAACATCCCGGCCATGATCCCGCCCGAAGCGGTCGCCACCAGCAGGCCCGGCACGAGGAACGACCGGTACGCCTCGCCCGGCACCGCCAGTGCGCTGCCGAAGACGTAGCCGAAGAACAACAGCATGCTGATCGGCATGGTCTGGGTCAGGATCAGCAGGCCCGGGTTGTTCCGCAGCCGCAGCAGCTGGCGGCCCAGCATCGCGGTCCCGTCGTACGCCAGCATGCTCATGCGGCACACTCCCTCTCGTCGGTCGTCGCGGTCGTCGTGGTCTTCGTGGTCGTCGTGGTCTTCGTGGGTGTCGTGGGTGTCCCGGTCTTCCCGGGCGCGGGCTCCGTCAGGCGCAGGAACACGTCGTCGAGGGTCGGCGGGCGCAGGCTCACATCGAGCAGCGGCACGCCCGCCGTGTCCAGGGCGCGCACCAGCAGCGGGATCGTGAGCGTCGGGTCCTTGCTGACGGCGCCGACGGCGTTGCGCTCGCGGTCCAGCGTCGGCTGCGCTCCGGTCAGCCGGTCGAGCACGGCCGCCGCCTCCGCGAGGACGCCGGCGTCCGCCACGACGACCTCGGCGTGCGCTCCGACCAGCGCTTTGAGCTGCGCCGGCGACCCGGTCTGGGTGACCCGTCCGCGGTCCACCAGGGCGATGTCGTCGGCCAGCCGGTCGGCCTCCTCCAGGTACTGCGTGGTCAGCAGCACGGTGGTGCCCTCGTCGGTCAGGCCGCGCACCACGTCCCAGATCAGGGCGCGGCTGACCGGGTCGAGTCCGGTCGTCGGCTCGTCCAGGAACAGCACGTCCGGGCGGCGGATCAGGCTCGCGGCGAGGTCCAGGCGGCGGCGCATCCCGCCGGACCAGGTGGACGCGGGGCGGTCGGCGGCCTCGGTCAGACCGAAGCGGTCCAGCAACTCCGCGCTCCGGTCGGCCGGGCCGCGCACCCGGTGCAGCCGGCCGAACAGCCGCAGGTTCTGACGCCCGGTGAGGTCCCCGTCGATCGACGTCTCCTGCCCGGTGACGCCGATCCTCCGGCGTACCGCGGCGGCCTCGCGGACCAGGTCGTGCCCCGCGACCCGCGCGGAGCCGGCGTCCGGCCGCAGCAGTGTGGTCAGCAGCCCCACGGCCGTCGTCTTCCCCGCCCCGTTCGGCCCGAGGATCCCGCAGACCGTCCCCTCCGCGACCGCGAGGTCCAGCCCGCGCAGGGCGTGGACCTGCCCGAACCGCTTCTCCAGACCCTCACTAAGTACAGCGTACGTAGAAGTCATGGCAGGACCATAGCGCACTACGTACGGTGTACGTAACTAGGATGGTGGCCGAGGTGATGACCGATGGCGGGCCGAGCTGCCGTACCCGAAGTGATCTGGGCGCGCCCCGAGCGCACCGGCCGTGGGCCGAAACCGGCGTTCACCCGCGCCGACATCGCGGCGGCGGCCGTGCGGATCGCCGACGCCGAGGGGCTGGACGGGGTCACCATGCGGCACGTCGCCGCTGAGCTGGGCTGCGGCACGATGTCGCTCTACAACTACGTCCCCCGCAAGGAGGACCTGTACGAGCTGATGATCGACGCCATCGGTGCCGAGCACGAGATGTTCGAGCCCACCGGCGACTGGCGCGCCGACATGCTGCGCAACGCCGAGCAGACGCGCGCCATCATGCGCCGCCACACCTGGGCGCCGCGCCTGATGGCGGGGGTGTTCGGCTTCAGCCCCAGCACCCTGCGCTACCTGGAGCACTGTCTGGCCTGTCTCGAACCGCTCGACGTACCGGCCGGCACGAAGACGGAGCTGGTCGCGCTGCTCAACGGCGTCGTGACGACGTATACCGGGAACGACATCGCGACCGCCGAACGCGCCCGCTCCATGCCGTGGTCGGCCGAGGAGGAGAACGCGGTCCGCATGGCCTACCTGGGCAGCCGGATCGCCACCGGCGCCTATCCGCGGCTGGCCGCGGCCTTCATGGAGCAGAGCGGGCCGGTCGACCTGGAGGCGGTGTTCCGGCGGGCCCTCGAACGCGTCCTGGACGCCTTCGACCCCGAGCTGCGCCAGGGGGGACGGCCCTGCGGCGCCTAGAGCAGCGCCAGTTGACCCTCCGGGCCCTCCTCGGGCCCCTCCAGCACCGACGCCGGGCGGCGGGCCGCGCCCGGCACCGGGAGGACGCCCGCCTCGGCCAGCTCCGTCGCCGTGACCGGGTCGGGAACCTCCGGCTCCTGCGGCGTGCGCAGCTCGGCCAGGAGCGCCAGGACGGTGATGAGCTCCAGCAGCTCCGACGTCCAGGCCTGCGGCCAGGTGGCGGGACGGATCGCCGCCAGCGTGCCCGGCTCGTGGACCGCGACGCGGGTGGCGAACCACTCCTGGAGGACGTGGACCCCTCCCGCCTCGAAGTCCCAGGCCTGCGGCGGCACCGGGGAGATACGGCCCTCGTCCAGGAACAGGGCCTCCTCCTCCCGGTCGTAGCGCAGCTCCAGCGGGCGGGAGGGCAACGGGGCGCGGACGTAGGGCCGGCGGCCGCCGGGGAGCTTGGGGCGGTCGCCGTCGCGGCGCATCAGCCAAAGCAGCCGGCGGCCCCGTTCGAGGCCCCGCTCCCACGCGGCCCGGTCCCCGGTGAGCGGGACGGTGAGGTCCGGGCGGGCCGTGGCCGCGATCCAGGCCAGGACGTCCAGCGGGGTGGGGACGGCGCCCAGGCGGGCACCGAGGTGCTCCGGCAGGCCCGGGGCCAGGTTCGGTTCGCGGCCGCCGGGGCGCCGGAACAGCGGGCGGATCCGGCCGGGGCGCAGCAGCGGCAGCAGCGAGGTGACGAGCAGGGGCGGGTCGGTCCCGGGTGCCTCCACGACGAAGACCTGCCGCTCGTCCGCCACCCGCCACAGCTCCGGGCGGGCCGCGTCGATCAGCCGCTGGTCGGGGATGAGCCACTGCTCGTCGTAGGGGGCGAGGAGGACGCGCACCGGCTCCGGGCAGGGCCCCGAGGCGCGCACCAGCTTCTCGGTGCCGCTGCCGGTCCGGCCGGGCAACTGGCCGACGGCCGTGTGCAGGGTGCGCGAGCGGGTCGGCTCGAACAGGGACGCGCGGTCGGGCCCCTCGGTCTTCACCAGAGCGTCCCAACGGGCTTTCAGGGACGCCGCGTCCGGCGCCGCCGGCCAGCCCCGGCCGAGCCGCGGCGGTGCGACGGACCACGGCATGAGGTCCGCCAGCGGCGGAGCGTCGTCGTGCGTCACGCCGGGCATCGTACGACGCGTCCGAGGGGCGCGGGGCGGGGACCTGTGCGGTTCCGCCGCGCGGACGGGGCCGGCCTTCGAGGGTCCGCGTCCGGCCCTCGACGGTCCGATGCCGGCCCCCGACGGCCCGATGCCGGCCCCCGACGGCCCGATGCCGGTTCCCGGTGGTCCGATGCCGATCCCCGGTGGTCCGCGGTCCCTTGCCTACGCATCCAGGGTCACCGTGAAGGAGAACCGGTCGCCGCGGTACTGGATGACGGCCACGTCCAGCGTCCGCCCCTCGCTGTCGTACGTCACGCCCGTGTAGTGCAGGATCGGGCTCAGCAGCGGGACTTGGAGCAGCTTGGCGGTCTCCGGGTCGGCCAGCCGCGCCTGCACCGTGTCCGTGATGCGGCTGAGGTCCGCGCCCACCACGTCCCGCAGCACCTTGGTCATGGGCCAGCGGGCGAGGTCGTCCGGGTCGAGCCGCGCGGCCAGTTCGGGACGGACGTAGTTGCGGGCGTGATTGGTGGGCTCACCGGTCTTCTCGTCGCTGCGCAGCCGGTGGTACGTCGACACCTCCCGCAGGTCCGGGAAGTACTCGGCGAGTTCGCCGGGCACCGGCGCGCTGCCGTGCTCCAGCAGTTCGGTCGTCATGCCGGACTGCTGGGCCACGATCGCGTCCACCGAGCCGAGCAGACGCACCGGTGAACCCCGGCGCGCGTGCGGCTCGATGAACGTCCCCCGGCGGCGGTGGCGCGTGATCAGCCCCTCGTCCTCCAGCTCCTTCAGCGCCTGCCGCATCGTCAGCACGCTCACGCCGTAGTGCCCGGCCAACTGCTCCTCGGTGGGCAGCCGCAACGGGTCCTGCGGCGAACGGCCGAGGATCGAGGCGCGCAGCGACTGCGACACCTGGTACCAGAGCGGCAGCTTGCGGTTCAGGACGATCGAGTCCGGGGCGAAGGAGGTCACGGGGCCATCCGTACCGTCAGGAAATGATCAGTGCAAGGGGGGTTCTGCCGGGACCCCCTGGGGGCGGAAGTGCCGCTGGAGGCCCTGCCAGACGTCGTCGTAGTGCTGCTGGAGGTGGTCCGCTTCGGCCGCGTGCGGGGTGAGGGTGAGCGGCCAGCGGGTCTCGAACATGAACGCCAGGCCGTCGTCGATCTTCTGCGGCTTCAGCTCGGCGGCGCTCGCCCGGTCGAAGGTCTCCCGGTCCGGGCCGTGCGCCGACATCATGTTGTGCAGCGAACCGCCGCCCGGCACGAAGCCCTCCGCCTTCGCGTCGTACGCGCCCTCGATCAGGCCCATGTACTCGCTCATCACGTTCCGGTGGAAGTACGGCGGCCGGAACGTGTCCTCGCCCACCAGCCAGCGCGGCGCGAACACCACGAAGTCGACGCCGGCCAGACCCGGGGTGTCCGACGGCGACGTCAGCACCGTGAAGATCGACGGGTCCGGGTGGTCGTAGGTGATGGTGCCGAGCACATTGAAGCGGCGCAGGTCGTAGATGTACGGCACATGGTTGCCGTGCCAGGCGACCACATCGAGGGGGGAGTGGTCGTAGGTGGCGGTCCACAGGTTGCCGCAGAACTTGTTCACCACCTCCACCGGCCCCTCCACGTCCTCGAACGCGGCGACGGGGGCGCGGAAGTCCCGGGCGTTGGCCAGCCCGTTGGCGCCGATCGGGCCCAGGTCGGGGAGGGTGAAGGGCGCGCCGTAGTTCTCGCACACATAGCCGCGGGCGGATTCATCGAGCAGTTCCACACGGAAGCGGACACCACGCGGAATCAGAGCCACATGTCCCGGCTCCACATGGAGCAGACCGAACTCGGTGCGCAGCAGCAGCCCGCCGCGCTCCGGGACGATCAGCAGTTCGCCGTCGGCGTCGCTGAACACCCGGTCCATGGAGGTGTCGGCCGCGTACAGGTGCACGGCGATGCCGGTGCGCTGGGTGACGTCGCCGTTGCCGCCCAGGGTCCACAGTCCCGCCAGGAAGTCGGTCCCGGGTGCCGGGTCGGGCAGCGGGTTCCAGCGCAGGCGGTTGGGGTCGGGCACGGTCTGGGTGAAGGGAGCGGTGCGCAGCGCGCCGTTGTCGGTGCGGGTGAACGCCGGGTGCGCGGCCGAGGGGCGGATGCGGTAGAGCCACGAGCGGCGGTTGTGGGCCCGCGGCTCGGTGAACGCCGTACCGCTCAGCTGCTCCGCGTACAGCCCGAGGGGGGCCCGCTGGGGGGAGTTGCGGCCCTCGGGCAGCGCGCCCGGGACCGCCTCCGAGCTGTGCTCGTTGCCGAAGCCGGACAGGTAGACCAGCCCTTCGGCGGTCTTCCGCGCTTCCCCGCGCTCGAACGTGCTCGCGCGGGTGGTGCCCCCATCGCCCATGATCGCTGCTCCCTTGCGGCCGTGACGGACTCATCCGATTCCTATGCGACACCGTAGGATTGCGATTTCCCCGACGCAAGAGGGGCACGCGCCCTCCTCTTCACGGATGACCGGAACCCGACTTGAGAATGATCCGCGGAGACGGACAGGTGTTCTACGCTCCCGAACATGTCGTGGACACGGAGACCCTGGGCCGCGCTCGTGGCCGGTGTCCTGCTCGTGACCGGATCCGCGGGCTGCGGCTCTGACGACGCCCGGAAGGACGACGCGTCACCCGCACCGGTCGGCAAGATCCTCGAGGACCGGGACCAGGACGGGCGGCCCTACCGTGAGGTGGGACCCGAGGACGCCCCCGGCGTCGGGATCGAGGTGCAGCCCGACGCGGCCGGCGGCTGGGACGTCCACCTGACCCTGCGCAACTTCCGCTTCTCGCCGGACGGCGCGGCGGCCCGTCCGGTGGCCGGACGCGGCCTCGCGCGCCTCTTCGTCGACGACCGCCCCGTGGCCCGGCTCCGTACCCCCGCGCACCGGCTGGACACCCGTCTGGTGCCACGCGGCACGCACCGCGTCACGGCCCGTCTCTACGCCGACGACGGCACCGTGTGGGCGGTGGAGGGCGAGCCCGTGGAGAGCACGGCCGACATCACCGCGTCGGAGCCGGGCCCGGGAACGAGTCCGGACGCCGCCGCCCGGCGCACGGCCCGGACGCAGGACGGGCGGGCCGGGGGGCGAGGTTCACCGGACCGCGCGCGCGGGGCATCATGAAGCCCGTGCCCCACGCGACATCGCTCCGTCGTGCGCCCGTGCAGCGGCGCAGTGCCGAACGCCTGACCAGGATCCTCGACGCCTGCGCCGACCTCCTCGACGAGGTCGGCTACGACGGCCTGAGCACGCGAGCCGTCGCCCAGCGGGCCTCGGTCCCGATCGGCTCGGTCTACCGGTTCTTCGGCAACAAGCGGCAGATGGCCGACGCCCTGGCCCAGCGCAACCTCGAGCGGTACTCCGAGCGCGTCACGCAGCGTCTGCGGGAGGCCGGGGAGGGCGGGGGCTGGCGTACGGCCATGGACGCCGTCCTCGACGAGTACCTGGACATGAAGCGCACCGCGCCCGGCTTCTCCCTCGTCGACTTCGGCAACCAGATCCCGGTCGGCGCCCGCCAGGCGGAGCCCAACCACCGCGTCGCCGACCGCCTCACCGAGCTCCTCTCCGGTCACCTCGGACGTGAGCCCGACGAGGACCTGCGGCGCGTCTTCCTCATAGCGGTCGAGACCGCGGACACCCTCGTGCACCTGGCGTTCCGCGTAGCGCCGGAGGGGGAGCAGCGGATCATCGACGAGGCCCGGGAGATGCTGCGGGCCTACCTCGCCCGGGTACTCGACTGACTTCGCCGGACCGGAGTGCTCGACTGACTTCGCCGGACCGGAGTGCTCGACTGACTTCGCCGGACCGGAGTGCTCGACTGGCCTCGCCAGGGCCTCGCGGCCGGGCCTCGCCGGAATGCTCGACCGGCCTCGCCCAGGGTCCCTGCCGGGCCTTGCCGGACCGCTCGACCGACCTCGCCGGACCGCTCGACCGACCTCGCCCAGGGTCCCTGACGGGCCTTACCGGATCGCTCGGCGAACCTGCCGGACCGCTCGACCGACCTCGCCGGACCGCTCGACCGGCCTCGCCCAGGGTCCCTGACGGGCCTTACCGGATCGCTCGGCGAACCTGCCGGACCGCTCGACCGACCTCGCCGGATCGCTCGACCGGCCTCGCCCAGGGTCCCTGACCGACCTCGCCCAAGATCCTCGACGGTCCCGCCCAGGTGCTCGGCCGGTCTCGATTCCGTCAGGGCCTCCCCAGCGTGCATACCGGTCGGTATGCTCGGCGCGTCAGCGCGTCAGCGCGTCGCCGTAGCCGCCGTCCCCGGGAGGACCCGTGTCCCGCACCGCCCTGCGTATCTGTCCCCTGTGCGAGGCCACGTGCGGCCTGACGCTCACCATCGAGGGCACGCGCGTCACCCGTGCCCGCGGGGACCGCGACGACGTGTTCAGCCGGGGGTTCATCTGCCCCAAGGGCGCTTCGTTCGGCGCGGTCGACTCCGACCCCGACCGGCTGCGCACGCCGCTCGTACGCCGTGACGGGGAGCTGCGCGAGGCCACCTGGGAGGAGGCCTTCGACGCGGTCGCGGCCGGTGTCCGCCCGGTCGTGGAGCGCCACGGCCCGAACTCCGTCGGGGTCGTGCTCGGCAACCCCAACGTGCACACCATGGCCGGCGCCCTCTACCCGCCCGTCCTGCTCGCCGGGCTCGGCACCCGCAGCGTCTTCACCGCCTCCACGGTCGACCAGATGCCCAAGCACGTCTCCAGCGGCCTCCTCTTCGGCGACGCGCACGCCATCCCGGTGCCCGACCTCGACCACACCGACCACCTGCTCCTGATCGGCGCCAACCCGCTGGAGTCCAACGGCAGTCTGTGCACCGCCCCCGACTTCCCCGGCAAGCTGAAGGCCCTCAAGGCCCGCGGCGGCACCCTCGTCGTGATCGACCCGCGGCGCACCCGCACCGCCAAGCTCGCCGACCGGCACATCGCCGTCCGGCCCGGCACGGACGCGCTGCTGCTGGCGGCGATGGCACAGGTGCTCTACGAAGAGGGCCTCGTCGCACCGGCACCGCACGTGCGGGGCGTCGAGGAACTGGCCGCGGAACTCGCGGAGTTCACCCCCGAAGCCGTCGCGGGGGCGTGCGACGTCGACGCCGGCCTCATCCGCACCCTCGCCCGTGAACTCGCCGCCGCCCCCACCGCCGCCGTATACGGCCGTATCGGCAGCTGCACCGTCCCGCACGGCACCCTCGCCAGCTGGCTCGTCGACGTCCTGAACATCCTCACCGGCAACCTCGACCGGCCCGGCGGCGCGCTCTTCCCGCAAGCCGCCACCGACAAGACCCCGCGCCCCGCGGGCCCCGGCCGCGGCTTCGCCCTCGGACGCTGGCACTCCCGGGTGAGCCGGTACCCCGAGGCGAAGGGCGAACTGCCCCTCTCCGCCCTCGCCGAGGAGATCGACACCGCCACCGAGGAGGGCGAGCCGGTGCGGGCGCTGATCGTCGTGGCCGCCAACCCCGTGCTGTCCGCGCCCGACGGCGACCGGCTCGACAAGGCGCTCGACTCGCTCGACTTCATGGTCAGCGTCGACCCCTACCTCAACGAGACCTCCCGCCACGCCGACGTCGTCCTGCCCCCGCCCCCGCCCTCCCAGAGCCCCCACCACGACTTCGCCTTCAACACGCTCGCCGTGCGCAACCAGGTCCGCTACACCCGCCCGGCGATCCCGCTGGAAGCGGGCCGCATGGCGGAGACGGAGATCCTCGCCCGGCTGACCCTCGCCGTCACGGGCATGCACGGAGCCGACCCGGCGGACGTCGACCGGATGGTCATCGACCAGACCCTCGGCAAGGCGGTCACGGAACCGCACTCGCCGGTCCACGGCGGCGATCCGCGCGAGCTCGCCGGCCGGCTCACCGGCGACACGGGCCCCGAGCGGCGGCTCGACATGATGCTGCGCCTCGGCCCCTACGGCGACGGCTTCGGCGTACGACCGGACGGGCTCAGCCTGGAGAAGCTGCTCGCGCACCCGCACGGCATCGACCTCGGCCCGCTGCGGCCCCGCCTGCCGCAGCCCCTGAAGACCCGCAGCGGCGAGGTGGAGCTGCTGCCCGGTCCGATCGCGGACGACCTGCCCCGTCTGCGCGCGGCCCTCGCCGAACGCCCCGCGGGCTTCGTCCTGGTCGGCCGCCGTCATCTGCGCTCCAACAACAGCTGGATGCACAACGTGCCCGCCCTCACCGGCGGCTCCAACCGCTGCACCGTGCACCTCCACCCCGAGGACGCCGAGCGGCTGGGCGTCGAGGACGGGGCCGCCGTGCGCGTGAAGGGCGCCGGGGGAGAGGTCGTCGCACCCGCCGAGGTCACGGACGCCATCCGGCGGGGCGTGGTGAGCCTGCCGCACGGCTGGGGCCACAACCGCCCGGGCACCCGCCTGAGCCATGCCTCCACGGACCCCGGCGTCAACGTCAACCAGCTCCTCGACGGCCGTCTCCTCGACCCGCTGTCGGGCAACGCCGTCCTCAACGGAGTGCCCGTCGAGGTCACCCCCGCGAGCTCCGCCCCACCCGCCGCCGTGACCGAAACGCGCACCGCTCTGACCTGAGTAAAGCTGTGACCAGCAGTTTTGCGCTTATTGCTCGCAGGTCAACGTCTTGTTAACGCTGCTTGACGGGACCTAACGTCTCGGGAACCGCCGGCCCTGGTGGGATGTTCAAGGGCGAACGTTAGGTATCCACTCATGCTGACCATCCTCGGCTTCGCCATGATCGCGACCTTCCTGGTCCTGATCATGATGAAGAAGATGTCGCCGATCGCGGCGCTCGTGCTGATTCCCGCGCTCTTCTGCGTGTTCGTCGGCAAGGGCGCCAAGCTCGGTGACTACGTCCTCGACGGCGTGACCGACCTCGCCCCCACCGCGGCGATGCTCATGTTCGCGATCGTCTACTTCGGCGTGATGATCGACGTCGGTCTCTTCGACCCGATCGTCCGCGGCATCCTCAAGTTCTGTAAGGCCGACCCGATGCGGATCGTCGTCGGCACCGCCCTGCTCGCCGCGATCGTGTCGCTGGACGGCGACGGCTCGACCACCTTCATGATCACCGTCTCGGCGATGTACCCGCTGTACAAGCGCCTGAAGATGAGCCTGGTCGTGATGACCGGTGTGGCCGCCATGGCCAACGGCGTGATGAACACCCTCCCCTGGGGCGGCCCGACCGCCCGCGCCGCGACCGCGCTGAAGCTCGACGCCAGCGACATCTTCGTCCCGATGATCCCGGCGCTCCTGGTCGGCCTGCTCTTCGTCTTCGTCCTGTCCTACGTGCTCGGTGTGCGCGAGCGCCGGCGGCTGGGCGTGCTGACCCTGGACGAGGTGCTGGAGGAGGAGCAGGAGACCGAGACGGTCCTCGTCGGCTCCGGTGCCTCCGGCGACGGCAAGGTCTCGATGCGCAAGGGCGGCACGGCCGCCGCGGTCACCGGCACGGACGCCCCCGCCGGTGCCACGGGCTCCGCCGCCTCCGGTGACTCCGCAGCCCCCGCGGACGACGACGGTTTCCAGGGCCTCGACCCGAACCGGGCCACCCTGCGCCCCAAGCTGTACTGGTTCAACGCGCTGCTCACGGTCGGCCTGCTCACCGCCATGATCATGGAGTGGCTGCCGATCCCGGTGCTGTTCCTCATCGGCGCCGCGCTCGCCCTCTCCGTCAACTTCCCGCACATCCCCGCCCAGAAGGCCCGCCTGGCCGCCCACGCCGACAACGTCCTGAACGTCTCCGGCATGGTCTTCGCCGCCGCCGTCTTCACCGGCGTCCTCCAGGGCACCGGCATGGTCGACCACATGGCCAAGTGGATGGTGGACGTCATCCCCGGCAGCATGGGCCCGCACATGGCCCTCGTCACCGGCATCCTGAGCCTGCCGCTCACCTACTTCATGTCGAACGACGGCTTCTACTTCGGTGTCCTGCCCGTCCTCGCCGAGGCCGGTGCCGCGCACGGCGTCACCCCGCTGGAGATGGCCCGCGCCTCGCTGGTCGGCCAGCCGCTGCACATGTCCAGCCCGCTCGTGCCGGCCGTCTACGTCCTGGTCGGCATGGCCAAGGTCGAGTTCGGCGACCACACCAGGTTCGTCGTGAAGTGGGCCGCCCTCACCTGCCTGGTCATCCTCGGCGCGGGCATGCTGTTCGGGATCATCTGAGCCACTTCATGGAGGACGTCATCGTGAGGCCCGGTGGGAACCGCGGCTGGCTGCTCCGCCTCGTCATCGCCTTCTCCTTCGCGCAGGGGGCGGTGTCGATGGCCCGGCCCGCCGTCTCCTACCGGGCCCTCGCGCTGGGCGCGGACGAGCGCGCCGTCGGTGTGATCGCCGGTGTCTACGCGCTGCTGCCCCTGTTCGCCGCCGTGCCTCTGGGCCGGCGTACCGATCACGGCCGCTGCGCGCCGCTGCTCCCGGTCGGCGTGGTGCTCATCGCCGGCGGCTGCGCCCTCAGCGGCGTCGCCGGTTCCCTGGGGACGATGGCGCTGTGGAGCGGGGTGATGGGTCTCGGGCACCTGTGCTTCGTCATCGGCTCGCAGTCCCTCGTCGCCCGCCAGTCCGCGCCGCACGAACAGGACCGCAACTTCGGCCACTTCACCATCGGCGCCGCCCTCGGCCAGCTGGTCGGCCCGGTCGCCGCGGGCGCGCTGATCGGCGGCGAGGACATGGCCGGCAGCAGCGCGCTCGCCCTGATCGTGGCGGGCGCGACCGCGGCGGTCGCGTTCACCTCGCTGTGGCGCATCGAGCATCGCCGTACGCCGTCCGCGTCCGGCGCGGACAAGGGCGCCCGGGTCCCGGTCGGCGGCATCCTGCGCACCCGTGGGGTGCCGGCGGGCATCCTCATCAGCCTGGCCGTGCTGTCCGCGACGGACATCCTGACCGCCTACCTGCCGGTGGTCGGCGAGCACCGCGGCATCGCGCCGTCCGTGATCGGTGTCCTGCTGAGTCTGCGCGCGGCGGCGACGATCGCCTGCCGCCTGGTGCTGACGCCCTTGCTGCGCCTGCTCGGCCGGACCCTGCTGCTGACCCTCACCTGTCTGCTGGCGGCCCTGCTGTGCGCGGGCATCGCCCTGCCGGTGCCGGTGTGGGCGCTCGGGCTGCTGCTGGTCGCGCTGGGCTTCTGCCTCGGGGTCGGGCAGCCGCTGTCGATGACGACGGTGGTGCAGGCGGCCCCCGACGACGCCCGTTCCACCGCCCTGGCCCTGCGGCTGACCGGCAACCGGCTCGGGCAGGTCGCCGCGCCCGCAGCGGCCGGGCTGATCGCCGGGGTCGCGGGGGTGGCGGCGCCGTTCGTGATGCTGGGCGTGCTGTTGCTGCTGTCGTCCGGGGTCGCCGTCCGGACACCGAGGGAGCCGGAGGATCCGGACGGGCCCGATGAGCCGGGCGAGCCGGGCGGGTCTGACGAGCCGGGCGAGGGGGCGGGCCCGGGCCGGGGGAGACGTACGGGGCGGAAGGGTTTCGCGGGTGGGGTGCCGCTGCGCCGGAAGAGCGATATCTGACGCGTCGTAGGGCGGTGCTGCGGTCTTTTCGGCCGTGAGGTGACAGAGAGTCAGGTGACGAGGTGTTTGTATGTAAATCATCTGACTTGGAGGCATGTTCATGCCCGTCGTTCCCCTCGCGCGCCGAGCCGGCACCCGTACCGCCGTCCTGGCCGCCCTCACCCTCGCAGGGACCGCCCTGAGCGGGGTGTCCGCCGTCGCCGCCCCCATTCCGGGGGACAACGGAGACGTCAAGATCCACGCCAGCACGACGGCCGTGGTCAACCAGCGCAACGACCCGAAGGTCTGCGACTTCTACCTCGCGGCGTTCAACTTCGACGCGGGTGAGAAGGTCAACTGGACCATCCAGACCCAGCCCGAGGTCCCGGGCGGCGCCACCCGCACGGGGAGCTTCACCGCCGACCCGACCGGCGCGGGGCGTACCGCGGCCATCGACCTGCCCAACGGGCAGTACAAGCTGACGTGGCTCACCGACCAGGCCCACGGCGCCGGCAAGTTCAAGGTCTTCAAGGTCGACTGCCCGACCTCCAAGCCGACCACGCCGGTCGGCGGCCCGCCCGCGGGCGGGGGCGGCATCGCGCGCGGTGAGGCCTTCACACCGGTCACCGGCGCGGCAGCGGTCGGCCTGGCCGCCGTCGCGGGGACGGTCTGGTTCCGGCTCCGTCGCCGTCCCGATGGCGCCGCGTAGGCCGGGTCCCGCGGATCGCCCCGCCCGGCCGGGGCGGGGCGGGGGCGCGCCCGTGCCCGCCCCCGGGACGAGGCGGCGAGGAGGCGGCGCCGGCCCCGGCGCCGCCTCGTCGGTTCGCCCCGCCCGGCCGGTTCGGCCGGCTCGGGCCGGGGCCGACGAGGTTCCGGTGGTCCGGCGGCGCTCCGGTCCCGGCTCCGGTTCCGCCCACGACGACGGGTCCGGCCAGGGCTCAGGCCCCGGCCGCACCTCCCCCTCCGGCCAGGGCTCCGGCTACGCCCGCGACCACGGCTACGGCTACGGCTCCGCCTCCGCCCGCACCTCCGCCTCCGGCCAGGGCTCCGGCTACGCCCGCGACCACGGCTACCGCTACCGTTACGTCTCCGGTTCCGCCCCCGCCGGGCGGTACGTGGTGGCCGCCGGTGCGCCCCGGGGGAGGTCCCGGCGCTCCCGTGGCCACTGGCGGCGGAGGCGTGCCTACCGGCTGGCGCGGACGATCGTGGTGGCCGTCTCGCTGCTGGTGGTGGCCGGGGTCTCCTGGGGCCGGGGGGAAGAGCCCGGCCCGACGGTCACGGCCCTCCCGCCGGGCTTCACCGCCGCCGCCCACCCGGCGGGCTCCGGCACGGGCACGGCCGACCACGCGCCCCGCCCCGACCAGGGCCCGGCTGCCCGGCCGGAAGCCGCCGGAACCCGCACGACCGCCTCGCCGGGAACCGCCGATGCGGGCAGCGGCCCGGGCGACGCCCCCCACACCACAGGCCCCCGCAACGCCCCGCACCGGCGTGCCGGATCCGCCGCCACCGGCCACCCCCGCTCCCGGGCGCCCGCCGCCCCGACCCCCCGACCCGCTGCCGCCGCCCCGCGCCGCCCCGCGGTCGAGCCCGCCGCTCCCGCCCGGGCCGCCCGGAAGACGGTGCCTCCGGCCGGCCCGCGCACCCTGCCCCGGTCCCGGGCCACCCGCCTCCTCATCCCCTACCTCCGTCTCGACGCCCCGGTCATGGACCTCGGCCTCGACCGCGACCGCCGCCTCACCGCACCGCCGGACGACGATCCGAAGCTCGTCGGCTGGTACCGGCACGGCGCCTCGCCCGGAGAGCAGGGCACGGCCGTGGCCGTCGGACATCTGGACACGGACAGCGGCCCGGCCGTCTTCGCGGGACTGACCGAGCTGAAGCCGGGGCGGATCGTCGAGGCCCGGCGCGCCGACGGGCGGATCGCCGTCTACACCGTCGACAAGATCAAGTCGTACGAGAAGGCCCACTTCCCGAGCCAGGAGGTGTACGGCACCCGGGGCCGCCCCGAGCTGCGGCTGATCACCTGCGGCGGCACCTACGACCGCCGGAAGGGCTACTCCGGGAACCTGGTCGTCTTCGCCCACCTCACCGCCGTCCACTGACCAGGAACCGCCCCGGGCCGGTGGCCGATCCGGTCCGTCCGCCTTCTCACCAGATGGACCGGAGCCCCCGATCTTGTCCGGTCTCTTCCCCAGGCCGCACACATTCCGTTAACTTCCGTGACCCACAGCCCCGTACGACCCGCACGGGGCTTCCGACCGGGGAGCACCAGCGCCCTGATGACCCCTCGGGGGCCCCTCATGACACGCGCCATCTCCCTGCACGACGTGAGCAAGGCCTACACGCGGGGCGCCCGCGTCGTGGACCGCCTGACGCTGGACATCACGCCCGGCGAGTTCCTCGTGCTGCTCGGCCCGTCCGGCTGCGGCAAGTCGACCGTGCTCAGAATGATCGCCGGGCTGGAGGAGATCGACGAGGGCCGGCTGCTGCTCGACGGGGAGTACGCCAACGACCTGCCGCCGTCCGGCCGGCACATGGCGATGGTCTTCCAGAACTTCGCCCTCTACCCGAACATGACCGGCCGCGACAACATCGGCTTCCCGCTGCGCATCGAGGATCCGAGCGCGGACCCCCGCCCCCGCGTCGACGCCACCGCCCGCATGCTCGGCATCGAGGACCTCCTCGACCGTCTGCCCGGTCAGCTCTCCGGCGGCGAACGCCAGCGGGTCGCCATGGGCCGGGCCATCGCCCGCCATCCCTCCGCCTTCCTGATGGACGAGCCGCTGTCCAACCTCGACGCCAAGCTCCGCACCCATCTGCGGGCCGAGATCGCCCGGCTCACGCAGGAACTGGGCGTCACCACGATCTACGTCACGCACGACCAGGCCGAGGCCATGTCGCTCGGCGACCGCGTCGCGGTGCTGCGCGGCGGCGTCCTGCAGCAGGTCGACACCCCCCGCGTGGTCTACGCGCTGCCCAGCAACGTCTTCGTCGCGGCGTTCATCGGCACCCCGCGCATCAACCTGCTGCGCGGCCTGGTGCGCGCCCCGCTGGACGGGGCGATGACCATCAGCCTGGGCAAGCAGTTCCTGCGCCTGCCCGAGCCGCTCTCCCTCGACCACCAGTTGCTGCGGGTCCAGCAGGGCCGCGAGGTCATCGTCGGGCTGCGCTCGGAGGCCGTCCGGATCGCCAAGCACAGCGCGGCCCGCCCGGGCGAGGTGCCGATCACCGGCCTGGTCGAGCACGTGGAGTTCCAGGGGCACGAGATCCTCGTCCACTTCAACACCGGCTCCAGCCCGGCCGTCGTCCCCGAACTGGAGGCCCCGCGCCCCCGCCCCGGCCGCCCCGTCCGGCGCCGCCGCGACGGCTCGGTCCTGACCCGGCTGCGGGAGCGGACCGGGGCCGGGCGGGCCGGACCCGTGATCGCCGTGGACCGTCCCGAGGCCGCCGCCCCCGCGACCGCCGACGTGCGCCTGCCCGGCGACCTCATCGTCCGCACCACCCCGGACCTGGCCCTCCGTCACGGCATGCAGGTGCCGCTCCTCGTGGACCTCGCCCACCTGTTCGTCTTCGATCAGCACGGCGACCGGATCTGCCCGCACCCGGACCGCCTGCCCGACCTGGGGGAGTGAGGAGCGGCACACCCGGGTGGGACCGTCCGCGTGCTCTCATGACCGGTGGTGTCTGGCGCCAGTGACCGGTGGTGTCTGGCGCCAGAAAACTATCGCCGCTAGTTTATGTGCCGGACGACGACGCCCCGCCCCCCGGAGGAAGCGCGATGAAGGCACACGACGGCATGTACATCGACGGCGCCTGGCGCCCCGCCGCCGGCCCGGACGTGATCGAGGTCGTGAACCCGGTCGACGAGCAGGTCATCGGTACGGTCCCGGCGGGCACCGCCCAGGACGTCGACAGTGCCGTACGGGCCGCTCGCGCCGCCCTGTCCGGCTGGGCCGCGACCCCGCCCGCCGAGCGCGCGGCGCGTCTGGCCGCCCTGCGGGACGTGCTCGTGGCCCGCGCCGACGAGATCGCCGAGACCGTCACGGCCGAACTGGGATCGCCGCTGAAGTTCTCGCAGGCCGTCCACGCCGGTGTGCCGATCGCGGTGGCGGGTTCCTACGCCGAACTGGCGGCCACGTACGCCTTCGAGGAGAAGACCGGCAACTCGGTCGTGCACCAGGAGCCGGTCGGCGTCGTGGCCGCGATCACGCCCTGGAACTACCCCCTGCACCAGATCGTCGCCAAGGTCGCCCCGGCCCTCGCGGCGGGCTGCACGATCGTGGTGAAGCCCGCCGAGGACACCCCGCTGGTCGCCCGCCTGTTCGCCGACGCCGTGCACGAGGCGGGCGTCCCGGCCGGTGTCTTCAACCTGGTCACCGGCCTCGGCCCGGTCGCCGGCCAGGCCCTCGCCGAGCACCCCGGTGTCGACCTCGTCTCCTTCACCGGCTCCACCGCCGTCGGCCGGCGGATCGCCGCGATCGCCGCCGGGCAGATCAAGAAGGTCGCGCTGGAGCTGGGCGGCAAGTCCGCCAACGTCATCCTCCCGAGCGCCGACCTGGCCAAGGCGGTCAACGTCGGGGTCGCCAACGTCATGTCCAACTCCGGTCAGACGTGCAGCGCCTGGACGCGGATGCTGGTCCATCGCGACCGGTACGACCAGGCCGTCGAGCTCGCCGCCGAGGCCGCCGCCAAGTACGGCGACCGCATCGGCCCGGTCGTCAACGCCAAGCAGCGGGACCGGGTGCGCGGCTACATCGAGAAGGGCGTCGCGGAAGGCGCCCGCCTGGTCGCCGGCGGCCCCGAAGCCCCGCGCGAGAGGGGCTACTTCGTCAGCCCGACCGTCTTCGCCGACGTCACCGAGAACATGACCATCGCGCAGGAGGAGATCTTCGGCCCCGTCCTGTCGATCCTCGCCTACGAGGACGAGGAGGACGCCCTGCGCATCGCCAACGGCACCGTCTACGGCCTGGCCGGTGCCGTCTGGGCCGGGGGCGAGTCCGAGGCGGTGGCCTTCGCGCGCCGTATGGAGACGGGCCAGGTCGACATCAACGGCGGCCGCTTCAACCCCCTCGCGCCCTTCGGCGGCTACAAGCAGTCCGGCGTGGGCCGCGAACTCGGCGTGCACGGCCTGGCCGAGTACCTCCAGACCAAGTCCCTCCAGTTCTAGCCAGCTCCAGCCAGCCCAGCCAGTTCTAGCCAGGGAGTTCCCACCGTCATGGCTGTCCGCGCCGCCGTTCTGCCCGCCGTCGGCTCCCCGCTGGAGATCACCGGCATCGAGCTGCCCGACCCCGGACCCGGCCAGGTCCGCGTCCGGCTCGCCGCCGCCGGGGTCTGCCACTCCGACCTGTCCCTGTCCGACGGCACCATGCGCGTGCCCGTCCCCGCCGTCCTCGGCCACGAGGGTGCCGGCACGGTCGTCGCCGTCGGCGAGGGCGTCACCCATGTCGCGCCCGGCGACGGGGTCGTCCTCAACTGGGCCCCGTCCTGCGGCGCCTGCCACGCCTGCTCGCTCGGCGAGGTGTGGCTGTGCGCGAACGCCCTCAGCGGCGCCGCCGACGTCTACGCCCGCACCACCGGGGGCACCGACCTGCACCCCGGTCTGAACGTCGCCGCGTTCGCCGAGGAGACGGTCGTCTCCGCCGCCTGCGCGCTGCCCGTCCCCGACGGCGTCCCGCTCACCGACGCGGCCCTCCTCGGCTGCGCCGTCCTCACCGGCTACGGTGCCGTCCACCACTCGGCCCGGGTCCGGCAGGGCGAGACGGTCGCGGTGTTCGGCGTCGGGGGAGTGGGTCTGTCCGCCCTCCAGGCCGCCCGGATCGCGGGCGCCTCGCGGATCGTCGCGGTGGACGTGTCCCCGGAGAAGGAGGACCTCGCCAGGGCGGCCGGTGCCACCGACTACGTCGTCGCCTCCGACACCACCGCCCGCGACATCCGCGGCCTCACCGGCAAGCAGGGCGTGGACGTGGCCGTGGAGTGCGCCGGCCGCGCGGTCAGCATCCGGGCGGCCTGGGACTCCACCCGCCGTGGCGGCCGCACCACCGTCGTCGGCATCGGCGGCAAGGACCAGCAGGTCACCTTCAACGCCCTGGAGATCTTCCACTGGGGCCGCACCCTCTCCGGCTGCGTCTACGGCAACTCCGACCCGGCGGTGGACCTCCCGGTCCTGGCCGGCCACATCCGGGCGGGCCGTCTCGACCTGGGCGCGCTGGTGACCGAACGCATCTCCCTGGACGGTATTCCGGCGGCCTTCGAAAACATGCTGGCGGGCAAGGGCGGCAGGGCGCTGGTCGTCTTCTAGCCCGGCTCCCGCGTACCCCGGCCTCCGCGCGAGGCCGGGGCCTTCGGCATGCCCGGGCCCGTGGTCCCTGCCAAGTACAGGCAAAACTCCTGGTGCGCGACCCGTTGACGTCCATACCGTCCGGTCAGTACGTTCCCGGAACCCGAGCCACCCCCCGTTCCGTCCCCGCACCCCCGGAGCGTGCAACCGCATGGACACGGCACCTTCCGCTCAACCCGTCACCACCTCACCCGCCGTCGGCAACCGCCGCCGGGTGGCCACCGCGGCGGCGCTCGCCTCGGCCGTCGAGTGGTACGACTACTTCGTCTTCGGTATCGCCGCCGCCCTGGTACTCGGCGACCTCTACTTCCCCTCCGGCAGCGCCACGGCGGGCGTCCTCGCCTCGTTCGCGACCTTCGCCGTCGGTTTCCTCGCCCGGCCGATCGGCGGCGTCGTCGCCGGCCACCTCGGCGACAAACGCGGCCGCAAGCCGATGCTCGTCCTCGCGCTCACCCTCATGGGCGTCTCCACCACCGCCATCGGCCTGCTGCCGACCTACGACACGATCGGCGTGGCCGCCCCGATCCTGCTCGTCCTGCTCCGGGTCGCGCAGGGCGTCGCCGTCGGCGCCCAGTGGGGCGGCGCGATGCTCCTGGCCACCGAGTACGCCCCGGAAGGCAAACGCGGTGTCTACGGCAGCGTCGTACAACTCGGCGTCCCCATCGGCGTGGTCACCGCCAACACCGTCTTCCTGCTGGCCGGCGCGCTCACCACCGACTCGGCGTTCGCCGCCTGGGGCTGGCGCGTGCCGTTCCTGGTCGGTCTGCTGGTGCTCGCCCTCGCCTGGTACATCCACACCCGCGTCGAGGAGACCCCGGCGTTCCGCGAAGCCGAGCGGGCGCTCGCCGAGAAGGAGAAGTCCGAGCAGAACTCGCCGCTGCGCACCATCCTGCGCGGCCACCTGGGCACGGTGTTCCTGGCCGGTGGCTCGTTCGCGGTGAACACCGCCACCTTCTACATCCTCATCACCGGCGTCCTCGACTACACGACCCGGGAACTGGACATGAAGAAGGGCCCGGTGCTCCTGGTCTCGCTGTGCGTGAGCCTCACCCAGCTGGTGCTGATCCCGGCCGCCGCCGCGCTCTCCGACCGTGTCGGCCGCATCCGGA
Organism: Streptomyces sp. NPDC059696; assembly: GCF_042733745.1. Taxonomy (NCBI): domain Bacteria; kingdom Bacillati; phylum Actinomycetota; class Actinomycetes; order Kitasatosporales; family Streptomycetaceae; genus Streptomyces; species Streptomyces sp. NPDC059696. The sequence goes on from NZ_JBHWFG010000006.1 coordinate 108,406, forward strand.
TCTACGCCTTCGGCGCGGCCGGCATCGCCCTGTGGGCCGTACCGCTCTTCCTGCTGATCGACACCGGCTCGCTGCTGTGGCTCGCGGTCGGCACGTTCGTCGCCAGCTGCTTCCTGAGCATCATGTACGGCCCCCAGGCCGCCCTGTTCGCCGAGCTGTTCACGCCCGAGATGCGCTACACCGGCGCCTCCCTCGGCTACCAGATCGCGGCCGTCGCGGGCGGCGGGCTCGCGCCGTTCATGATGGTGCTGCTGCTGGAGGCGACCGGCACGTCGATGGCCGTGTCCGGCTACATCGTCGTGCTCTCGGTGATCGCCCTGGTGTCGATCAAGATCCTCGCGGACCGGGCGCGCGGCGCCGGAGCACCCGACGCGCCGGAGGTGAAGGGCGAACCGGAGACGCGGGCGGAGTCAGCGAGCTGAGTCCCCGCTCTCCTCGGGCAGTGGCTCCGGAACCACCCCCGGAGTCACCGCCCGGGCCGCCGCCCGCGACCGCGACCGGGACACCGCCACGCCCGCCAGGCACAGCACACCGCCCACCAGGGTGAGCAGCCCCGGCACCTCGCCGAGGAACAGCCAGGACATCAGCACGACCAGCGCCGGCGCCGCGTACGTCGTCGCGCCCATCCGGCTCGCGGTCGTCCGGGACAGGGCGTACGCCCACGTGGTGAAGGCGAGGGCGGTCGGGAAGACGCCCAGGTAGACCATGTTGAGCGTGGCCGAGACGGGCGCCGCGGCGGCCTCCTCGACGAGCTGCCCGGCGAACGGCAGGCACAGCACCGCGCCGACCAGACACCCGAACGTCGTCACCTGCAAGGGACTCGCCGAGCCCAGCGCGGGCTTCTGCGCCACGACACCCGCGGCGTACGCGATCGCCGCCAGCAGGCACAGCACGACCCCGAGCACCGAGGAACCGCCCTCGCCCGACATCGACAGACCCACCGTCACGGCACCGGCGAACGACACGGCCATTCCCGCCAGCAGCCGCGGCGGCATCGGGTCGCCCAGCAGCCGGGCCCCGAGCAGCGCGATGAGGATCGGCCCGGTGTTCACCACCAGGGCGGCCGTCCCCGCGTCGACCTGCTGCTCGCCCCAGTTCAGGGCGACCATGTAGAAGCCGAACCACAGCACGCCGGAGATCGCGATCCCGCGCCAGGCCGGGCGTGGCGGCAGCCCCTCCCGCCGCAGCAGACAGATCACCCCCAGCGTCAGCGCCCCGGCCAGCAGCCGCCCGAGGGCCAGGGCACCCGGCGCGTAGGCGTCGCCGGCGCTGCGGATCGACACGAAGGCGGACGCCCACAGCACGACGGTGACCGAGGCCGCACCGGCGGCCAGCAGCTCCGCCCGGCGGCCGGGACGGGACGGGGAGTTCGACATCATGCTCCAGAGGCTAGGAGGGGCAGGGGCCCGAAGGCTCGCGGATTTCGGACGGGGCACCGCCACCACCGGCAAGGACGCCGCCCACGGCCGCAGACCGCGCTGTGCCGGGCCGGCCGAGGGGCGTGCATGGGGTCGCGCGGTGCCGGTCGGCGGGGTGGCGGGTGCGGCCGGAGGACGGGTCGGGGTGGCTCTCGGGACGGGGGTTGCGTCGGGTCGGGTCGGTCGGGTGGCGTGCGTGACCGGAGGGTCGGCCGGGGTGCTTACGCGGCAGGCGGTTGCGTCGTGTCGGGTCGGTCCGATGGCGTGCGTTGCCGGGGTGCGCGGTGCCGGTCGGCGGGGTGGCGGGTGCGGCCGGAGGACGGGTCGGGGTGGCTCTCGGGACAGGGGTTGCGTCGAGTCGGGTGGCGTGCGTGACCGGAGGGTCGGCCGGGGTGCTTACGGGGCAGGCGGTTGCGTCGTGTCGGGTCGGCCCGGTGGCGTGCGTCGCCGGGGTGTGCCGTGCCGGGCGGGCCGGGTGGTGTGTGTGGCACGGGGGTCGGTCGGGGTGTCGTGCCTGGTTACCGCAGTGCCGTCGGTTGCACGCCCAGCAGGTCGAGCAGGGCGCGTTCGCCGGCCGCCGTCACCTTCACGGCGCGCTCGGAGCCGATGCGCACGCACCAGCCCGCGTCCAGGGCGTGCCGGCACAGAGCCGCGCCCGCCACGCCCGCGAGGTGGGGCCGGCGTTCGGTCCAGTCGAGGCACGCCCGGGCCAGCGGACGCCGGCCCCGCCGCTCCAGGCCGATGCCCGCCGACGCGAACCAGGCCAGCCCCGCGTCGGTGAGCGCGAACCCGGTCTCCTGCTCCAGCAGCCCGCGTGCCGTCAGCGCGTCGGTGACCGCGATGCCGAGGCGCCCGGCGAGATGGTCGTAGCAGGTGCGGCCCCGGGCCATGGCCGCGCCGGCGCTCGACGCCCGCAGGGTGCGCGGCCGTTCCGCCCGGTCCGGCGTGACCTGGGCGGCCAGGTCCTCCAGCAGCTGCGCGACCCGCGCGTCGGCCAGCCGGACGTACCGGTGCCGGCCCTGCCGTTCCTCGGCGAGCAGTCCGCCCGCGACGAGCCGGCTCACGTGCTCGCTCAGCGTCGACGCGGCGACTCCCGCGTGCCGCGCCAGTTCGCTCGCGGTCCAGGCCCGTCCGTCCAGCAGCGCCAGCAGGCACGCGGCCCGGGTCTCGTCCGCGAACAGCGCGGCGAGCCCCGCCAGGGCCGTCGCCTGCGGATCCCTCGTGGTCATGACTCCAGCATGGGACACGGACGGTTCGGCCCGTGCCGAAGCGTCCCTACGCCGTGCGCCGCACCTGCTCGTACTGCTGCGCAAGCCCGTCCAGCAGGGCCGTCAGCCCCGTCTCGAAGGCGCGCTCGTCGATCTTCTCCTGCCGCTCGGCGAGGAGATGGGCCTGCTGGAGGTGGGGGTAGTCGGCGGGATCGTAGGCGCTCGCGTCGTCCACGAAGCCCCCGGCGAAGGAGCCGAGCGCGGAGCCCATCACGAAGTACCGCATCAGCGCGCCGATGGACGTGGCCTGGGCCGGCGGCCAGCCCGCCGCGACCATCGCGCCGTAGACGGCGTCCGCGAGGCGCAGTCCGGCCGGGCGGCGGCCGGGGCCGCGGGCCAGCACCGGGACGATGTTCGGGTGGTCGCGCAGCGCGGCCCGGTAGGAGACGGCCCAGTCGTGCAGCGCGGTCCGCCAGTCCCGGCCGTCCTGGAACATCGACAGGTCCACCTGGCCGCTCACCGAGTCGGCGACCGCCTCCAGGATCTCGTCCTTGGTGCGGAAGTGGTTGTACAGCGAGGGCCCGCTGACCCCCAGTTCGGCGGCGAGCCGCCGCGTGGAGACGGCGGCCAGCCCCTCCGCGTCCACGAGCGCGCGGGCCGTCTCGACGATCCGGTCGGTGCTGAGCAGGGGCTTGCGCGGTCGGGCCATGGCGCACATAGTAGGGCTGCACGGAGAAACTAGCAGTGCTAATTTAAACGTACAGCTTTCGGCTTTCAGTGGGGTGACCTGTGGTGAATCTGGAGCTCAGCGAAGAGCAGAGCGCGGTCCGGCAGCTCGCGCGGGACTTCGTGGAGCGCGAGATCACCCCGCACGTCGTCGCCTGGGACCGTGCCGAGGAGGTCGACCGGGGCATCGTCGAGAAGCTCGGCGAGGTCGGCTTCCTCGGCCTCACGATCGACGAGGAGTACGGCGGCTCCGGCGGTGACCACCTCGCGTACTGCCTGGTCACGGAGGAGCTGGGGCGGGGTGACTCGTCCGTGCGCGGCATCGTCTCCGTCTCCCTGGGGCTCGTGGCCAAGACCGTCGCCGCCTGGGGGAGCGAGGAGCAGAAGCGGCGCTGGCTGCCGGGCCTGACCTCCGGCACGGAGGTCGGTTGCTTCGGCCTGACCGAGCCGGGCACCGGCTCCGACGCGGGCAACCTGGTGACCCGGGCGGTACGGGACGGCGACGACTACGTCCTCAACGGCACCAAGATGTTCATCACCAACGGCACCTGGGCGGATGTGGTCCTGCTCTTCGCCCGCTCCACGGACGCCCCCGGCCACAAGGGCGTCTCCGCCTTCCTGGTCCCCACCGGCACGCCCGGCCTGACCCGCCGTGCCGTCCACGGCAAGCTCGGGCTGCGCGGCCAGGCCACCGCCGAACTCGTCCTGGAGGACGTGCGGATACCGGCGTCCGCCCTGCTCGGGGAGGAGGGCAAGGGCTTCTCGATCGCGATGTCGGCGCTCGCCAAGGGCCGGATGTCGGTCGCCGCGGGCTGCGTCGGCATCGCCCAGGCCGCCCTCGACGCGGCCGTGCGCTACGCCGGGGAGCGCGAGCAGTTCGGCAGGACCATCGCCCACCACCAGCTCGTCCAGGAACTGCTCAGCGACATCGCCCTGGACGTCGACGCCGCGCGCCTGCTGACCTGGCGGGTCGCCGACCTCATCGACCGGGGGCGGCCGTTCGCCGTGGAGTCGTCCAAGGCCAAGCTGTTCGCCTCGGAGGCCGCCGTCCGCGCCGCCAACAACGCGCTCCAGGTCTTCGGCGGCTACGGCTACATCGACGAGTACCCGGCGGGCAAACTGCTGCGGGACGCCCGGGTGATGACCCTCTACGAGGGCACGAGCCAGATCCAGAAGCTGGTCATCGGGCGGGCGCTGACGGGGGTCTCGGCGTTCTGAGTAGGCGTCTGAGTACTTCGGCGGATGTGGCGCGGGCCACGTCCGCCGATGCTTTCCCCCATGAGTGACACACCGGGCAAGCAGCAGAACACGGCCGCCTTCTACGGACAGGCCGTCGCCTCCTTCGCCGTCGCCATGGCGGCCACCGCCATCGGCATCTACCAGCTGAGCGCCGACGCCTGGGTGCGGGCCTTCCTCGCCATCGCCGTCCTGTACCTGGTCACCTCCTCCTTCACCCTGTCCAAGGTGATCCGGGACCGGCAGGAGGGCACGGGAGCGGCCCCCTCGTACGCCCCCTACGAGAAGCGCTGAGCGGCCACACTAAGCGCCCGCTCACCTTCGGCGGTATGGTGTTGCTCCTGACAGTGGAGAGGGGCGAGCGATGAGTACGGCGGAGGAGACGGCCGGCGGCGAGGCGCAGGCGTGGGGCGAGGTCACGCCCGACGCGGCGCGGCGGCTGCTGGTGGCCGCGGTGGAGGCCTTCGCCGAGCGTGGCTACCACGCCACGACGACCCGGGACATCGCGGGCCGCGCCGGGATGAGCCCGGCCGCGCTCTACATCCACTACAAGACCAAGGAAGAGCTGCTGCACCGCATCAGCAGGATCGGGCACGAGAAGGCCCTGGAGATCCTGCGGACGGCGGCCCGGCGGGAGGGCACCCCCACCGAGCGGCTCGCCGACGCGGTCAGCTCCTTCGTGCGCTGGCACGCGGGCGGCCGTACCACCGCGCGGGTCGTGCAGTACGAACTCGACTCGCTCGGGCCCGACGCCCGCGCCGAGATCCTCGCGCTGCGCCGCGAGGTCGACGGCGAGGTGCGCCGGATCATCGAGGAGGGCGTGGAGTCGGGCGAGTTCGACGTCATCGACGTGCACGGCACGACGCTGGCCGTGCTGTCCCTCTGCATCGACGTGGCGCGGTGGTTCAGCGTCGGCGGGCCCCGTACGCCGGAGGAGGTCGGCGATCTGTACGCCGACCTCGTCCTGCGGATGGTCGGGGCCCGCGACCCGGCGGCCTGAGGCCGGGAGTCCGGGAGTCCGGGCTCAGAAGTAGTAGCGCGCCACGGACTCGGCGACGCAGACCGGCTTGTCGCCGCCCTCGCGCTCGACGCTGAAGGCGACGGCCACCTGGACGCCGCCCGGCACCTCGTCGACGGCGCTGATGGCGGCCGTGGCGCGCAGCCGGGAGCCGACCGGGACGGGGGCGGGGAAACGCACCTTGTTCGTGCCGTAGTTGACGCCCATCTTGACGCCCTCGACGGCGATCAGCTGCGGTCCGAAGAGGGGCAGCAGGGACAGGGTCAGATAGCCGTGCGCGATGGTGGTGCCGAAGGGACCCGCGGCGGCCTTCTCGGCGTCGACGTGGATCCACTGGTGGTCACCGGTGGCCTCGGCGAAGAGGTCGATCCGCTTCTGGTCGATGTCGAGCCAGTCGGTGTACCCCAGCTGTTCGCCCACCGCCGACTTCAGGTCGTCGACGGACGTGAAGATCCTCGGCTCTGCCATGTTCTTCCAGGCCTCTCGTGTCCAGGGACTCTGCGCGCTGATATGTCTAAGCGACTGCTTAGCATGGTCGGCCGCCGGGGCTGTGTCAACGGACTCGGTAGGGTTCGCGGGGTGCATCGGATTCCAGAGAAGATCCATGAGCTCACCGTCGGCCAGCTCGCGGCGCGCAGCGGCGCCGCCGTCTCCGCCCTGCACTTCTACGAGTCCAAGGGCCTGATCAGCAGCCGCCGGACCTCGGGCAACCAGCGCCGCTACGCCCGCGACACGCTGCGCCGGGTCGCGTTCATCAGGGCCGCGCAGCGGGTCGGCATCCCGCTGGCGACGATCCGCGAGGCGCTCTCGGAACTCCCAGAGGGGCGCACGCCCACCCGGGAGGACTGGGCCCACCTCTCCGAGGTCTGGCGCACCGAACTGGAGGAACGCATCAAGCAGCTGAACCGTCTTCGGGATCACCTGACCGACTGCATCGGCTGCGGCTGCCTCTCCCTCGACACCTGCGTCCTGTCCAACCCCGACGACGCCTTCGGTGAACGCCTCACGGGTTCCCGCCTGATGGTCGGCCGGGGCGGTCGCGGGTAACACCCGCCTGGCCCGCCCCGTACTCCGCCAGTCCGGCCGCGACCAGGTGGGCGTTCGACCCCGCCCGCTCTCCGTCCGGAAGGACCAGGACGTCCTCCAGTCCGATCCGCGTGGCCAGGCCCAGCCGGCCCGCCAGTCGCAGCACTGGCCACGCGCCCCCGTCCTCCCCGTGCAGCAGCACCGGGCGGCCGTGCGCGGACCCCACGGCGGACAGCAGTCCCTGTGCGGAGGCGAGCGCGAGCGACGGGTCCGTGTCCGTCACCTCCGCCAGGACCCTCAGCACCTTCGGCCCGAGCGGCGAGGCCGCGAACCGCTCCGCCCCGTCCGTGCCCGACCAGAGGCCGGCCTCCACCCCGACCCCGAGCTCCATGAGCAGCGCGGCCGTCTCCTCGGCCCCCGGCTCGTGCCAGTTGACCGAGGCGTGGTCGGGCAGCACGGTCCAGTCGCGGATCCGCTCCAGCCGGGCCGCGGGGTCGGGCTCCGCCCACGCGCCCGTGGTCACACCCACCGGCACCGCCACCCGCCCCCGGAGCGCCGACAGCGTCTGTGCCAGCACCCGCGGCGACAGCGTGTCCCGGCCGCAGGGTGTCTTGGGGTGGACGTGGATGTCCGTCGCCCCGGCGGCGACGGCCGCGGCGGCCGAGTCGGCGATCGACTCGGGTGTCAGCGGCACGGCCACTCCGTCAGCGGCCGTCCGTGAACCGTTCAAGCACACCTGCATCATGCCGTCGATGGTGCCAGTCACCACCGGCAGTCGGGGGTGCGGCATCCCCGGCGCACCCCCCGCGCACCCGCATCCGTCAAGCCGACACCAGCATCCTCGTCCGCCGGGCGTACGCCAGGGACTCCGGCGTGAGCACGGGGCGCGGCACCAGGATTCCGCAGTCCGTGCAGACCGGACCGGACGAGGGCTCGTGGTCCAGGTCGTACCTCCAGACGAGCCGCTCCCCGTCGCACACCGGACATTGCGAGCCCGGCTCGCGCTCCAGCGCGGCGATCAGCCGGCGCAGCACCTCGGCCAGCGGTTCACGGGGATGGACCGCCGGATCGTCGCACCACGCCACACCGAAGCCGCCCCAGGTCAGCCGGTGCCAGTCGTCCACACTGCCCGGCCTGCGCAGCCCGTCGTGCTTCTCCTTCTTGCGGCGCTCGGCGAACTCGACCTCGTAGGCCAGCCAGACCGCCCGCGCCTCCTCCAGTTCGTCCAGTGCGGCCACGAGCCGCACCGGATCGGGGGAGCGGTCCTCGGGACCGAACCCCGCCCGGGAGCACAGATGGTCCCAGGTCGCCCTGTGTCCGTAAGGCGCGAACCTCTCAAGGCACTTGCGCAGCGAATAGCGTCGCAAGGCCAGATCGCACCGCGGATCGCGGACCTGTCTCGCCAGACTCCGGAAACCGGCCATCGTCCTGCACCTCCGTCACACCTGCACCTGTAATCCGGTCACTTCGGCGTCGTCGTACGGACGTCGCCGAATAGACGTATCGACAAGCGAATCGGCTCCATCCGATTTCAAATGGCCTCCATAAGCGGCCCGAAGGGGCTCGCGTGTCGACTGCCGTGATCCCTGTGTCCGTTGTGCCGTCTTCGAAAAGTGACGCCTGTTCATCTTCAAGCCGGGGGATACCGGCGGTAACATCCCGCCCACCCCCGTCGGGAGGAGCCCCCATGCCACGGCGTGCCCCACGCACCGTTCTCGACAGAATGAGAACTCCCAGCGGAATCCCCGGGTTCCTGACAACAGCATCGGTATGCGCCCTGATCGCAGGTCTCTTGTCGCCGCTTGCCCCGGCTGCCGCAGCGGAAACAGCGACCCCGCAGGCCACCGCCGCGGCGAACGACCACTGCGGCACCCAGTGTTCGGACATCCTCCCGCCCGGTCAGAACGGCAACGCCACCCTCGCCCAGATCCTCCTCAACCAGGCCTTCGGCACCCAGCCCGAGCACGCCGAGGACCAGCTCGGCCCCTACGCCGACCTCGCCAAGGGCTACCCCGCCCTCACCAACGCCACGATCAACACCTTCTTCAACGACGCCGCCTTCGGAGCCCCCGCCGACCAGGTCGCCTCCAGCCTCAAACCGGCCGGACGCGGCGACGTGACGATCGTCCGCGACAAGAAGACCGGCGTGCCGCACATCACCGGCACCACCCGCTACGGCACCGAGTTCGGCGCCGGCTACGCGGCAGCCCAGGACCGGCTGTGGCTGATGGACGTCTTCCGGCACGTCGGGCGCGGTCAGCTCACCTCCTTCGCGGGCGGTGCGCCCTCCAACCAGGGCCTGGAGCAGCAGTTCTGGCGGCACGCCCCCTACAGCGAGGCCGATCTGCGGGCGCAGATCGACAACGCCGTCGCCACCAACGGCGAACGCGGACAGCAGGCACTCGCCGACGTCGAGGCCTACCTCGACGGCATCAACAGCTACATCGACGCCTCCGACAGAGGGCGCTACTTCCCCGGTGAGTACGTACTCACCGGGCACAAGGACTCAGTCACCAACGCCGGTACCATCGAGCACTTCAAGATCACCGACCTGGTCGCGCTGGCCTCGGTCATCGGCGCGCTGTTCGGCTCCGGCGGCGGCGGCGAGGTGAACAACGCCCTCTCGCTGCTGGCCGCCCAGGAGAAGTACGGCGTCACCGAGGGCACCGAGGTCTGGGAGTCCTTCCGGATGCGCAACGACCCGGAGGCCGTCCTCACCCAGCGGGACGGCAGCTTCCCGTACGCGACCAAGCCCGCCGACCCGCAGGGCGCCGCACTGCCCGACGCGGGCTCGGTGGAGCCGGAGCCGCTCGTGTACGACCGCACCGGCAGCGCCACGACGACCGGCGCGACCGGCGCCTCCGGCGCGGCGGTGAAGGCCGCCACGTCGTCGGCGAGGCGCGGCATGTCCAACGCCCTCGTCGTCAGCGGCAAGCACACCGCGAGCGGCCACCCCGTCGCCGCGTTCGGCCCCCAGACCGGCTACTTCGCCCCCCAGCTGCTCCTGCTCCAGGAGATCCAGGGCCCGGGCATCAGCGCCCGCGGCGCCTCCTTCGCCGGCCTGAGCATGTACGTCGAACTCGGCCGCGGCCAGGACTACGCGTGGAGCGCCACGACCTCGGGCCAGGACATCATCGACTCCTACGCCGTGGAACTGTGCCAGGACGACCACCACTACCTGTACCGCGGCACCTGCACACCGATGGAGAAGATCGAGCAGAAGAACGCCTGGAAGCCCACCACCGCCGACGGCACGGCGGCCGGCTCGTACACCATGCGCGTCTGGCGCACGAAGTACGGCCCCGTCGAGTACCGGGCGACGGTCGGCGGCAAGAAGGTCGCCTACACCACCCTGCGCTCGTCCTTCCTGCACGAGGCCGACTCCATCATCGGCTTCCAGATGCTGAACGACCCGGACCACGTCAAGGGCCCGGACTCCTTCCAGAAGGCCGTGCAGCACATCAACTACACCTTCAACTGGTTCTACGCCGACGCCGAGCACACGGCGTACTACAACAGCGGCGACAACCCGGTGCGCGCGAGCGGCGTCGACGCCGAGTTCCCGGCGTGGGCACGGCCGGCGTACGAGTGGCGCGGCTGGGACCCGGTGACCAACACGGCCGACTACACGCCGCCGTCGGCCCACCCCCACTCCACCGACCAGGACTACTACGTCTCCTGGAACAACAAGCAGGCCAGGGACTACACGACCGCGCCCTGGGGCAACGGCTCGGTGCACCGCGGCAACCTCCTGGAGGACCGGGTGAAGAAGCTGGTCCAGCAGGGCGGGGTGACCCGGGCCGCCCTGGTGAAGGCCATGGCCGACGCCGCGCTGGCGGACCTGCGGGCCGAGGACGTCCTGCCGAAGCTCCTGAAGGTCGTCACGAGCTCGCCCGTCACCGACCCGGCCGCGTCGGCCGCCGTCGGCAGACTCCAGGCCTGGGTCGCCGCCGGCGGCAAGCGCACGGAGACCGCCGCAGGTTCGAAGAAGTACGCCGACGCCGACGCGATCCGCATCCTGGACGCCTGGTGGCCGCTCCTGGTCAAAGCCGAGTTCGAACCGGGCCTCGGCAGCGACCTCTACACGGCCGTCACCGCCAACCTCCCCGTCGACGAGTCCCCGTCGGCCGCGCACGGCCCGACCGGCTCCCACGCGGGAAGCTCCTTCCAGTACGGCTGGTGGAGCTACGTCGACAAGGACATCCGCTCGGTGCTCGGTGAGCAGGTGAAGGGGCCGCTGGCCCGCACCTACTGCGGCGACGGCGACCTCGGCGCCTGCCGGGACACCCTCATCGGCACCCTGAAGCAGGCGGCCGGAAAGACCGCGGCCCAGGTCTACCCCGGCGACGACGTGTGCGCGGCGGGCGACCAGTGGTGCGCCGACTCGATCAACCACCGCACCCTCGGCGGCATCAAGCACGGAAGGATCAGCTGGCAGAACCGGCCGACCTACCAGCAGGTCGTGGAGTTCACCTCGCACCGGTGACGCACCGGCCGGCGGCGGGTCAGCGCACGCGGCCCGCCGCCGGCACCAGCCGGACCAGCTCCTCGTGCAGGATGTCGCTGTGCGCGCCGGCCGGCGGCCCGCCGCGTCTGACCACGGCCGCCGCGTCGACGTTCACGCACCCCGAGGCGGGCAGCTTCGCCCGCAGTGCCCCGCCGAGGGGGTACGCGCGGGTGCCCGGCACCGCCCGCACCCCGTCATGGCCCATCGCGCCCCACATGGCGCCCAGCACCCGCCCGACGGCCCCCTCGGCGGCCGACCGGCTGTCGCCCGCCATCCGCGACGCCGGCGGGTACATCGTGCTCAGCGCCGTGTCGTGCCGTGAGTGGCAGCACACCACGGGCCCGTCGACGCGGTTCTGCTGCCCCTGGAGCACCCCTCCGGCCCGGGCGTCGTGCGGCAGCCGGGCCGCGAACGCGTAGTGCGAGAACGCCCCTTGGAGCAGCGTCACCGACTTCACCGTGCGCACGCCCTCAGGAAGACCCCGCAGCGCGAACGACACCAGCCGCGCGCCGAAGCTGTGCCCGACCAGATGCACCCGCACCCCCGGGGCCGCCTTCGCGAGCTGCCCGACGACCCGGCCGAGCCCCCGCTCACCGACGGTCCCCGCCCGCCGCTTCATCGCGTAGTACGTCGCCTGCCGCAGCAGTTCGTGGGCGCCGTCCCAGGGGTCGGGGATCCTGAATGCCTTTCGCGGCCCGGATCCTTCGAATTCCCCCAGGACCCGCGCGAACTCCTCGCAGGCCGCCGCCGAGGACCCGGTGAACATCGCCGGCCACAGCACCCCGACGTAACCGACCCGGGCCGTCGGGGCCAGCCGCGGGACGGGTGCGAAGAAGCGGTCGTAGAGGCGGGTCGCCCCGGAGCGGTCGTTGTTCCAGCCGTGCGCGAAGACGATCAGATCGCGCACACCCCGCTCGGCCACTCCGGCCAGGAGCCGGTCGCGCCGACGGCCGTCCGGGTCCCCGTCCGCGTCGAAGACCAGCTCCCAGTAAGGAGTCACGCTCATCGCCGGATCCGCCATGACAGGCCCCCTGGTCCCCGGGTGACGCCACGCTGTGGGCGCATCGTCCTGCCAACGGCGGAGCTTGGCCATACGTCACGGCGCACCGGCCTCGGTCGCGGATGCCTCGGCGGCGGAACCTCAGCGGTAGAGGAGGTACTTCCGGCGCATCCCCCGGAAGCCCGCCAGCTCCTCCTGCCAGCCGGCCACCACCTCGTCGGGGCCCGCGCCCGCGTCGATCATCGTGCGCACGCGCGTGGAGCCGGTGAGCTTGTCGATCCAGTGGTCCGGCCGCCAGGCGAAACCGCTCCAGACCCGCTTCGCGGTGACGAGCAGGGCGATCCCCGTGCGGACGGGGTCGAACGCGGCCCGGTCGTGCACATGGAGCTGCACACCACCGACCGTCCTGCCCTGGAACTTCGAGAAGGTCGGTGCGAAGTACGCCTCCCGGAACCGGACCCCGGGCAGGGCGAGTTCGTTCGCCGCGGCCGCCCAGCGCCGGTCGACGCCCTCCGCCCCCAGCAGCTCGAACGGCCGGGTCGTGCCGCGCCCCTCCGACAGGTTGGTGCCCTCGAACAGACACGTCCCCGAGTACACCAGGGCCGTTTCCGGCGTCGGCATGTTCGGGCTGGGCGGCACCCAGGGCAGCCCGGAGGCGTCGTAGAACTCCGAGCGCCTCCAGCCCGACATCGTCACGGTCTCCAGCGGCACGGGCTCGGTCAGGAACTCCTCGTTGAACAGCCGCGCCAGCTCGGCGACGGTCATCCCGTGGGCCTGGGAGATCGGCTGCCGCCCGACGAACGTGGCGAACTCCTTGTGCAGGACGGGGCCGAGGGCCGCGCGGCCGGTCACCGGGTTCGGCCGGTCCAGCACGACGAACCGCTTGCCGGCGAGCCCGGCGGCCTCCATGCAGTCGTACAGCGTCCAGATGTACGTGTAGAAGCGGGCGCCGACGTCCTGGATGTCGAAGACGACCGTGTCGACGCCGGACGCGGTGAAGACGTCCGCGAGCGGACGGCCGCTCTTGAGGTAGGTGTCGTAGACGGGCAGGCCGGTCGCCGGGTCGTCGTAGCGGCCCTCGGAGCCGCCGGCCTGGGCGGTGCCGCGGAAACCGTGTTCCGGGCCGAAGACGGCGGTGAGGTCGACGCGGGCGTCGGCGTGCATGACGTCGACGATGTGGCGGGCGTCGCGGGTGACGCCGGTGGGGTTGGTGACGATGCCGACCTTCCGGCCGTCGAGCAGGGCGTAGCCGTCCTGGGCGAGGCGTTCGAAGCCGGTGCGCAGTCGCCCGCGGCGCTGGGCGGCGGCTGCGGTGGAGGTTGCGGACACGGCTGCGGCCGTGGCGGTGGTGATGACGGCTCGTCTGGAAGGGCGCATACGGTGACCTCCTTGAGCGGGGACGGTCGGCTTGGGCACGGTATGCGCTTCCGGGGGCTGTGGGGAGGCCGCGGGCCGGCTGTGGCTTGTCGCGCCGTTCCCCGCGGCCCTTGCAGGGCGTTCCCCGCGCCCCTTTCGAGGGCGTGGGCGGCGCCTCTTCCCTGGTACATACCGACCGGTTAGTCTGACGCCGTAGCTGAGCCGCGACTGAGGAGACCGATGGTGGGAGCCTTTCAAGAGGCCAAAGTCGTTGTCACGGGGGCCGGAGGCGGGATCGGGGCCGCGCTCGCCCGGCGGTTCGCCGCCGAAGGGGCCAAGGTCGTCGTCAACGACCTCGACGCCGAGCGGGCCAAGCAGGTCGCGGACGACATCGGGGGCATCGCCGTGCCCGGTGACGCCTCGGCGATCGTCGGCGACGCCCGCGACGCACTCGGCGGGACGGTCGACGTGTACTGCGCCAACGCCGGCGTCGCCGCCGACGGCATCGACCCCGGGCTCCCGCTGGACGAGAAGGCCTGGGCCCTGTCCTGGGACGTGAACGTCATGGCCCATGTGCGGGCCGCGCAGGAACTGCTCCCCGCCTGGCTGGAGCGCGGCAGCGGCCGGTTCGTGTCCACCGTGTCCGCCGCCGGGCTCCTCACCATGATCGGGGCGGCTCCCTACGCCGTCACCAAGCACGGCGCGCTCGCCTTCGCCGAGTGGCTCTCGCTGACCTACCGGCACCGGGGCGTGAAGGTCCACGCCGTCTGCCCGCAGGGCGTGCGCACCGACATGCTGGCCGCCACCGGCAGCGCCGGCGACCTCGTGCTCCGGCCGACCGCGATAGAGCCGGAGGACGTGGCGGACGCCCTGCTCAAGGGCATCGCGCAGGACAGGTTCCTGATCCTGCCGCACCCCGAGGTCGCCGCCTACCACCAGGCCAGGGCCGGCGACCCCGACCGGTGGCTGTCCGGCATGAACCGCATCCAGCAGCAGTGGGAGGCCGGCCGGTGACCACGTCCCCCTACGCCGCCAAGCCCTGGCTCGCCCTGCTCAGCGACGCCCAGAAGGGCGCGATCAGCCCTCCGGACTCCCTCGTGCACGCCCTGCGCCGGGCCGTGGCCGAGTCGCCCGGGAGCGACTTCCTGGCCTACTTCGACGGCCGGCTGACCTACCGGGAGGTCGACGAGCTCAGCGACTCCGTCGCCGGGCACCTCGCGCAGCGCGGTCTGGGGCGCGGCGACCGGGTCGCGGTGCTGCTGCAGAACTCCCCGCACTTCGTGCTCGCCGTGCTGGGAGCCTGGAAGGCGGGCGCGGTCGTCGTGCCCGTCAACCCGATGTACAAGTCGGGTGAGGTGGCGCACGTCCTGGAGGACGGCGAGGTCGCCGCGCTGATCTGCTCGGACCGGGCCTGGGAGTCGTACCTGCGCGAGACGGCCGCCGACTCGCCCGTGCGGATCGTCCTCACCGCGTGCGAGCTGGACTTCCAGAGCCGCGGCGACGCGCGGGTGCTGACCTTCGAGCGGCTGCCGCAGGCCCCGGACGCCGACGACCTGGTGACCGTGGCACGGGCCGGGCACAAGGCGCCGCAGGACCGGGACCCGGACCCGGGCGACATCGCGCTGATCAGCTACACCTCGGGCACCAGCGGCACCCCCAAGGGCGCCACCAACACGCACCGCAACATCATGTACAACTCCGAGCGGCAGCGCACCGGCCTGGGGCTGCCCGAGCGGCCCGTCTACTTCGCCCTGGCGCCGCTGTTCCACATCACCGGAATGGTCTGCCAGTTCGGTGCCTGCCTGACCAGCGGGGGCACGCTCGCGCTGGCCTACCGCTTCGAGGCCGGGGCGGTGCTCGACGCCTTCGCCGAGCACCGGCCGCACTACACCGTCGGCCCGTCCACGGCCTTCATGGCCCTGGCCGCGCACCCCGCCGTCACCCGGGACCACTTCTCCTCCTTCCGGGTGATCTCCTCCGGCGGCGCCCCGCTGCCCCCGGCGCTCGTGGAGAAGTTCCGGGCGGGCTTCGGCCCGTACATCCGCAACGGCTACGGGCTGACCGAGTGCACCGCGCCCTGCGCCTCCGTGCCCCCCGGGCTGGAAGCACCGGTCGACCCGGTGTCCGGGACCCTCGCCGTGGGACTGCCCGGCCCCGACACGGTGGTCCGGATCGTCGACGACACCGGCCGGGAGGTGCCCTTCGGCGAGCAGGGCGAGATCGTCGTCAGCGGCCCGCAGGTCGTGCCCGGCTACTGGCGCCGCCCCGACGCCACCGCCGAGACCTTTCCCGGCGGCGAACTGCACACCGGCGACATCGGCTTCATGGACGAACAGGGCTGGCTGTACGTCGTCGACCGCAAGAAGGACATGATCAACGCGTCCGGCTTCAAGGTGTGGCCGCGCGAGGTCGAGGACGTCCTCTACACGCACCCCGCGGTGCGCGAGGCGGCCGTGGTCGGCGTGCCCGACGGCTACCGCGGGGAGACCGTCAAGGCCTACATCAGCCTGCGCCCGGACGCCGACACGGACCCGGATGCACTCGCCGCCTACTGCAAGGAGAGACTGGCCGCCTACAAATATCCGCGTCAGGTGGAGATCCTGCCGGACTTGCCGAAGACGGCCAGTGGGAAGATCCTCCGGCGGGAACTGCGTTCCCGCACGCAAGGCAACTGACAGCAGAACGGAAAGGCAGGTGGCGGCAGTGCCCAGGACCACGGACTCGGACGGCACGCCCGTGCCTCAGCGGCTCCTGGCCGCCGCCACCCGGCTCTTCGCCGATCAGGGCTACGACCGCACCTCGGTGCAGGAGATCGTCGAGGCGGCCGGTGTCACCAAGGGTGCGCTGTACCACTACTTCGGTTCCAAGGACGACCTGCTGCACGAGGTGTACGCGCGGGTGCTGCGCATCCAGCAGGAGCGGCTGGACGCCGTGGCCGGTGCCGACGAGCCGGTCGAGCAGCGGCTGCGGGCCGCGGCCGCGGACGTCGTGGTGACGACCATCGACAACCTCGACGACGCGATGATCTTCTGGCGCTCCATGCACCACCTCAGCCCCGAGAAGAACAAGCAGGTCCGCTCCGAGCGGCGCCGCTACCACGAGCGGTTCCGCGCGCTCGTCGAGGAGGGCCAGGAGTCCGGCGTCTTCTCCAGGGCGACCCCGGCGGATCTGGTGGTCGACTACCACTTCGGCTCGGTCCACCACCTGTCGACGTGGTACCGCCCCGACGGTCCCCTCACCCCCCAGCAGGTCGCCGACCACCTGGCCGATCTGCTGCTGCGCGCCCTGCGCCCGTGACACCCCCGGCGCCCCGGCTCAGGTACGGCCGTGGCTGCTCTCCGCCGACGGCTCGGACCGCTGCCGGGACTGCTGGGGCGTCGTCAGGTACTCGTAGGTGCCGGTGAGTTCCAGCAGGCGCCGCAGCGCCGGGCCGACCTCGTCCAGGTGGAAGGCGATGCCGTCCCGGCAGGCGACGCGGTGGATCTGCAGCAGGGTCGACAGCCCCATGGAGTCGACCAGCCCCAGCCGCCCGCAGTCCAGGCGCAGTTCCCCGACGTCCACGCGGCCCTCCAGAGCCGCCCGCACCCGCTGGAGCAGTTCCGCGCAGGTGTCGTAGTCCAGATCGCCGGTGAGAGCCAGCCGCACGGTGTGCGGGCCGGAGCCGAGGGAGGAGGTCACGTGTTTCGTCCAGCAGGTTGGGGTCAGGGGCGAGGGGTGAGCGCGGTGCGCCCGGCGTCCAGGAGCCGGCAGGCGCGGGGGAAGTCGTGCAGCTGCTCCTTCAGCAGGTCCAGGCAGGGCAGCAGCGAGCGCGCCGGCACGCCGCGTGCGCTGAGCACCTCGGCGGTCCAGACGAGGAAGTCGCCGAAGACGTCGTCGGCGTCCACGTACAGCGCGGCCGTCAGGAAGGCGACGATGTGGGCGATGTCCTCGGCGGTGCGCTCACGCTGCTCGTCGCTGTAGTCCCGCATCGCGGGGAAGCGCTGCTCCAGCGACCCGAAGGTGTCGCGCACCAGACGGGTCGAGGACTTCGCGACGAGCGTGTATTCCTGGTCGCGCAGATGCGGCAGGTCGTCGGCCGCCTGGTGGGCGGGCGTCGGCCGGCTCAGGGGACCGGCAGCCAGCCGGTCGGCGGCCGCGCGCGCGTCGGGAGCCCACGCGTCGGCGCCCAGCAGGCGGGCGTAGCGTCCGTCGGCACCGAAGGCGAGGCCACCGGCCATGACCGGGGTGCCGGCGGCCTGGACGGCGGTGATGGCGCTGTGCGCGAGAGGCAGCCGGGTGGGCAGCGAGCTCGACAGGCACACCGCGTCCGGTCCGGTGCGGTGGATGTGGCCGATCAGGTGGGCGGTGGGGACCTGCGCCCCGAGGTAGTCCACCTGCCAGCCGCGCAGCCGCAGCGTCTCGGACACCAGCCGCGCGGGCAGGGCGTGCCACTCCTGGTCCACGCAGGCGACCGTGATCCGGCCCCGGCTGTCCGCCGGGCGCCGGGCCGGCAGGACGGCGATGACCCGGTCGTTGATGGCGGTGGCGGCGTGCTCGTCGGCCACGCTCATGCGGTTGGCCGCCCACTCGGCGCCGACCTTGCGCTGCACCGCGCCGATCACGTCCAGCAGCACCGACTCGGGGCCCAGTCCCGCGGCCAGGGCGTCGGTGACGACGTCGACGGCCGCGTACTCGTCCGCCGCCCGGACGGCCGTCCACAGCTTGTCCGCCCAGGGAACCGCCCCGTCGTCGTCACGGGGCGGTGCGGCGAGGCTGCCGTCCACGTCGTGGCGGCCCGGCCCGTCCGTGTGTGCGGTGAGATGCCCGGTCATGCGGTGTACCTGCCCCGGGTCGCGCCGTCCACCGCGCTGAGGTGGGCGCCGCGGGGTGCGGTGATGGCCAGGACCGCGATGTCGTCGTGGCGTCCGTCGCCGATCCACTGCGAGGTGACCATCTGGACGCGTTCCACCACCGCCTCCGCCGGCATGCCGGCGCACTCGGCCGCGGCGCGTCTGAGGCGCCGGTCGCCGAACATGGTGTCGCCCAGCGGGCCGCCCCGGGCCTCGGTGACACCGTCGGTGAACAGCAGGCAGGTCTCCCCGGGGGCGAGGCGGACCCGCGCGGTGCGGGAGGTGACGGTCGGCAGGACGCCGATGAGGGTGCCGCGCGTGTCGGCCTCCTCCACGGTGCCGTCCCGCCGGATGATCAGCGGCGCGGGATGCCCGGCCGACGTGAGCCGCAGCACGACCTCGCGCTCCTCCCGGTGCACCGACGCCATCACGAGCGTGGCGAACCGGGTGTGGTGGCTGGTCCGCATGGCGTTGTTCACCAGGCGCAGCATCCGGGCGTGGTCCTCGGCCATCGGCAGCAGCGCGTGCAGGGCGTTGCGGATCTTGCCGGTCAGCACCGCCGCTTCCAGCCCCTTGCCGGCCACGTCGCCCAGCACCGCGAAGGTCTCGGGGGAGTCCTCGGTGGGCGGGTGGACGTCGTAGAAGTCGCCACCGATGCGTTCGGTGTCCTCGCTGGCCCGGTAGCCGCCCGCGAACTCCACGCCCTCCGTCTGCCGCAGGGTGGGCGGCAGGAGCTCGCGCATGAGGGTGTCGGAGATCGAGTTCTGTTCCGCGTAGAGGCGGGCGGCCGACATCGCCGCACCGGCCCGGGCGGCGAACAGCCCGGCCAGTGACTCCTCCGCCTCGGTGAACGCGTCCTGCTGCGCCCGGCGCAGCAGGACCAGCGCCCCGGCCGGAACGCCCAGGCCCGGGAGCGGTGTGATCACCAGCGAGCCGACCTCGCCGAAGCCCGGCGGGACCAGCCAGTCCGGGGCGGTCGCCGGGTCTATCCACCGCGAGGGCACCGGAGGGAAGCCCCGCAGCGCCTCGGCGAGGCCCGGCACGGTGTCCGGTGCCTCGGTCAGGATGCTGCGCGTCAGCGCGCCCCGGTGGTCGCAGGAGACCCTCGACAGGGTCCTTGCGGAGGTGGGGGCGATGACCAGCGCAGCGTCGGCCAGGTGCGCGGTGGCGAGGCGTGCCGTCACCTCCATGGACCGCTCCAGGTTCAGCGAGGCCAGCAGCGCGCTGGAGGCGTCGGTGAGGAAGCGGGTGCGGCTCCGCTCGGCCTCCAGCTCCGCGAGCGCCGAGCGGTAGGCGGTCTCCTCCAGCAGCCACCACACCGTCCGGCCGTCCGCCAGGAGGGACGGGTGCGCCGAGAACGACCGGTCGCCCACCTCCCCGGCGACGGGCTCCGGCCGGGTGCGGTCGGCGGTGGCCAGCCAGGCAGGGGAGACCAGCGGCTGCCCGGCACGGGCGGCGGGCAACAGGGCGAGGGCCGCGTCGTTGAGTTCCACGACGTGGCCGTCCGCGTCCAGCACCACCACCGGGCAGGGGGCGGCGGCGACGCTCACGGTGCTCAGCGCACCGGTGCGGGGCCTGGCCGGGGAAGAAGTCATGTACGGGGGCCCCTACGCGTGACCCACACCTCACTCTGCGAAGACGAACGTGGACTGTCTCGGTGCACAGTCCCGCAGTCCGGGTGTGTGGTGCAACCACCGGACTCGCCCCCAGTGCGACAAGGAGCGGCTTCAGCGTGCGAAACCACCCGAAACGGCCTTCGTACCCCTACGGCCGGTCATGAGACCGTGCGATGTTTCACACCTCGCTCACAACAGAGGCGGGCCCTCTTCAAGAGGGGCGGCCCCTCCTCGAAGCCGGGGAGTAGAGGCCGGGGAGTAGAGGCCGGGGAGTAGAGGCCGGGGAGTAGAGGCCGGGGGAAGCGGAGCGGCGGAGGTACGCACCCCCGCCGCCCGCGCCGCGTCACAGGTACCGCTTCAGCTCCCGCCGCGCCAGCGACCGCTGGTGCACCTCGTCCGGCCCGTCCGCGATCATCAGCGTCCGCGCCCCCGCGTACAGCTCCGCCAGCGGGAAGTCCTGGCTGACCCCACCGGCACCGTGCAGCTGGATCGCGCGGTCGAGGATGTCCACCACCGCCCGCGGCGTGGCGATCTTGATCGACTGGATCTCGGTGTGCGCGCCTCGATTGCCCACCGTGTCCATCAGCCACGCGGTCTTCAGCACCAGCAGCCGCAACTGTTCCACCGTCACCCGGGCGTCCGCGATCCAGTTGTGGACCACGCCCTGCTGCGCCAGCGACTTGCCGAACGCGTTCCGGGACACCGCCCGCCGGCACATCAGCTCGATGGCCCGCTCCGCCATGCCGATCAGCCGCATGCAGTGGTGGATGCGCCCGGGGCCGAGTCGCGCCTGCGCGATGGCGAAGCCGCCGCCCTCCTCGCCGATCAGGTTCGACACCGGCACGCGCGCGTGGTCGAAGATCACCTCGGCGTGGCCGCCGTGGTAGTGGTCCTCGTACCCGAAGACCTGCATGGCCCGCTTGATCGTGACGCCGGGGGTGTCGCGCGGCACCAGCACCATCGACTGCTGGCGGCGGATGTCCTCCCCGCCGGGGTCGGTCTTGCCCATCACGATGAAGATCTTGCAGTCGGGGTGCATCGCCCCGGAGATGTACCACTTGCGGCCGGTGATGACGTACTCGTCGCCGTCCCGCTCGATGTGCGTGGTGATGTTGGTGGCGTCCGAGGAGGCCACGTCCGGCTCGGTCATCGCGAACGCCGAGCGGATCTCGCCGGCCAGCAGCGGCTCCAGCCACTGCTTGCGCTGCTGCTCGTCGCCGAACTGGGTGAGCACCTCCATGTTCCCGGTGTCGGGCGCCGCGCAGTTCGTCACCGTCGGCGCCAGCTGCGGGGAGCGGCCCATGATCTCGGCGAGCGGAGCGTACTGGAGGTTGGTGAGCCCCGCCCCGTACTCGGAGTCCGGCAGGAAGAGGTTCCACAGGCCCTGCCTGCGGGCCTCGGCCTTCAGTTCCTCGACCACGGGCACGGTCTCCCACGGCGAGTCGAGCCGCTCCCGCTGCTCGTGCGCGACGGCCTCGGCCGGGTAGACGTGCTCGTCCATGAAGGCGAGGAGTTTGGCGCGCAGCTCTTCGGTGCGCGCGTCGAAAGCGAAGTCCATGTGGATCAGCCCTCCTGGAGGCCTGCGTGGAGCGTGGTCAGTCCGTGCCGGACGAAGACGGGGACGAGGTCGCCGATGCGGTCGAAGCCGCGCCCGACCGTCTGGCCCAGGGTGTAGCGGTAGTGGATGCCCTCGAGGATCACGGCGAGCTTGAACCAGGCGAAGGCCGTGTACCAGGCGACCGCGGAGACGTCGCGCCCCGACCGCGCGGCGTACCGCTCGATGAGTTCCGACGGGGCCGGGTGCCCGGGCGCCTCGGCGGTGGTGGAGACGGGGGAGTCGGGCATGCCGAGCGGCATGCTGTACATCACCAGCAGACCGAGGTCGGTGAGCGGGTCGCCCAGCGTCGACATCTCCCAGTCGAGGATCGCCTTGATCCGGTCGTCCGCGCCGATCAGCACGTTGTCGAGCCGGTAGTCGCCGTGCACGACGGCCGGGGCGGGGGAGTGGGGCAGTTCGCGCCCGAGGGCGGCGTGCAGCTCGTCGATGCCGTCCAGGTCGCGGTTGCGGGAGGCGTCCAGCTGCTTGCCCCAGCGCCGCAGCTGCCGGTCCAGGAAGCCCTCGGGCCGTCCGAAGTCGGCGAGACCCACCTCGCCCGGGTCGACCGCGTGCAGCTCCACCAGCGTGTCGACGAGGTTCAGCACCGCACCCCGGGTCCGCTCCGCACCGATCGGGGCGAGCTGGTCGGCGGTGCGGTAGGGCGTGCCGTCGACGAACTCCATGACGTAGAAGGGCGCTCCGAGCACCTCCTCGTCCTCGCACAGCAGCACCGGCTGCGGGACCGGTACGGCGGTCGGGTGCAGCGCGCTGATCACCCGGTGCTCGCGCTTCATGTCGTGCGCGGTGGCCAGGACGTGGCCGAGCGGGGGGCGGCGCACGACCCACCGGGACGTGCCGTCGGAGAGCGCGTAGGTGAGGTTCGACCGTCCGCCCTCGATCAGCCGGCCGGACAGCGGGCCGTTCACCAGACCGGGCCGCTCGCGCTCGAGCAGGTCGCGCAACCGTTCGAGGTCGAGTCCGGGCGGGTGGTCGGGGCTCATACGTGGCTCCTACGGGCAGGTGAACAGGTCTCCGCCTTATGATGCCGACCGGTCGGTATGTCGTCCAGAGCCGGACCGAAACGTGATCGGAGCCACGATAGGCCGACCCCTTCTCCCGCGAGGAGCCCGGGGAGGTCCCCGCCCGCTTCGTTCAGGTCATCCGGCTTGCGTGTCGTGCGGCGACCCCGGAAGGTCGGAGCCATGAAGGCCATCAGCTACTCACGGTACGGCGGTCCCGAGGTACTGGCGTTCGGGGAGGTCCGTGATCCGAAGGTCGGCCCGGACGCGGTGCTGGTCAAGGTGCGGGCGGCGGCCGTGAACCCCGTCGACTGGAAGTGCCGCGAGGGGTACCTCGACGGCATCCTCGACCCCGTGTTCCCCGTGGTGCCCGGCTGGGACGTCTCGGGCGTGGTCGTGCGGCCGGGTGTGGCCGTCCCGGAGTTCGGCGTCGGGGACGAGGTCATCGGCTACGTCCGTGAGGACTTCCTCTCCCGCGGCACCTTCGCCGAGTACGTGGCCGCACCCGTGCGCACGCTCGCGCGCAAGCCGCGCAACCTCTCCTTCGAGCAGGCGGCCGGGCTGCCGCTGGCCGGCCTCACCGCTCACCAGGTGCTGTCGAAGGTGCTGCGGGTGAGGCGGGGCGAGACCGTGCTGGTGCACGCCGCGGCCGGAGGCGTCGGCTCGATCGCCGTCCAGCTCGCCGTCCACCTCGGCGCCCGGGTCATCGGTACGGCGAGCGAGTCCAACCACGACTTCGTGCGGGGCCTGGGCGGGGAGCCGGTGGTGTACGGCGAGGGCCTGGGCGAGCGGGTGCGGGGACTGGCCCCGGAGGGTGTGGACGCGGTGTTCGACACCGTCGGCGGCGACGCCCTGAAGGTGTCGGCGAACCTGCTGGCGCCCGAGGGCCGCCTGACCTCGATCGCCGACAACGACGTCGTGACCTACGGCGGCCGCTACTACTTCGTCCGCCCCGACGCCCAGGACCTCCAGCACCTGTCCGACCTCGCCGAACAGGGCGTGATCAGCGTGCACGTCGACGAGGTGTTCCCCCTGGAACGGGCGGCCGACGCTCACCGCCTGAACGAGGAGGGCCGCACCCGCGGCAAGATCGTCGTGACGGTGGACTGGGAGAGCGAGGGCGAGACACCGTCCTAGAGTCCTCGCGGCGCACCCGAGACCTCGGCCGGGCATCTCCCGGGCAGAATGAGCCCCGTGGGTGGGGTCCTCTTCAACGCGTGGGACTGACGACTTCAACGCGTGGGACCGACGTCTTCAACGCGCTTGGGGCCGACGTCCGAGCGGGACGGTGCGCCGGACCGAGTCAGAGCACGAGGGCCGCTCCGCACACCGCCATCGCCACCGTGCACAGCACCGCGGCCGCCGCGTGCCGTGGGGTGAACGCCGCGGGACTCGGGGTCGTCGCGAGGGTGCGGATGCGCCGGTGGGCGACGCTCAGGAAGCCCAGCCAGAGCACACAGCACACGGCACAGACGACGATCCCGGTCGCGGAGGTCCCGCCGTGCAGCGCCGCCTTCACCGCCAGCACCGCGACGACCGTGCCCGACAGCGTCGTACGCCGCCACGCGAGCCGGGTCCGCTCGGGCTGCAGCCCGGGATCACGGCCGGGGTCCCGCCGCCCGGGGACGGGCCCGCTCACCCCTCCCACCCCACGACCACCACCACGACCATGGCGACGGCCACGACCGCGACGACGAGACTCAGCACCGCCGGGAACCGGGAGACCGGCAGGTCCTCACCCCGGCGCATGGCCCGCTCGCAGCGCACCCAGTGGTTGACCGCCCGCAGGGAGCACAGCACGCCCGCGGCCAGCAGCGCGAGCGCCAGCCCGGCACGCCAGGCCCAGCGCAGGTCCGGCAGGAACTGGTCCACCGCGAAGCCGCCGCCGATCAGCGCGAGCGCGGTGCGCACCCAGGCCAGGAAGGTGCGTTCGTTCGCCAGCGAGAACCGGTAGTCGGGCGTCTGGCCGTCCTCCCGGATCTCCGCGGGCGCGAACCACAACCGGACGTTCCGTACGAACTCGATCACGTGCGCGACCCTACCCGGGAGCCCCGTCCCGCCCGGTTGCGCCCGCCGCCCCGAACGCCTTGAGCCGCTCGTACGCGGCCAGCCCGTCCGGCACCCACTCCCAGTCGCCCAGCCGCCGCTCGACCTCGGCGTCGGGCAGGAAGGCGTGCCAGGCCACCTCCTCGGCCTGGGGCCGCACGGGGAGCTCGCAGCGCACCTCGTAGACCGCCGACCACCAGCTCCGGCCGGAGCCGTCGTCGTAGAGGAACGTGAAGAGGTGCCGCGGCCGGGGCAGGCCGGTCACGCCCAGTTCCTCCTCGGCCTCCCGCAGGGCCGCCGCGTCGTAGGACTCGCCCGCGCCGACGACCCCGCCGACGAACATGTCGTACAGGGAGGGGAAGACCAGCTTGGTCGCGGTGCGCCGGTGCACGAAGATCCGGCCCCCTGCGTCGCGGGCCTGGATGAACACACAGCGGTGGCGCAGGCCCCGGGCGTAGACCTCGCCGCGCGGGGCCCGCCCGACGACCCGGTCGTTGTCGTCGACGACGTCGAGGATCTCGTCAGCAGCGCTCATGCCCTCATCCAAGCAGGGCACGCGAGCACCGCGCGGCGGGGCACGTCAGGGCGAGGCCGGGCTCACCGCGGGGGCGGTCACCCGGGCGCGCTCGGGGGCCCCGCACGGCATCGCCGGGTGCATGCCGAGCAGCACGATCCCGGCGACCACGGCCAGCAGACCACCGGCCTCCCAGCTCAGGGCCATCGCGTCGGTGCGCAGCCGGTCGCCGAGGAACCCGACGCCGCAGACGATCCCGGCGAGGGGCTGCGCCGCGGTCAGGGCGGGCAGCGACTTGCGCAGGGAGGCGGTCTCGAACGCGCTCTGCACCAGGACCAGCCCCGTGACGCCCAGCGCGAGCACCGCGTACGGCTCCCAGCCGGTGAGCAGCTCGGCGAAGCCGCCGTCGGAGACCTTCTGCCCGCTGACCCGGGTCAGCGCGTCCTGCACGCCGTACAGCAGCCCGGCGGCGAGGGCCAGCAGCACCGGGCCGGAGCTCAGCCGGGACCGTTTGCCGCGGGTCGTGAGCAGCAGGGCGAGGCCGATCATGACCCCGATGATCACCCACTGGCGCACGGGGCCGGCCGTCGCGGCCCCGCCCTCCGGCCGGCCCGCCACGATGAACGCGGTCACTCCGCCGGCCAGCAGCACGAGGCCCGCCCAGCCCTGGCGGCCCAGCGGCTGCCGGCTCTGTCTGCGGGAGAGCGCGAGCGCGAACAGCAGGTTCGTCGCCAGCAGCGGTTCGACCAGGGAGAGCTCACCCTGTCCCAGGGCGGCCGCGCCCAGCCCCATGCCGACCACCATCAGCGCGATGCCGCCGAGCCAGCGGGGCACCTTCACGAGGTCGATCAGCAGGCGGAAGGAGAGGAAGTCGCTCAACGGTGCCCGCTGGGCCGCGTTCTGCTGCAGCACGAAGCCGAAGCCGAGACAGCAGGCGGCACCCAGGGCGAGCGCCAGAACTAGAACCGACACGCGGTGTACCTCGATCGTCAGGTCGGGTCACGGTTGCGTAGGGGCCGACTGTACCGGCCGGCGCCACCCGGCGCGCCCGTACGTCATGCCATCGTGAGGGGCGGCTCCGGGCCGCGCTATGACCTGCATCACATTGGACGTAACGGATAAAACGGATGCCATTCACGCCGGCCCCACAGGCCTCGTGCATCACAAGCCC
The DNA here is from genome assembly GCF_042733745.1 of Streptomyces sp. NPDC059696. NCBI lineage: Bacteria > Bacillati > Actinomycetota > Actinomycetes > Kitasatosporales > Streptomycetaceae > Streptomyces > Streptomyces sp. NPDC059696. The sequence goes on from NZ_JBHWFG010000006.1 coordinate 134,693, forward strand.
CTCACGATTCACGCCAGTTGACGCGTGTAAGGCACCTACGGCTCTTGACGGCAACCGTTGGCTGAGGGTTGGCTGTGTGTGATCAGTTCATGGCGAAGCGCACACACGCGCTCCTCTGCCGCCGTGAGCCGAAACACCAGAAGAGCGCGTGAGGAAGTCCCGCGGTGCCCCCACCCCCGCCTCCCCTCGGCCGTGGCCGCAGACGTGCGGCGCACGCCTTCGACGAGGCCCTCGACGACGCGGACCTCATGACCGCGCGTGCCGCACTGGCGCAGGGCCGCTGGCAGAACGCCCGTTCCCTGCTGGTGCACACCGGGGACGACTGGGACCGGCGCGGCCACCGGGTCACCGTCCTCGCCCGCGAGCCCTCCTGCGCCGCGTGGGCCCGGGAGTGGCTGCTCGCCGAACCCGAGTCCGCCGACGCCTCCGTCCTGCTCGCGCTCGCCCAGGTCAGGCGCGCCCTGCACGGCAAGGCCAAGCCCGACCGCGCCCGTGAGGCGTGCCGGACCGCCGCGGACCTGGCCCCCGCCGACCCCACTCCCTGGCTCGGCCTGCTCATGCTGGAGTGCGCGCTCGGCGGCGACCAGGACGCCGTCCGCGGCTTCGAGGCGGTCCGCGGCCGGTACTCCGACCACCACCACGCCCACCATCTGATGGTCGCCCGGCTCGCCGGCCGCCGCACCGAGGCCGGCCCGGACCCGCTGCACGAGGTCTACGACTTCGCCAACTGGGCCGCCGAACAGGCACCCGCCGACTCACCGCTCGCGATCCTGCCGGTGATCGCGCACGCCGAGCGCTACCGCGTGCTGGCCGCCGCCGGGCACGAGACGGCCGACCCGGCGGCCTCCGGCCACTGGGCGGGCCGCCGCGCCCGGCAGGTCATGAAGGCCGCCTTCGACTGGTGGCTGGAGTGGGAGCTGGAGGGGCACCCCCGGCGGCTGATCGACCTGAACTTCCTCGCCCACGCCAAGTTCTGCGAGGGGCGGGGCGCCGAGGCCGCCGCCCTCTTCCACCGGATCGGCCGGTACGCCACACCTGCTCCCTGGTCGTACCCGGACCGGGACCCGCACACCGCCTTCACCGCCGCCCGCGCCGCCGCGCTCGGCACGGCCTGACCCCCCGCCCCGACAGTGAGGACGCTCCCCCGATGACCACCGACAGTTCGAGAACGAGCCCGTCCGCCCCCGGCGGCATCAGTACGTTCAAGGGGCAGGAGCGCGCCCTGCGGGCCGACCGGCTCGGCACCGGCGGACTGCTCCTTTCCGTCCTCGCGGCGACCGCCCCCCTCATGGTCGTCGCGGGTGTCATGCCCACCACATACGCGGTGATGGGCATCGTCGGCCAGCCGCTGCTCTTCGTCCTTCTCGGCGTCGTCCTGATCCTCTTCAGCGTCGGATACGCCGAGATGAGCCGCCACGTCCACAACGCGGGCGCCTTCTACGCCTACATATCCCGCGGTCTCGGCGCCACCGCGGGCGCGGGCGCGGCGCTGGTGGCCCTCGTCGCCTACAACGCGCTCCAGGTCGGCATCTACGGCATCTTCGGCTTCGAGGTCTCCGGGCTCCTCGCCACCTACGCCGATGTGGAGATCGCCTGGTGGATACCGGCGCTCGTGGCCGCGCTCGCCGTCGGACTGCTCGGCTGGCTCAAGATCGACGTCAACGCCCGCGTCCTCGGTGTGCTGCTCGTCATCGAGGTGCTCCTGGTCGTGATCTTCGACGTCGCGGCCCTGACCGACCCCGGCACGGAGGGCGTGTCGCTGCACGCCTTCAACCCCGACACCCTCACCGGCGCCGGTGTCGGCACCGCGCTGTGCTTCTGCATCGCCGCGTTCCTCGGCTTCGAGCAGGCCCCCGTCTACGCCGAGGAGACCAGCCGGCCGCACGTCCTGGTGCCGCGCGTGATGTTCCTCGCCGTCGGCGGCGTCGCCGTCTTCTTCGCGCTGAGCAGCTGGGCCCTCACCGTCGCCACCGGCCCCGGCGCCATCGTCGGGGCGGCCCGAAAGCAGAGCGCCGGGCTGCTGTTCTTCCTCACCGAGTCCCGCCTCGGCGGCACCTTCACGGACCTGTTGCACGTCCTCTTCGTCACCGGCATGTTCGCCGCCCTGCTCAGCTTCCACAACGTCGTCGCCCGCTACGCCTTCGCCATGGGCCGCGAAGGCCTGCTGCCCGCCGCCTTCGGCCGCACCAGCGGCAGCAGCGGCGCCCCGGGCACCGGCTCGCTGCTCCAGACCGTCGTGGCCGTGCTGGTCGTGGCCGCCTTCGCGATCACCGACGACAAGCCGGTCGGCGACCCCACCGCACCCGTCCTGCACCTGTTCACCTGGTTCGGCAACATCGGCGCCCTCGGCGTGATCGTGCTGATGGCGGTGGCGTCCCTGTCGGTCGTCGTCTTCTTCGTCCGCCGCGGCGCCGCCGGCGCCCAGGCCTGGCGGCTGGTCACCTCCGCCCTGGCGGGCCTCGCCCTGCTGGTGATCGCCGCCTACACGGTGAAGGACTTCGAGGTGCTGGTCGGCGCCGGCCCCGACTCCTCACTGAGCTGGGTGCTGCCCGGCATCATCGGCCTCGCCGCGCTCGCCGGCGTGGCCCTCGGCCTGGTGCTGCGCGCCCGTGCCCCCGAGAAGCACGCCCGGATCGGCCTCGGCAACGAGGCGTTCCAGCTCGACAAGGCGGCCTCCTCCTGACGCGCCCCGCCCAAGAAGTGGTGACGGAAGTCTGACGGGCACCCGCGATCCCTGTCGTACCGGGACCGCGGGTGTTCGAATGAATACGTGAACGACGACGTACACCCGGGTGTGAATGACGAGCACCCCGAAGAGCGGGGCACCCCGATCGGCCGCCGTGTCTTCCTCGGCACCCTCGCTCTGGGTGCCGCGGGCGTGGTCGCCGCGCCCCCGCTGCAACGCGGCCTGGAGCGCTTCCTCGGCGGCGCGGCCGACAAGGACCCCACCGGCCTGACCGGCCTGCTCCCTAACGGCGGCGGCTTCCGCTACTACTCGGTCGCCTCGTCCGTCCCGCGCAAGAACGCCGGCAGTTACCGCCTCACCGTGGACGGCCTGGTCGAGCGCCCCGCGACCTACACCCTCGACGACCTCAGGGCCCTGCCCCAGACCCGCATGGTCCGCGACGTCCAGTGCGTCACGGGCTGGCGCGTCCCCGACACCCCCTTCGAGGGCGTACGCCTGTCCCGGATCCTGGACGCCGCCCGGGTCCGCCCCACGGCCAGGGCCATCCGCTTCACCTGCTTCGACGGCACGTACAGCGAGAGCCTCACCCTCGCCCAGGCCCGCCGCGCGGACGTCCTGGTCGCCCTGCGCATGCAGGACAAGGACCTCGGCCACTCCCACGGCGGCCCGGTCCGCCTCTACGTGGCCCCCATGTACTTCTACAAGTCCGCCAAGTGGCTCTCCGGCATCACCGTCACCGACGAGGTCCGGCCGGGCTACTGGGAGGAGCGCGGCTACGACGTCGACGCCTGGGTGGGCCGCTCGAACGGACGGGACGATGACCCTACGAGCTGACACGCCCCCGACCATGGCGAAGGTCCGGCGCTTCAGCACCGCACAGCGCTGGATCCACCGCACCACGGCCGCGCTGATGGGCGTCTGCGTCGCCACGGCCGCCTGCCTCTACGTCCCGCAGCTCGCCGAACTCGTCGGCCGCCGCGACCTGATCGTCACCGTGCACCAGTGGTCCGGCCTCGCCCTGCCCGTCCCCGTCCTGGCCGGCCTCGCCTCCCGGGCGTTCCGCGCCGACCTCGGCCGCCTCAACCGCTTCGGCCCGCACGACCGCGCTTGGCTGCGCGCCGCCCTGCACCGCGACAAACGCCCCGCGTCGCGTCCCGCGGCCAAGTTCAACGCCGGACAGAAGCTCTACGCCGCCTGGATCGCCGGCGCCACGCTGGTCATGCTCGCCACGGGCCTGATGATGTGGTTCACCCACCTCACCCCCCTGCTCTGGCGCACCAGCGCCACCTTCGTCCACGACTGGCTGGCCCTCACCATCGGCATCGTCCTGGCCGGCCACATCGGCATGGCCCTGGCAGACCCGGAATCCAGAAGAGGCATGCGCACGGGCAGGGTGAGCAGAGAGTGGGCAGACCGAGAGCACCCCTTGTGGCGCCCTTGAGTCTTCAGCGACGCGAGGAACTGCACGAACACCGCAACGCACCCGCACAACCCTTCAGGGGCGCGGGGAACTGCGCGAACACCGCAACGCACCCGCACAACCCTTCAGGGGCGCGGGGAACTGCGCGAACACCGCAACGCACCCGCACAGGACAACACACCCCAAGCCACTCGCCTCAGGGGCGCGGGGAACTGCGCGAACAACCCCAACGCACCCGCACAAGACAACACACCCCAAGCCACTCGCCTCAGGGGCGCGGGGAACTGCGCGAACACCGCCAACACACCCGCACCCGCCAACGACGACGAACCCGTCACGACGAAGCCGCGAAATCCAGCAGCACCTTGCAGGACCGACTCCGATCAGCGGCCAGCGCGAACGCCGACTCGGCCTCCCCCACGGGAACCACCGCACTGATCAGCCCGTCGAACACCCCCACCCCACCCAGCAAAGCCAACGCCTCATCGAACTCACCGTCGAAACGAAACGCCCCCCGCAGCTCGACCTCCCGGCTCACCACCAGGTTCCCGGCGAACGGACTGTGCCCCGCCGGCAGCATCCCCAGCTGCACGACGACCCCACCCCGCCGCACCCGCCGCAGGCACGTGTCGAGCCCCGCGGCCACCCCGGACGCCTCGACGGCCACGTCGACCTCGCCGGGCCACCCGGCGTCATCGGGGTCGTCGGCGCGCACCACCGTCCCCGCCCCGGCGATCCGCCCGTACTCCAGTGCCTCGGGCAGCAGATCCGACACCGTCACCTGCGCGGCACCCGCCGCCTTCGCCGCCGCGACCACCAGGCACCCGATCGGCCCGGCGCCCGTCACCAGCACATGCCGCCCCGCCACCTCCCCGGCCCGCCGCACCGCGTGCACGGCGACCGCCAGGGGCTCGGCCAGCGCCGCGCGCCGCAGCTCCAGCCCGTCCGGCAGCGCCCGCACCTGCCCGGCGGGCACCACCACCCGCTCCGCGAAACCCCCCTGCACATGCGGAAAACGCGCCGCGCTCCCCAGGTACCGGGTGTCGCGACAGACGTTGCGCCGCCCGGCCGCACACTCCGGACACACCCCGCACGGAGTGGCCGGATGCACGGCGACCTCGGTACCGGGAGACGGACCCGCGGCGCCGGGGCCGTACTCCACGACCGTCCCCACGACCTCGTGCCCGAGCACCATCGGCTCCCGCAGCCGGAAGTCACCGACCCCGCCGTGCCGCCAGTAGTGCAGATCGGACCCGCACACCCCGCCGTACCGCACGGCGACCAGCGCCTGCCCCGGTCCCGGCCGCGGCACCGGCAGTTCCACCACCCGCAGATCACGCCGACCGTGGATCACACAACCCCGCATCACGCAGCCTCCCGGCAGGTCACAGCACGCTCGTCATACCGCCGTCCACGTACAGCACCTGCCCGCTGACGAAGTCCGCCGCGGGGGAGGCGAGGAACAGCACCCCGCCCACCAGGTCCTGCGTACGCCCCCAGCGCCCGGCCGGGGTGCGCCGCCGCACCCAGGCGCTGAACTCCTCGTCCTCCACCAGCGGCCGGGTCAGCTCGGTCTCGATGTAGCCCGGCCCCAGCCCGTTGACCTGGACCCCGTAGGGACCCCAGTCCGCGCACATGCCCTTGGTGAGCATCTTCAGCGCGCCCTTGGTGGCCGCGTACGGCGCGATCCCGGGGCGGGCCACCTCGCTCTGCAGCGAGCAGATGTTGATGATCTTCCCGTGGCCGCGTTCCGTCATCCGGCGCGCCGCCTCCCGGCCGACCAGGAAGGCACTGGTCAGGTTGGTGTCCAGGATCCGGTGCCAGTCGGACTCCCGGAAGTCCAGCAGCGGGGCACGCAGTTGCATGCCCGCGTTGTTGACCAGGATGTCCAGCGGGCCCACCCGCTCCTCGATCTCGGCGACCCCCGAGGCCACCGATGATCCGTCGGTGACGTCGAACGCGGCCGTGTGCACCCGGTCGCCGGGCAACCCGGCGGCGGCCTCGGCGAGCCGGCCCTCGTCGCGCCCGTTCAGCACGACCGTGCAGCCGGCCTCCGCCAGACCGCGCGCGAGCGCCAGACCGATGCCCCGGCTGGAGCCGGTCACCAGCGCGGTGCGGCCGCCGATGTCGAAGAGGGGATGAGCCGTCATCGCCGTACTCCTAGATCACGAGGGACAACAGCAGGACCAGACCGCCGGCGACCACCGAGATGATCGTCTCCATGACGGACCAGGTCTTGATGTTCTGGCCGACGCTCAGCCCGAAGTACTCCTTCACCATCCAGAACCCGGCGTCGTTGACATGGCTGAAGAAGAGCGAGCCGGCGCCGATGGCGAGGACGAGCAGGGCGGCGTGCGTGGTGGACATGTCGGCCGCGAGCGGGGCGACCAGACCGGCCGCCGAGACCGTGGCCACGGTGGCCGAACCCGTCGCGAGGCGGATCACCACCGCGATCAGCCAGGCCAGCAGCAGCGCGGGGATGGCCCAGTCCTCGGAGATGTCCAGGACCATCTGGCCCACCCCGGTGTCGATCAGCGTCTGCTTGAAACCGCCGCCCGCACCGACGATCAGCAGGATGCCCGCGATCGGCATGAGGCTCTTCTCCACGAGCGGCGAGATCCGCTCCTTGGAGAACCCGGCGGGCCGCAGCAGCGTGAAGATGCCGACCAGCACCGAGGTGAGCAGGGCGATCATCGGGGCGCCGATCACGTCGAAGACGCGCTGCACCCGGTTCTCCGGGTCGTCCACGACGATGTCGACCAGCGCCTTGGCCAGCATGAGGATCACCGGCAGCAGCACGGTGAACAGCGTGGCACCGAAGCCGGGACGCCTGTCGAGCTCCTCGGACGGGCGCTGCGGGATCATCTTCTCGGGGGCGGGCACGTCGACCCAGCGGGCGGCGTACTTCGAGAACACCGGACCGGCGATGATCACGGTGGGTATGGCGACGAGGACGCCGAGCGCCAGCGTCACGCCGAGGTCGGCCCCGACGGCGTCGATCGCGACCAGCGGGCCGGGGTGCGGCGGCACCAGGCCGTGCATCACGGACAGGCCCGCGAGCGCCGGGATGCCGATGCGCATCAGCGAGTAGTTGCCGCGCTTGGCGACCATCAGCACGACCGGGATCAGCAGCACGATGCCGACCTCGAAGAACAGCGGAAGTCCGATCACGGAGGCGATCAGCACCATCGCCCACGGCATCGACCGCCCGCCGGCCTTGGCCAGGATGGTGTCGACGATCTGGTCGGCGCCCCCGGAGTCGGCGAGCATCTTGCCCAGGATCGCCCCGAGGGCGATCAGCACGCCGACCCCTGCGACGGTGGTGCCGAGGCCCGTGCTGAAACTGACGAGCACCTTGTCCAGCGGTGCCCCGGCGATTGCCCCGAGCGCCAGTGACCCGATGGTCAGGGACAGGAACGCGTGCAGCTTGAACTTGGTGATGAGCAGGACGATGACGGCGATGCCCGCCAGGACGGCGATGCCCAGCTGGGCGTGGCCGGCCGAGGTGATCGGCTCGGGTGCGTCCGCTGCCAGCATCTCGACGCTGAGTCTGGTCACGGGTGTGGGTTCCCTTTGCGTTGGGGGAGTAGGGGAGGAAAACGGCCGGCTGGGACTACTGCACGGGGTCGGGGAGGTCCTCCAGGGCGAGCGCCGCCCGTCGGGTGATCTCCTCCGGACTGCCCGAGACGTTCACCTCGACGCCCGCCTCGTCCGCCTCCAGGGGCTGGAGCGTGGCGAACTGGGAGTCGAGCAGCGCCGTGGGCATGAAGTGCCCCTGCCGGTGCGACATCCGGTTCTCGATCAGCGCGCGGTCACCGGCGAGGTGCACGAAGACCACGCCGGGTGCGGCGGCCCGCAGCCGGTCGCGGTACGACCGCTTCAGCGCCGAGCAGCTGACCACCCCACCGAGCCCCGCCCGGCCGTGCGCCCACGCGCCGATGGCGTCGAGCCACGGCAGGCGGTCCTCGTCGGTGAGCGGGGTGCCGGCCGACATCTTGGCGATGTTGGCCTGCGGGTGGAAGTCGTCGCCCTCGGCGTAGGGGACGCCGATCCGGGCCGCGAGCAGGGGACCGATGGTGGTCTTGCCGGTGCCCGCTACGCCCATGACCACGACGACGTGGGGGGTGTTCATCGCTGCCTCACTGTCTGCTGTCCGAGGTCGACACGTGATGTCGACGCAACTGAAACCCATTAGGTACGACTAATTCAAGAGGTCGTCATCAATAAGTCTGACTTTTTGTCTCCGTGATCTACCCCGTACGCTGAGTGCATGAGCACACCGGGCCGGGGGCTGCACGGCCATGTACTGGACACCCTCGGCCCCGAGATCACGGCGGGTGAGTACCCGCCGGGCAGTGTCCTGCGCACCGACGAGCTCGCCCAGCGTTTCGACGTGTCGCGCTCCGTGATGCGCGAGGCCGTCCGCGTGTTGGAGTCCATGTACCTGGTCGAGTCCCGCCGCCGCGTCGGCGTGACCGTCCGCCCGAAGTCCGAGTGGAACGTCTACGACCCGCAGGTCATCCGCTGGCGCCTGGCCGGCGCGGACCGGCCCCGGCAGCTGCGGTCCCTCACGGTGCTGCGCTCGGCGATCGAACCGGTCGCGGCCGGCCTCGCCGCGCGGCACGCCACGGCCGAGCAGTGCGCCCAGCTCACCGAATGCGCCCTCGGCATGGTCGCCCACTCACGCGGCCACAAGCTGGAGGGCTACCTGATGCACGACGTCGCCTTCCACCGCGTCATCCTGGAGGCCTCCGGCAACGAGATGTTCGCCCGCCTCGGCGACGTCGTCGCGGAGGTCCTGACCGGCCGCACCCAGCACGACGTGATGTTCGAGGACCCCGACCCGGCCGCCGTCACCCTGCACGTCCAGGTCGCCGAGGCGGTCCGCGGGGGCGACTCCGCCCAGGCGGAGCGACTCACCCGCGAGATCACGGTCGGAGCCCTCCAGGAACTCGACATCCTGGCGCCGTAGCCGCGACGCCGTCACAGGGGGCGCGGCTACGCCGGAAACTCCCCTTCGACGTACACCCAGTCCCCGGCGACCCGCTCGAACCGGCTCCGCTCGTGCAGCGACCCGCCCCGGTACGATGCCCGGAACTCCACGGTGCCGGTGGTGTGGAACGCGGACCCCTCGCTCGTCCCCAGCACCTCCAGTCCGGTCCACCGCATCCCCGGATCCAGCTCCAGCCGCCCGGGCCGCGTCCGCGGGTGCCAGGTCCGCAGCAGATACGCCACGTCCCCCTTCACGAACGCGCAGTACCGCGACCGCATCAACGCCTCGGCGGTCGGCGCGGCAGTGGCCCCGGAATGGAACCGGCCGCAGCACGCCTCGTACGCCTCGGGGAGCCCGCACGGGCAGGAACGCCTGGTCATGGTCACCTCTTCGCGGAAACGCCCGAGGGCCGTGACCTCGCGGTCACGGCCCTCAGTTCATGTGTCCGAGGGGGGACTTGAACCCCCACGCCCGATAAAGGGCACTAGCACCTCAAGCTAGCGCGTCTGCCATTCCGCCACCCGGACAAGGTGTCTGTCGCGTGGGTTCTCCCCGCGGCGACGACGTAAACATTACCAGGCTTTCCGGGGTGGCCGATCACCCCCTGTCCGCACCCCGGCGGGGCGTGAACGGCATGTGACGGGCGGGGAGCGCTCTTGGGGCGCGGACCGGGGAGAGAGAGGATGAGAGGGACCCACCAGCAGTGACACCGGGAGGAAGCACGTGAGCGAGACGGACACGGCCAGGAGCGTCACCGGCGAGGACGAGGTCGTGGACCTCTGCCGCGAGCTGATCCAGATCGACACCAGCAACTACGGCGACCACTCGGGTCCCGGTGAGCGCAAGGCGGCCGAGTACGTCGCCGAGAAGCTCGCCGAGGTCGGGCTCGACCCCCAGATCTTCGAGTCCCACCCGGGCCGCGCCTCCACGGTGGCCCGGATCGAGGGCGAGGACCCCTCCCGGCCCGCGCTCCTCATCCACGGCCACACCGACGTCGTCCCGGCCAACGCCGACGACTGGACCCACCACCCCTTCTCCGGCGAGGTCGCCGACGGGTGCGTGTGGGGCCGCGGGGCCGTCGACATGAAGGACATGGACGCGATGACCCTGGCGGTCGTCCGCGACCGGCTGCGCAGCGGGCGCAAGCCCCCGCGCGACATCGTCCTCGCCTTCCTCGCCGACGAGGAGGCGGGCGGCACCTACGGAGCCAAGCACCTCGTGCGCGAGCACCCCGAGCTGTTCGAGGGCGTCACCGAGGCGATCAGCGAGGTGGGCGGGTTCTCGTTCACCGTCAGCGAGCAGCGGCGGCTCTACATGATCCAGACGGCCGAGAAGGGCATGCACTGGATGAAGCTCACCGTGGCCGGCACCGCCGGACACGGATCGATGATCCACCGGGACAACGCGATCACCGAGCTGTCGGAGGCCGTCGCGCGGCTCGGGCGGCACAAGTTCCCGGTACGTGTCACCAAGACCACCCGCGCCTTCCTCGACGAGCTCGGTGACGCGCTCGGCACCGAGCTCGACCCGGAGGACATGGAGTCGACCCTCGTCAGGCTCGGCGGCATCGCCAAGTTCATCGGCGCGACCCTGAGCAACACGGCCAATCCGACGCAGCTCGGCGCCGGTTACAAGGTCAACGTCATCCCCGGCGAGGCGACCGCGCACGTCGACGGACGGTTCCTGCCCGGCCACGAGGAGGAGTTCCTCGCCGACCTCGACCGGATCCTCGGCCCGAACGTGCGCCGCGAGGACGTGCACGCCGACAAGGCCGTGGAGACCACCTTCGACGGGGCGCTGGTGGGGGCGATGCAGTCCGCACTGCTGGCGGAGGATCCGACCGCCAAGGCGATCCCCTACATGCTCTCCGGCGGGACGGACGCCAAGTCCTTCGACGACCTGGGCATCCGGGGCTTCGGCTTCGTGCCGCTGAAGCTGCCGCCGGAGCTGGACTTCGCCGGCATGTTCCACGGCGTGGACGAGCGGGTGCCGGTGGAGGGCCTGCAGTTCGGCGTGCGCGTGCTCGACCGTTTCATCGACCTGTCCTGAACCGGCCCCGCCAACGGGCGATATTCGGTCGCGCGTGCGGGATCGACTGGGAAGAGTGAATGCGACCATAAGCTCGTAGCCTCATTACTCCCTCCTCGTTACAGGTAATGCGATCGCAAGATGGGTCGCTTTGCCAACTAGGAGGAATAATGATCAAGAAGGTCGTCGCTGCTGCGGCTGCCACCGGTGGGCTGGTTCTCGCGGGCGCGGGCCTGGCCGTCGCCGACTCGGGTGCTCAGGGTGCCGCCGTGCACTCCCCGGGCGTCCTGTCCGGCAACGTTGTCCAGGTGCCCGTTCACGTCCCGGTGAACGTCTGCGGCAACACGGTCTCCGTGATCGGGCTGCTGAACCCCGCCTTCGGCAACACCTGCATCAACAAGTGATGCTTTCCCCTCACTGAGGGGAGTCCAGAGCCATCGGTCCCGGAGCGCGTGCCATGCGCTCCGGGACCGAACGCTTCTTTCGGGGAATTCGAGAAGAATTCAAGACAGGGTCGAAGGCAGGTATTCAGTAAATGCGACAGGCTACCCGCAAGGGTCTGATGACCGTGGCGGCCGCGACCGGCGTGATCGCCGCCGCGGGCGGCTCCGCGCACGCCGACTCGGGCGCCCAGGGCGCGGCGTCGGGCTCACCCGGCGTGCTGTCCGGGAACTCCGTGCAGGCGCCGGTGTACGCGCCGGTCAACGTGTGCGGGAACACCGTCAACGTCGTCGGAGTCCTCAACCCGTCGGTGGGCAACTCCTGCGCCAACAAGGGCGGTGGCTCGTCGTCGGGGGGATACGGCGAACACGGCGGCCAGGGCGGTCACGGCGGTCAGGGCGCTCACGGCGGCTCGCACGCGGGCGGGCACGCCGGCGGCTCACCCGGCGTCGGCTCGGGCAACCACGTCCAGGCGCCGGTCCACGTGCCGGTGAACGTCTGCGGCAACAGCGTCGACGTCATCGGCGTCGGCAACCCCAGCACGGGCAACGACTGCTCGAACGGCGGCGGCCACCACGGCACCCCGCCCGGCGGCGGCCACGAAACCCCGGGCGGACCCGGCGGCCCGGGCAACCCCGGCAGCCCTGGTCATCCCGGCCACCCCGGCAACCCCGGTAACCCTGAGAACCCGGGCAACCCTGGTACCCCGGGCAACCCTGGTGAGCCGGGCAACCCCGGGGTGCCGGGCCACCCCGGCACCCCGGGCCACCCCGGCACCCCGGGGACCCCGCCCTCCACCTCCGGCGAGACCCCGGGCGGCTCCTCGCACGGCAACCAGCCGGGCGGCCAGTTCGTCACCCAGCCCGACGGTGAGGCCCAGCTCGCCAGCACCGGCAGCGACCTGCCGCTCGGCCTGGTCCTGCCGGCCGGCGCCGGCGCGCTGCTCGCGGGCGCGATCCTCTACCGCAAGGCGCGCGCCTCGGCCTGACCTCCCCCGCACAACGGAGCGGGCCCCGCCGACGCGGGGCCCGCTCCGTCATGGGTCGTCTTCCCGTGCTCCGTCGTCGCTCACCACGTGGCCCGCACCTGGCGGATGATCCGTCGGCGCAACCGCACCCTGCGGCTGCCGTCACGCAGCAGGCTCAGACGGTACAACTCCCAGTGTCCGTACTCCGCGTGGTCCGTCAGCAGACGTGCCGTCTCCTTGCGGGAGACCCCGCGCGGCACGTACACGTCGACAAATTCGTATTCCGGCATCGCATCTATTGTGCGGGCTGGGCCCCGGTACGGATAGCGTCTGCACTATGTCTGATGCTGCGCAGCCCACCGCTGCCGAGGTACGCGCCGCCGCCGAGGCGGTGAAGACCGCGCTCGACCGCCACCTGGCCGCCGTCGAACGCAGGTCGGGGGAGGACGACCCGGCCGTCTACGAGGCGTTCAACCAGCTGGCCGCGGCCGCAGAGGTGTACGACGAACTGCTCTACGACCGCTACGACGAGGTCACACCCTTCGAGATCCCGGGCGCCGAGGACGCGCTGCCCCCGTACACCGGACCGGAGGAACCGAACGCGCTGAGCGTGCTGATCCGTCGTGACTACGCCGTCGCCGAACCGCAGCGCCTGCTCGCCCAGGCGGAGCGGATCGAGGCCGCGGAGGGGGACGAGGGCTCTCCGGCCTCCGGGACGGTGCACGGGGCACTCGGGCTGCTCTTCGGGGAGTTCGAGCCCGATGAGATCGCCTCCCGGCACAAGGAGTTCGGGCTGGAGGAGGGCGACTCCACGCTCTGGGTGACGGCGGCGGACGAACCGGCCGATCCCGGCGAGTGGCTGGAGGCGCCGTTCGAGCAGGTCGACCCGCAGCAGGTGGTCTGCCGCTTCGACGTCAGCGCCGTCTTCGACGACGAGATCGACGACGAGATCGACGACGATGACGAGGACGACGAGGACGACGACGGCGAGGAAGGCGTCGTTTTCGGCGGGGCCCTCGCCGGCGGACTGGACGAGGACGAGGACCTGGAGCCGCTGGACGCGGACCGCCGCTGAGCGCACACGCCGGCGACCACGGGGGTGGGGGTCAGGGGCCAGGGCTCCTGACCCCCCCCCCCCGCAGGCGCCGCTGATCTGCGGCGCGAGCAGCACCGGAAGCCGGGTCGTGCGCGGCTTCGCCGGAACCTCGGCCACGGCACGGGGCAGCGCCTGCTCCACCCCGTGCACCACCGACAGATGCCGGTCGGCCCGTCCGAACGCCGTGTACACCCAGGGCCGGCTGAGCGCCTGTGCCGCGTCGCCGGGCAGCACCACGACCACCGCGGGCCACCGGCTCCCCACGGCTTGGTGCGCGGTCAGCGCCCATCCGTGCCGTACGGCCTGCTCCACCCGCTCCTTCGGGACGACGGCGGTCTCGCCCTCGCACCACAGGTGCAGTCCCTCGGCGTCCGCGGTCACCACACGTCCCGGCAGCGCACGGCCGGGAACGGGGGAGTAGACGATCCGGTCACCGGGGTCGAAGCCGCCGAAGCGGCCCGGGCCCGGATTGAGCCGTTCCTTCAACGCGGCGTTCAGCACCCGCGTCCCCACGGCCCCGCCGTGCCCGGGGGTGATCACCTGCGTCTCCGCGGCCGGCACGCCGATCGCCCGCGGCACCGAGTCCACGACGAGCTGCACCGTCCGGTGCACGGCCTCGCCCGCGTCCCGCACCGGCACGATCACGATCTCCTTGCCTGGGGCCTCGACCTGGTTCAGCTCGCCGATGCCGACACCGGAGACCAGCTCGCCCAGCGGCCCGGGGTCCGGCCGCCGCGAGGCCACCTGGGGGCAGATCCGCGCCGCGAGCAGATCCGCGAACACCCGGCCCGGACCCACCGACCACAACACCGCCGGATCGCCCGACAGGACCAGGCGCGCCCCGTCCGGCATCGACTCGGTCAGCAGAGCCGCCGTCTCGACGTCCAGCTGGGGTGCGTCGAGCACGACGAGCAGATCGAGATCGAGGGCACCGTCCGCGTCCCGGCCGGGACCCTCGCGGCCGGCGAGGAGCCCGGAGACGGTGGCGACGGGGAGGCCGGTGTCCGACGGGCCGTCGCCCGTCACGGGCCGGTCCGGTGCGTCCCCGGCGGGTGGGCCGGGCTGCCGGGAGGCGTCTGCCGACTCGCCCACGGGCCCACCGGTGCGTCGCAGCAGGGCCGCGAAACGGGCGCGGCCGATCGGGCCGTGCGTGGCCGCCCAGGCCCGCAGCCCGAGCGCCCGCGCGGCATCCAGCAGCGCCGCCGGCTCGGCCAGGGACGCCTCCCCGCCGGTGTGCAGCACCAGACCCTGACCGGCCACCGCACGGATCAGCTCCGCGGTGGACCCCTGGGCGGCCGCGGCGGCCCGCTCCCAGTCGGCTGCCGAACCGTCCTGCTTGGGCGTCGAGTTGACCAGGCGGGCCAGGCCGTCGGCCAGGCTCTCCTCCGCCAGCGCGTACCGCTCCAGACCCACCAGGATCCGCACCGGACGTTCCTCGTCCTCCTGCGCCTCCTCCGCGTCTGCCCGGGCCGGGGCGCCGGTCTCCTCCAGGGCATCCTGGAAGACCAGGGCCTCGCCCTCCGCGATGGCTTCCTGTACGGCACCGTCGGGTGCCGGCACGCCTCGCTGCGCCAGGGCGGCGAGGAGCGCCGGCATCTCCAGGGCGGTGTGCCCGGCCAGCGCGGCCTGCTCCAGGAGCCAGCCGGTGACGGCCCGGCCCCGCCGTTCGTCGTCCGGGCCGCACTCGGCGCCGAGGAGTGCCCGCGCGAAACCGTCGGCCTGCTCGGGGCGCACGCCGGGGATCCGCAGCAACTGCCAGGGGTCGGCGCGCAACTGCTCGTCCGCGCCCTCACCCAGGGCCGCGGCGACCTGGGGCGCGAGCGCCTCCGGGGCACCGCCCTCGCCGAGCACCCGCCGGACGGCCTGGACCGCCTCCGGTGCGGGTGCCGTCCGCGCGGCGACCGGCTCGGGCGGCACCGGCTGCGGCCGCCGCTCCGGCTCGGGGGCCGCGCGGTGGGGTGTGGGCCGGGGCTCTTCGAACACCGGGGCCCCCGACTTCTCGCCGCTCTCGACGGCCCGTACGGCCGCGAGCAGATCGGCGGCCTTGCCGCTCAGCTTGGTGCCGCTGCGGATCGGCCCCTTCTTCTCGGCCTTGCGCTGCTCGATGCGCTCCCGCTCGACCTGCTGCGCCCGAAGCTCCGCCTCCGCCTCGGAGACCTGCCCGCCGTCAGCGGTACCGCCACCGGCGTCGCGGCCCTCCGTTCCGGCCGCCTGCCCGGCCTCCGGCTCGTCGCCCTCCGCTCCGGCCGCCTGCCCGGCCTCCGGCTCGTCGCCCTCCGCTCCGGCCGCCTGCCCGGCCTCCGCGTCACGGCTCTCCGACCCGGCCGCCTGCCCGGCCTCCGCGTCACGGCTCTCCGACCCGGCCGCCTGCCCGGCCTCCGCGTCACGGCTCTCCGGCCCGGCCGCCTGCCCGGCCTCCGCGTCACCGCCGACGGTGTCCGGCGTCCGACCTGGATCGGCGTCGTCGCCGCCTCCACTCCCGGTCCTGTCGGCCTCTGCGGCCCGTGTGGCCTCGGCGCCCGGCGTCCCCGGCTCGGTGTCCTCCGTGGTCTCGGGCTCCGTGCTCACAGCGTGCTCCAGTCGTGATCGGGATAGCGGTGCACGGGCGCCGACACATCGTCGAGCGCCCGGCAGATCTCGTCAGGAAGACTAAGGGTCTCCACTGACAACGCCGCCGTGAGCTGCTGCGCGTTGCGCGCGCCGACGATCGGGGCGGTGACACCGGGCCGGTCGCGCACCCACGCCAGGGCCACCTGGAGCGGCGTCACGGCGAGCCCGTCGGCCGCGGTCGCCACCGCGTCCACGATGCGGCTCGCCGTGTCGTCGAGGTACGGCGCGACGAAGGGCGCCAGATGCTCGGAGGCACCGCGGGAATCCGGCGGCATCGAGTCGCCCCGGTACTTGCCCGTCAGCACTCCGCGCCCGAGCGGCGAGGAGGGCAGCAGTCCTATCCCCAGGTCCATCGCGGCCGGCAGCACCTCCCGCTCGACACCGCGCTGGAGCAGGGAGTACTCCAACTGCGTCCCGGCCAGCCGGGTCCGGACGCCCGGGGCCGCCAGCTGCCAGGTCGCGGCCTTGGCCAGCTGCCAGCCACAGAAGTTGGAGACGGCCGCGTAGCGCGCACGCCCGCTGGAGACCGCCAGGTCGAGCGCCTGGAGGGTCTCCTCCAGCGGGGTCTCCGGGTCGAAGGCGTGCACGTGCCACAGGTCGACGTAGTCCGTGCCGAGCCGGGAGAGCGAGGCGTCCAGCGCGGAGAGCAGATGGCCGCGGGAGCCGTCGAAGCGGCGGTCGGGGTCCGGCACACTGCCGGCCTTGGTCGACACGACCAGGTCCCGGCGAGGGACCAGGCCTTCCATGAGCCTGCCGAGCAGATACTCGGCCTCGCCGTCCCCGTACACGTCCGCGGTGTCGACGAGGGTTCCGCCCGCTTCCCAGAAGGTCTTCATCAGGTCCGCGGCGTCGTGCTCGTCGGTGTCCCGACCCCAGGTCAGGGTGCCGAGCCCGATGCGGGACACACGAAGGCCGGTGCGGCCGAGATGCCTCTGCTCCATGAACGCCGAGATTACTGGCCAGAACCTGTGTGTGGGTGGCCGCGGTCGACGGATTTCCGGGGGTGGCCGGTCGGTCGCCCAGGCCCGGCCGCGGCCCGTCGTCCTCGGTCAGCACGTGCCGTCCGACACCTGAAGCCCCTTGTTCGCGCCCGCCGTCCGGCTCACGACGCCCGGGACGCAGCCTGCCGCGCCGAGAGGGTAGGAGTACGGGATCGCGACCGTGGCGTCGCCGCCGACCCCGACGAGGGTCACGTTGCCGACCTTCTTCAGCTCGATCACGCCGTGGACACTGTGCCGACGCGGGCCGTGTACCTCTCCCCGGCTCGCGCGCTAGGGTGCCCGCACAGGCACGTTACTGATCAGTAAGGGGATGTGGCATGCAGCTCGGTATCAACCTCGGCTACTGGGGTGCCGGAATGGACGCGGACAACCTGGCCGTCGCCCAGGAGGCCGACCGGCTCGGCTACGCCGTCTGCTGGGCCGCCGAGGCCTACGGCTCCGACGCCGCCACCGTGCTGAGCTGGGTCGCCGCCCAGACCGAGCGCATCGACGTCGGTTCGGCCATCTTCCAGATCCCGGCCCGCCAGCCCGCGATGACGGCCATGACCGCCGCCACCCTCGACTCCCTCTCCGGCGGCCGCTTCCGCCTCGGCCTCGGCGTCTCCGGCCCGCAGGTCTCCGAGGGGTGGTACGGCGTCAAGTTCGACAAGCCGCTCGCCCGCACCCGCGAGTACGTCGAGATCGTCCGCAAGGCCATGACCCGCGAGCGCCTGTCCTACGAGGGGCAGCACTGGACGCTGCCCCTGCCCGGCGGCCCGGGCAAGCCCATCAAGCTCACCGTGCACCCGCAGCGCGAGCACATCCCGCTGTACATCGCCGCGATCGGCCCGAAGAACCTCGAGCAGACCGGCGAGATCGCCGACGGCGCCCTGCTGATCTTTCCCTCCGCCGAGCACCTGGAGGACACCACGATCACGCACCTGCGCGCCGGGCGCGAGAAGGCCGGCAAGACCCTCGACGGATTCGACGTCTGCCCGACCCTGCCGCTCGCCGTCGGCGACGACAAGGACGTGACCGCGCTCGCCGACACCTTCCGCCCCTACACCGCCCTGTACGTCGGCGGCATGGGCAGCCCCAAGCAGAACTTCTACAACCAGCTCGCCCAGCGCATGGGCTACGAGCGGGAAGCCGCCGAGATCCAGAGCAAGTACCTCTCCGGCGACAAGCAGGGCGCCGCGGCCGCCGTACCGCACGACCTGATCGACAAGACGACCCTGCTCGGCTCCGTCGACCGGATCGCGGACCGGATGAAGGCCTACGCCGCGGCCGGGGTCACCACCCTGTCCCTCGCACCTGCGGGCTTCACGCTCGACGAGCGGCTCGCGTCCCTCAGGGCCGGCACGGAGGCCCTGGAGCGCGCCGGGCTCGCCTGAACCGACCGGAAGTTTCAGCGGCCGTGGTGGGGGCTCGGGGGTCTTCCCCGCCACGGCCGTCACGCGGAACAACGCGCCGGGACCGCCCGCGGTTACGGCACAGCGGCCTCTTCGCCCGACCCGGTCCCCGCGGCCCCCGCGTCCTCCATTCGGCGGAGTTGTCCCTCACACCTGTTGCAGCGCCCTCCACCCCGCACTTGACTCGTTCTTCGCGGAACCCCTGCGGAATGCCGCAGTACGCCCACGCGCGCGGGAGAGGTGCCCACGATGCTTTCGGCCAAGAGTCTGTTCCAGGAGATCCTCGACAACGACGAGTCCTTCGCCCTGTTCTGCTCCATCGCCGCGAGCGGTGAGTCCCAGGGCGGCTGGGAGAACGCCCGGATCGCCGCCCTCGTGCCCGAGGCCGAGCGAGAACTCGCCCCCAAGATCAGCCGGCACGGCGCCGACGAGGACAAGCACGGCCGGATCTTCAACGCCCTGATGAAGAAGCGCGGCCTCGACCCCGTCCCGGTCCCGCCCGAGACCGACTACACCATGCTCCTGGAGAAGAACGGCATCGGCCTCGCGCACGAGCAGCTGCGACGCGACGAGCGGCTCACCGTCCACGACATCGTGACCTACCTCTCGCACAGCAGGGTCACCGAGCAGCGCGCCTCCGAGCAGATGGACCTGCTGCGCAAGCACTTCGCCGACCACCCCGACATCGGCCGCGCGGTCAAGCAGATCTCGGGCGACGAGGACAACCACCTCGCCTACTGCCACGAGGAGCTGCTGCGCTTCGCCTACGCGGGCCACGGCCGGACCATCCAGCGCACCCTGCGCGCGTGCGCGCTCGCCGAGATCCGGATCTACCGGGACGTCAGTCTCGCCGTGATGGCGCACATGGGCCGCATCCTCGGCTGGTCCAGGGCCAAGTCGGCCGTGCTGGCGGCGGGCATCCACGCCCTGTACGCCTACGAACGCATGGTCGGCTGGCGCCGGATGGTGTCCCTGACGCCCCCCGGGCGCCGCAACGCCCTCGGCGGTCCCGCGACCCCGGAACCCGAGTTCGCCTGAACCGGCCCGCCTACAACCAGCCGCGGCGCTTGAACAGCCGGAAGATCATGATCTCCAGGACGGCCATCAGGACGATCAGCGCCGGATAGGACCAGACCCAGCGCAGCTCGGGCATGTGCTCGAAGTTCATGCCGTAGATCCCCGCGAACATCGTGGGGATCGCGGCCATGGCCGCCCACGCGGAGATCTTCCGCATGTCGTCGTTCTGCCGGACGCTCATCTGCGCGAGATGCGCCGAGAGGATGTCCGACACCAACCGGTCCAGGTTCTCCACGGACTCGTTCACGCGCGTGAGGTGATCGCTGACGTCACGGAAGAACGGCCGGGCCCGGTCGTCCACGAACGGCACGGTCAAGCCGGTCGACGCCGTGCCCGCCAGCCGGCTCATCGGCGGGGCCAGCGGCCCGGTCGCCCGGCGGAACTCCAGGACCTGCCGCTTGAAGTCGTAGATCCGCGACGCCGTGTTCCGCGAACCCCCGCCGTCCGGCGAGAAGACCTCCGCCTCCAGGCCCTCCAGGTCCGTCTGCAACTCGGTCGCCACGTCCAGGTAGTGGTCGACGGTGGCGTCGGCGACCGCGTACAGCACGGCCGTGGGGCCCTTGCCGAGCAGCTCCGGCTCCTGCTCAAGGCGCTGACGCACGGCCTTGAGCGGGGAACCCTCGCCGTGCCGGACGGTCACCACGAACGAGTCACCCAGGAAGATCATGATCTCGCCGGAGGAGACGGTGTCGCTCTGCGGCTCGTACGCCACCGGCTTGAGCACCACGAAGAGCGAGTCGTCGTACACCTCCAACTTGGGCCGCTGGTGTGCCTTCAGGGCGTCCTCGACGGCCAGCGGATGCAGCCCGAACTCACGGGTCACATGGTCGAACTCGTCCTCCGTCGGCTCGTGCAGCCCGATCCACACGAACCCGCCCGCCGTGCGGGCCTCGCCCAGGGCGTCGGAGAGGTCCTCGGGCCCTTCCGTCCGCTGTCCCTCGCGGTAGATGGCACAGTCGACGATCACGAACGAACTCTCCCGTCACTCGAACGACACCGCACGCGCGCGTGCGCCTACGCTGGACCGCATGCCCACGCTGATCCTGGTCAGGCACGGACGCTCCACCGCCAACACCGAGGGACTCCTCGCCGGCTGGACGCCCGGCGTCGCCCTCGACGAGCGCGGCGCCGCACAGGCCGCCGCGCTCCCCGGGCGGCTGGCCGAACTGCCCCTCGCCGAAATCGTCACCAGCCCGCTCCAGCGCTGTCAGGAGACCGTCCGGCCGCTGCTGGAGGCCCGGCCCCACCTGAACCCGCACACCGACGAACGCATCGGCGAGTGCCACTACGGCGACTGGTCCGGACGCAAACTCGCCGAGCTCACGGACGAACCCCTGATGGAGGTGGTGCAGGCGCACCCCTCCGCCGCGACGTTCCCCGGGGGCGAGTCGATGCGCTCCATGCAGACCCGCGCCGCCGAGGCCGTACGCGAATGGAACGCGCGCGTGGAGCGCGACCACGGCGCCGACGCCGTCTACCTGATGTGCTCGCACGGCGACATCATCAAGTCGCTCGTCGCGGACGCCCTCGGACTTCACCTCGACCTCTTCCAGCGGATCTCTGTGGAACCGTGTTCCATCACCGCGATCCGCTACACCCGGCTGCGGCCGTTTCTCGTGCGACTCGGCGACACCGGTGACTTCGCGTCCCTCGTGCCGCGCGAGGAGACGCCGGGCGGCGAGGCCGAAGTCGGGGGTGGTGCGGGCGCACCGTGATCGTTCGCCGCAGTAGGGTGAAGCGGTCGCAGCAGTGCCGTGGTCACACGGTTCCCACGATCCCAATGGAGACAGGACGTGTCCCGTCAGGTGTTCCTCTACGACCATCCGGAGCGTTTCGTGGCCGGCACGGTCGGACTGCCCGGGCGCCGTTCGTTCTTCCTCCAGGCCTCCGCCGGCTCCCGGGTGACCAGCGTGGCTCTGGAGAAGACCCAGGTCGCCGCCCTCGCCGAGCGCATGGACGAACTGCTCGACGAGGTCGTACGCCGTAGCGGCGGCAGCGCCCACGTCCCCGCGGTCGCGCCCTCGGACACCGACACCGCCCCGCTGGACACCCCCATCGAGGAGGAGTTCCGGGTCGGCACCATGGCGCTGGCCTGGGACGGCGACGAGCAGCTCATGATCGTCGAGGCGCAGGCGCTCGTGGAGCTCGACGCGGAATCCGAGGAGGACCTCGCCGAGGCCGAGGAGCGCCTGCTCCAGGACGAGGAGAACGGTCCGCCGATGCTGCGGGTCCGGCTCACCGGCGCGCAGGCCAGGGCCTTCGCCAAGCGCGCCCTCGACGTCGTCAACGCCGGACGGCCGCCGTGCCCGCTGTGCAGCCTCCCGCTCGACCCGGAAGGACACGTATGTCCGCGCCAGAACGGATACCGCCGCGGAGCGTGACGCCACCCGCGAACGCCGCCGAGCTGCTCGCCCGGGGCGAACTGACCGTACGCGGACGCATCCGTGAGGCCTCCAACGCGGCCCTGTACTGCACCGTGTCGTACGACGGCGAGGACGCGGCCTGCGTCTACAAGCCGGTGGCGGGGGAGCGGCCCCTGTGGGACTTCCCCGACGGGACGCTGGCCCAGCGCGAGGTCGCCGCGTACGCGGTCTCCGAGGCGACCGGCTGGGGCCTGGTGCCGCCCACCGTGCTGCGCGACGGCCCCTACGGCGAGGGCATGTGCCAGCTGTGGGTCGAGGTGACCCCCGAGGCGGAACTGCTCGCCCTGGTCGACGGCGAGGAACCGGAGCCGGGCTGGAAGGCGATCGGCTTCGCCGAGGTCGGCGAGGGACGCACCGCGCTGCTCGTGCACGCCGACGACGAGCGGCTGCGGCGGCTCGCGGTCCTCGACGCCGTCATCAACAACGCCGACCGCAAGGGCGGGCACCTGCTGCCCACCGGTGACGGGCGGCTGTACGGCATCGACCACGGGGTCACGTTCAACGCCGAGAACAAGCTGCGGACCCTGCTGTGGGGCTGGGCGGGGGAGCCCCTCACCCAGGAGGCGACCGACGTGCTGGAGAGCCTCAGGAAGGACCTCGCCGAGGGCGGGGCGCTCGCCGCGCGGCTCGAACCGCTGATCACCGGCGCCGAGATCGACGCCACCCGCGCGCGGGTCGGCGCCCTGCTCGCCACGGGGACCCACCCGGAGCCGAGCGGGGAATGGCCTGCGATTCCCTGGCCACCCGTGTAGCAGCACAGACACCTGGAACACCGCAAGAGCGCCTTCTCGGCCGTGTGGCCCGCTCCCATTCGTAGATGAAACTCCAGTCCGGTTAGGCTCATGGCATGCATGCCTGGCCCGCTTCCGAGGTCCCCGCCCTGCCTGGTCAGGGCCGCGACCTGAGGATCCACGACACCGCGACCGGCGGCCTCGTCACCCTCGACCCCGGTCCCGTCGCCCGTATCTACGTCTGTGGCATCACCCCCTACGACGCCACACACCTGGGTCACGCGGCGACCTACAACGCGTTCGACCTCGTGCAGCGCGTGTGGCTCGACACCAAGCGGCAGGTTCACTACGTCCAGAACGTCACCGACGTCGACGATCCGCTCCTGGAGCGGGCGCAGCGTGACGGCGTCGACTGGGTCGCGCTCGCCGAGAAGGAGACGGCCCTCTTCCGCGAGGACATGACGGCCCTGCGGATGCTCCCGCCGCGCCAGTACATAGGCGCCGTCGAGGCCATACCCGGGATCGTCCCGCTCGTCGAGCGGCTCCGGGACGCCGGCGCGGCCTACGAACTGGAGGGGGACGTCTACTTCTCCGTCGAGGCCGACCCGCACTTCGGCAAGGTCTCGAACCTCGACGCCGCGGCGATGCGGCTGCTGTCCGCCGAGCGCGGCGGCGACCCGGACCGCCCCGGCAAGAAGAACCCGCTCGACCCGATGCTGTGGATGGCGGCCCGCGAGGGCGAACCCAGCTGGGACGGCGGCTCGCTCGGCCGCGGCCGCCCCGGCTGGCACATCGAGTGCGTGGCCATCGCCCTCGACCACCTGGGCATGGGCTTCGACATCCAGGGCGGCGGCTCCGATCTCGCCTTCCCGCACCACGAGATGGGCGCCTCGCACGCCCAGGCCCTCACCGGCGAGTTCCCCATGGCCAAGGCGTACGTGCACGCCGGGATGGTCGCCCTGGACGGCGAGAAGATGTCCAAGTCCAAGGGCAACCTGGTGTTCGTCTCCAAGCTCCGGCACGACGGCGTCGACCCGGCCGCCATCCGGCTCACGCTGCTCGCCCACCACTACCGCGCCGACTGGGAGTACACCGACCAGGCCCTGCAGGACGCCGTCGCGCGGCTCGGCCGCTGGCGGGCCGCGGTGTCCCGGCCCGACGGGCCGCCGGCGGAGGCGCTCGTCGACGAGATCCGCGAGGCCCTCGCGAACGACCTGGACGCCCCCGCCGCGCTCGCCGCGGTCGACCGCTGGGTGGAGCTCCAGGAGCGGAGCGGCGGCACGGACATCGGCGCACCCGGGGTCGTCTCCCGGGCCGTGGACGCGCTGCTGGGCGTGGCGCTGTAACCACGGCGAGAAGTACGCCGAGGGGCGTCTCCCGGCCGGGAGACGCCCCTCGATGCGTGTGGGTGCGGTGGCCTCAGTCCTCCGACGACTCGTCGTCGTCCGTGCCCGGCTTCGGGGGCTTCGGCGGGCGGGTGCGGCCGCTGGGGTTGTCCCGCAGGTACGACGTGCTGTCGCTGCCGTCGGCCGTGGCGTGACCGCCGGGCGCGGGCGGGCCGCCGCCGTCGTGGCGCCGCAGATAGCGCTCGAACTCCCGGGCGATGGCCTCCCCGGACGCCTCCGGCAGCTCGGCGGTGTCCCGGGCCTCCTCCAGCGACTGGACGTACTCGGCGACCTCGCTGTCCTCGGCGGCCAGCTGATCCACGCCGACCTGCCAGGCGCGCGCGTCCTCGGGCAGCTCGCCCAGCGGGATGCGCACGTCGATCAGGTCCTCCAGGCGGTTCAGCAGGGCCATCGTGGCCTTCGGGTTCGGCGGTTGCGACACGTAGTGCGGCACCGCCGCCCACAGCGAGACGGCCGGGACGCCCGCGTGCGTGCAGGCCTCCTGGAGGACGCCGACGATGCCCGTGGGGCCCTCGTACTTGGTCTCCTCCAGGTCCATGCGGCGGGCCAGGTCCGGGTCGGACGTCGTGCCGCTGATCGGAACCGGACGGGTGTGCGGGGTGTCACCGAGCAGGGCGCCCAGGACGACCACCAGTTCCACGCCCAGTTCGTGCGCGAAGCCCAGCAGTTCGTTGCAGAACGAGCGCCAGCGCATGGACGGTTCGATGCCCCGCACGAGGACGAGGTCGCGCGGCTTCTCCCCGCCGACCCGGACCACCGACAGCCTGGTCGTGGGCCAGGTGATCTTGCGGACGCCCGCTTCCATGAACACCGTGGGGCGGTTGACCTGGAAGTCGTAGTAGTCCTCGGCGTCCAGCGCCGCGAACACCTCGCCCTTCCATTCCCTGTCCAGATGCGCGACCGCGGTGGAGGCGGCGTCGCCGGCATCGTTCCAGCCCTCGAACGCGGCCACCATGACCGGGTCGACCAGCTCGGGAACCCCCTCGAGCTCGATCACCCAGCGCCTCCTTCCGACGTGCCCTCGCTTGACCACCCAACCTTACGGCGTGCCGCGGGGGCGCCCGCAGCCCCCTTGCAGGGGGAGTGACCCCATCACTGCCCCGCGATCCGTCCCCGAACACCCCGGACGGGTCCGAGCGGTCCCGGCGGGGCCCCGGTCACAGCGAGGAGCGCAGCCACTGCTCCACACTCGCGATGTGGACGGTCGCCCAGGAGCGCGCCGCCTCGGCGTCCCGGTCGCGCAGCGCGGCGAGGATCGCGCGGTGCTCGCGCAGGGTGCGGGCGACGGCGTCCTCCTGGGTGAGGCCGCGCCAGATCCGGGCCCGGGTCGTGGGGCCCGCGATGCCGTCGAGCAGCGAGCACAGCACGGAGTTGCCCGCACTGCGCACGATGCCCCGGTGGAACTCC
This sequence comes from Streptomyces sp. NPDC059696, assembly GCF_042733745.1. Lineage (NCBI taxonomy): Bacteria > Bacillati > Actinomycetota > Actinomycetes > Kitasatosporales > Streptomycetaceae > Streptomyces > Streptomyces sp. NPDC059696. Next base: position 160,370 of record NZ_JBHWFG010000006.1, read on the forward strand.
AGGTCGCAGGCGACCAGCTCCTCCACGGACGGGCTGTCGCCGAGCCGGTCCAGCTGGGCGCCGAGCGCGTCCAGTTGCTGCTCGCCGATGCGCAGCGCGGCCATGGCGGTCGCCGCCGGTTCCAGGATGCGGCGTACGGCCAGGAACTCCAGGACGGTGTCGTCACGATGGAAGTCGACGACGAAGCTCATCGCCTCCAGCAGGAGTTGCGGGTCGAGGCTGGTGACGTACGTGCCGTCGCCCTGCCGTACGTCGAGGATCCGGATCAGCGACAGGGCGCGCACCGCCTCCCGCAGGGAGTTGCGCGACAACCCGAGGCCGGCGGCGAGTTCGCTCTCCTTGGGCAGCCGGTCGCCCGGGCGCAGCGCGCCGGAGACGATCATCCCCTTGATCTTCTCGATCGCCTCGTCGGTGACTGCCATGGGGGCCTCCCTGTGCCTCAAGACCTCCGACGTATCAGGTCATTATGCGGGCGCGGGAACGCGGCAGGGGCGGCTCCGTCGGCGTGGAGCCGCCCCTGCCGGGATGGGGTCCCCGGTGCCCGGGCCTACTTCTTGTCGAGCAGGTCCTGCACCTTGGCGCGGACGTCGTCCGTGGCGAGGCCGCGGATCGTCAGCGTCGTGCGGCGGCGCAGCACGTCGTCCTGCGTCTCGGCCCACTCGTGGTCCCGGGCCCAGACGACCTGCGCCCAGATCTCCGGGGCGTCGGGGTGGACGCGCTCGGCGAGTTCGGGGCTCTCGTTGGCCAGGCGGGCGATGTCGAAGGCCAGCGAACCGTAGTGGGTGGCCAGGTGCCTGGCCGTGTCCGCCGCCATGCGCGGGCCGGGCGCCGGCCGGTCGGTGAGCAGCCGGTGGGCGACCGCGCGCGGGTTGGCGATGCCGGGCAGGGGCAGCTTCTTCGGCAGCGCGCTGATCGGCTCGAAGTCGTCGCCCAGCGGGTGGCCCGGCAGCGACTCCAGCTTCTTCATGATCGTCCGGCCGATGTGGCGGAACGTGGTCCACTTGCCGCCCGCGACGGACAGCATGCCGCCCCGGCCCTCGGTCACCACCGTCTCGCGCTTGGCCTTGGAGGTGTCGCCGGGGCCGCCCGGCAGCACCCGCAGCCCGGCGAAGGAGTAGGTGATGAGGTCGCGGTTCAGCTGCTGGTCGCGGACGGAGAAGGCGGCCTCGTCGAGGATCTGGGCTATGTCCTTCTCCGTGACGGAGACGTCCGCCGGGTCGCCCTCGAACTCCTCGTCGGTGGTGCCGAGCAGCAGCATGTCCTCCCAGGGGAGGGCGAAGGTGATGCGGTACTTGTCGATCGGGGTCGCGAGCGCGGCCTTCCAGGGGGAGGTGCGCTTGAGGACCAGGTGCGCGCCCTTCGACAGGCGGATGGACGGCGCCGCGTTCGGGTCCTCCATCTTGCGCAGGTGGTCGACCCACGGGCCGGTCGCGTTCAGCACGAGCCGGGCGCTGACGCCGAACTCGTCGCCGGACAGGCGGTCCTTCAGCTCCGCGCCCGTGACCCGGCCCTGCGTGAAGCGCAGGCCCGTCACCTCGGCGTGGTTGAGGACGACGGCGCCCGCCTCGACGGCCCCGCGGACCGTCATCAGCGCCATGCGGGCGTCGTTCATCTGGTCGTCGCCGTAGACGGCCACGGCCTTGAGGTTCTCGGTGCGCAGCTCGGGCACGTCCTGCGCCGCCTTGGCGGGGGACAGGAGGTGGCCGACGCCGTCACCGAACGCGGAGAGCGCGGAGTAGGCGAAGACGCCCGCGCCGAGCTTCGCCGCGCCGTGCGGCCCGCCCTTGTACACGGGGAGGTAGAACGTGAGCGGGTTCGCCAGGTGGGGGGCCACCTGACGGGAGACCGCACGGCGCTCGAAGTGGTTCTCCGCCACCAGCTTCACCGCACCGGTCTGTAGGTAGCGCAGACCGCCGTGGAGGAGCTTGGAGGAGGCGGAGGACGTGGCGCCGGCGAAGTCGCCGGCGTCCACCAGAGCCACCCTGAGGCCGGACTGCGCGGCGTGCCAGGCGGTGGAGATGCCCAGGATGCCGCCGCCGATCACGAGAAGGTCGTACGACGCCTTGGAAAGCTGCTCCCTGGTCTCGGCCCGGCTCGGGTTCGAGCAGGAGGCCGGGTGCGTCCCCAGGGCAGGCACGGACTGCAGGGTGGACTTGGTGGTCATGCTGTTTCTTACTCCTCGTCCTCGAGCCAGCCCATGGTCCGCTCGACGGCCTTGAGCCAGTTCTTGTACTCACGGGCGCGGGTCTCCGCGTCCATGCGGGGGGTCCACTCGGCGGCCCGGCGCCAGTTGGCGCGCAGGTCGTCGGTGCTGTTCCAGAAGCCGACGGCGAGGCCGGCGGCGTAGGCGGCGCCGAGGCAGGTGGTCTCGGCGACCATCGGGCGCACCACGGGGGCGTCCACGAAGTCGGCGAGGGTCTGCATCAGCAGGTTGTTGGAGGTCATGCCGCCGTCGACCTTGAGGGCGGTCAGCTCCACGCCGGAGTCCTTCGTCATGGCGTCGGCGATCTCCCGCGTCTGCCAGGCGGTGGCCTCCAGGACGGCGCGCGCGAGGTGCGCCTTGGTGACGTACCGGGTCAGACCGGCGATCACGCCGCGGGCGTCGGAGCGCCAGTACGGGGCGAACAGACCGGAGAAGGCCGGGACGAAGTAGGCGCCGCCGTTGTCCTCGACCGACAGGGCGAGGGTCTCGATCTCGGCGGCGGTGGAGATCAGGCCCATCTGGTCGCGCATCCACTGCACCAGCGAACCGGTGACGGCGATCGAGCCCTCCAGGGCGTAGACCGTCTTCTGGTCGCCGATCTTGTAGCCGACCGTGGTCAGCAGGCCGCTGTAGGAGTTGATGATCTTGTCACCGGTGTTCATCACCATGAAGGTGCCGGTGCCGTAGGTCGACTTGGTCTCGCCCTCGGCGAAGCAGGTCTGGCCGAACAGGGCCGCCTGCTGGTCGCCGAGCGCGGAGGCGACCGGGATGCCGCCGAGCAGGTCGCCCAGCTTTCCGCCGGTGATCTCGCCGTAGACCTCCGCGGAGGAGCGGATCTCGGGCAGGATCTGCTGCGGGACGCCGATGGACTCGCAGATTTTCTCGTCCCACTGCATGGTGTGCAGGTTCATGAGCATGGTGCGCGAGGCGTTGGTGACGTCGGTGACGTGCTTGCCGCCGTCGGCACCACCGGTCAGGTTCCAGATGACCCAGGTGTCCATGGTGCCGAAGAGGATGTCGCCCGCCTCGGCGCGCTCCTTCAGGCCGTCGACGTTGTCGAGCAGCCAGCGGGCCTTGGGGCCGGCGAAGTAGGAGGCGAGGGGGAGGCCCGTCTCGCGGCGGAAGCGGTCCTGGCCGACGTTGCGGCCGAGCTCGCGGCAGAGGGCGTCGGTGCGGGTGTCCTGCCAGACGATGGCGTTGTGGACGGGCTCACCGGTGTTCTTGTCCCACAGCACGGTCGTCTCGCGCTGGTTGGTGATGCCGATGGCCTTGATGTCGTCGCGGGTGATGCCGGCCTTGTCGATGGCTCCGGCGACGACCTCCTGGACGTTCGTCCAGATCTCGGTGGCGTTGTGCTCGACCCAGCCCGGCTTCGGGAAGATCTGCTCGTGCTCCTTCTGGTCGACGGAGACGATCCGGCCGTCCCGGTCGAAGACGATGCAGCGGCTGGAGGTGGTGCCCTGGTCGATGGCGGCGATGAAGGGGCCGGCGGTGTGCGCGTCGGTCACTGTGTGCTCCTGGTCATTCCGGGTTTAAAGGGCTTTACGTACGGCGCGTGCTGGAAGTTTCGCTCAAGGGAGAGGATCGGTCTCCTAGGCGAATGCGACGTTGTAGATGCCCGCCGCGATGGCGCCGCCGATCAGCGGACCCACCACGGGGACCCAGGCGTAGCCCCAGTCGGAGCCGCCCTTGTTGGGCAGGGGGAGCAGGGCGTGCACGATGCGCGGACCGAGGTCACGGGCCGGGTTGATCGCGTACCCCGTGGGGCCGCCGAGGGAGAGGCCGATGGAGACCACGACGAGCGCGGTGATCAGGGCGCCCAGGTTGCCCAGGCCGTTGCCCTTGTCGTTCAGGCCCTGGGTGAGCACCGCGAGCACCAGCACGATGGTGCCGATGACCTCGGTGGCGATGTTCTGCCAGGCGACCCGCACCTCGGGGCCGGTGGAGAAGACGCCCAGCACGGGACCGGCGCCCTTCTCCCGGGCCTCGACGGCCTTGGCCGTGTCCTGCGCGCCCGGCCCGCCGACTATCTCGCGGTCGGTGAGGTGGGCGTGGAACTGACCGTAGTAGGCGATCCAGACCAGGGCGGCGCCGATCATGGCGCCGAGGACCTGTCCGGCCCAGTAGACCGGAACGTTCTTCCAGTCGCCGTCCTTGATCGCGAGAGCGAGGGTGACGGCCGGGTTCAGATGGGCACCGGAGAGCGGCGCCGAGGTGTAGACGGCCGTGAGCACCGCGAAGCCCCACCCGAAGGTGATGGCGAGCCAGCCGGCGTTGCGGGCCTTGGAGGCCTTCAGCGTGACGGCGGCACAGACGCCGCCGCCGAGGAGGATGAGTATGGCGGTACCGATGGTCTCGCCGATGAAGATGTCGGAGCTGGACACCCGCGACTCCTTTGTCCTACGTCCAGGGAAGTTCGATACCGGCCTGGCGTTGTCACACTCTAGCGCGTATTGCCGGTAGCTGTTCGACAATGTCGACCGATGGACGGGAGTCTTGCTTCGGCGTTACAAGCACGTCAAGAGCTGTGGACTCGAAAATCTGATCGTTACTGATCGCGCCGGGCTCAGTGATCTTTGCCGCAGGTGAGCGCGGACATGCCGAGGACCGGAACGCCGTACGGCGTCCCGGTCCGCTCGTGTGCCCTCAGAACCGCCCGGCGCCCAGGTCTCGCGAGACCGCGCGGGCGCAGTCCCGTACCGCCGCGATGAGCTCCGGCCGCAGCGCCGCCTCGTCGTCGGGCCGGCACAGGCGCTCCACGGCGCCCGTGATGCCCACCGAGCCGACCGGCATCCGCCGCCGGTCGTGGATGGGGGCGGCGATGGAGGCCACGCCCTCCCAGGTCTCCTCCACGTCCGCCGCGTACCCCCGCGCGCGCGTGACGTCGAGGATGTGCTCGAAGCCCTCCGGCTCGCACACGGTCCGGTCGGTGAACGCCTTGCGGTCGGCCTCCAGGGCCTCGCTGTGCGCCACCGGATCGTAGGCGGACAGCACCTTGCCCAGGGCCGTGGAGTGCAGCGGCTGCATGGCCCCGATCTCCAGCACCTGCCGGCTGTCGTCGGGCCGGAAGACGTGGTGCACGATCAGCACGCCCTGCTGGTGCAGGACGCCCAGGTAGACGCTCTCCCCGCTGGAACGGGCCAGGTCGTCGGCCCACACCAGGGCGCGCGCCCGCAGCTCGTGCACGTCGAGGTAGGTGGTGCCCAGGCGCAGCAGCTCGGCGCCCAGCTGGTAGCGCCCGGAGGCGTCGTCCTGCTCGACGAAGCCCTCCTGCTGAAGAGTGCGCAGGATGCCGTGGGCGGTGCCCTTGGCCAGGCCCAGCGACGAGGCGATGTCGGACAGGCCGAGCCGCCGCTCGCCGCCCGCCAGCAGCCGCAGCATCGCGGCCGCCCGCTCGAGCGACTGGATGTTCCGTGCCATCGCCGTACTGCCTCCGTCCCCTTCGACCGCCGACAGGGGTCACCACAGCCCTCGTTCGGCAATGTCGAACACTACCGGTCGATGACGACCTCTCGCTAATGGCAGGTCGCCATTTGTTGCGTCGCGATGGCCGACACGCCGCCATGCTCCGCGGCCACGGCGACCGACACGCCGCGTGCCGTCGTGCCGCGCCCCGGCGGTGCCCGGTACCGCGCGGCCGGGCCGCGCGGGCGGTGACGGCACACGGTGACGGCACGTGGTCGGCCCATGATGACGCCACACGGTCGGCCCATGATGACGGCACACGGTGGCCGGCAAGCCGCCGCCGGGCCGTACGGACGATGGCCGGAACGGCGCCGTGGGGCCGTTCCGGGCGCCACCGGAGTCCGCCCCGTGGACGCGCTGCCCATCCAAGCCCACTCCCGGTTACGCTGGCGCGGTGCGCCCTTCCCCGGGATGCCTCGTGGTGCCCGGGAAGCCGCAAAGCCGACAGCCGTCGCATCCGAGGGAGCCTCATAAATGGCCGCGTTGCCGCCGACCCCTTCCGCAGACAGCCGGGCCCGTGTGTCCGCGCTCCGAGAAGCCCTGGCCACCCGAGTGGTCGTGGCCGACGGAGCCATGGGCACCATGCTCCAGGCGCAGGACCCCACCCTCGAGGACTTCGAGAACCTCGAAGGCTGCAACGAGATCCTCAACGTGACGCGTCCGGACATCGTCCGTTCGGTCCACGCCGAGTACTTCGACGCCGGTGTGGACTGCGTGGAGACCAACACCTTCGGCGCCAACCACACCGCCGCCGCCGAGTACGAGATCTCCGACCGCGTGCACGAGCTGTCCGAGACGGGCGCCCGGATCGCCCGCGAGGTGGCCGACGAGTACGCGGCCCGGGACGGCCGCCAGCGCTGGGTGCTCGGCTCGGTCGGCCCCGGCACGAAGCTGCCCACGCTCGGCCACGTCACCTACGCCACGATCCGCGACGGCTACCAGGCCAACGCCGAGGGCCTGCTCGCGGGCGGCGCGGACGCCCTGCTCGTGGAGACCACCCAGGACCTGCTCCAGACGAAAGCCTCCGTCCTGGGCGCCCGCCGCGCCATGGAGGCCACCGGCGTCGAGGTGCCGCTGCTGTGCTCGATGGCCTTCGAGACCACCGGCACCATGCTGCTCGGCTCCGAGATCGGCGCGGCACTGACCGCGCTGGAGCCCCTCGGCATCGACATGATCGGCCTGAACTGCTCCACCGGCCCGGCCGAGATGAGCGAGCACCTGCGCTACCTGACGCGCCACTCGCGCATCCCCCTGCTGTGCATGCCGAACGCCGGCCTGCCGATCCTCACCAAGGACGGCGCGCACTTCCCGCTCGACCCCGAGGGCCTCGCCGACGCCCAGCAGACCTTCGTCCAGGACTACGGCCTCTCCCTCGTCGGCGGCTGCTGCGGCACCACCCCCGAGCACCTGCGCCGGCTCGTCGAACGCGTCCGGGACGTGGCGCCCACCGAGCGCAGCCCGCAGCCCGAGCCGGGCGCGGCCTCCCTCTACCAGTCCGTGCCGTTCCGGCAGGACACCTCCTACCTGGCCATCGGCGAGCGCACCAACGCCAACGGCTCGAAGAAGTTCCGCGAGGCCATGCTGGAGGGCCGCTGGGACGACTGCGTGGAGATGGCCCGCGACCAGATCCGCGAGGGCGCGCACATGCTCGACCTGTGCGTGGACTACGTCGGCCGCGACGGCGTCGCCGACATGGAGGAACTCGCCGGCCGCTTCGCCACCGCCTCCACCCTGCCGATCGTGCTGGACTCCACCGAGGTCGACGTCATCCAGGCCGGTCTGGAGAAGCTCGGCGGCCGTGCGGTGATCAACTCGGTCAACTACGAGGACGGCGACGGCCCCGAGTCCCGCTTCGCCAAGGTCACGGCGCTCGCCAAGGAGCACGGCGCGGCCCTGATCGCGCTGACCATCGACGAGGAGGGCCAGGCCCGCACCGCCGAGAAGAAGGTCGAGATCGCCGAACGCCTCATCGCCGACCTGACCGGCAACTGGGGCATCCACGAGGAGGACATCCTCGTCGACTGTCTGACCTTCACCATCTGCACCGGCCAGGAGGAGTCCCGCAAGGACGGCATCGCCACCATCGAGGGCATCCGCGAGCTGAAGCGGCGCCACCCGAAGGTGCAGACCACGCTCGGCCTGTCCAACATCTCCTTCGGCCTCAACCCGGCCGCCCGCATCCTGCTGAACTCCGTCTTCCTCGACGAGTGCGTCAAGGCGGGCCTGGACTCGGCCATCGTGCACGCCTCGAAGATCCTCCCCATCGCCCGCTTCAGCGAGGAGGAGGTGCGCACGGCCCTGGACCTCATCCACGACCGCCGCGCCGAGGGCTACGACCCGCTGCAGAAGCTCATGCAGCTCTTCGAGGGCGCCACCGCCAAGTCCCTCAAGGCCGGCAAGGCCGAGGAACTGGCCGCCCTGCCGCTGGACGAGCGGCTCAAGCGCCGCATCATCGACGGCGAGAAGAACGGCCTCGAAGCGGACCTGGACGAGGCACTCCAGGAGCGGCCCGCCCTGGACATCGTCAACGAGACCCTGCTGGACGGCATGAAGGTCGTCGGCGAACTGTTCGGCTCCGGCCAGATGCAGCTGCCGTTCGTCCTGCAGTCCGCCGAGGTCATGAAGTCGGCCGTCGCCCACCTCGAACCGCACATGGAGAAGTCCGACGAGGCCGGCAAGGGCACCATCGTGCTCGCCACCGTCCGCGGCGACGTGCACGACATCGGCAAGAACCTCGTCGACATCATCCTGTCCAACAACGGCTACAACGTCGTCAACCTGGGCATCAAGCAGCCGGTCTCCGCGATCCTGGACGCCGCCGAGGAGCACCGGGCCGACGTCATCGGCATGTCCGGACTCCTGGTCAAGTCCACGGTGATCATGAAGGAGAACCTGGAGGAGCTGAACCAGCGCGGCCTCGCCGCGAACTTCCCGGTCATCCTCGGCGGCGCCGCCCTGACCCGGGCCTACGTCGAGCAGGACCTGCACGAGATCTACGAGGGCGAGGTCCGCTACGCCCGCGACGCCTTCGAGGGCCTGCGGCTGATGGACGCTCTGATCGGCGTCAAGCGGGGCGTGCCCGGCGCCAAGCTGCCCGAGCTGAAGCAGCGCCGCGTCCGGGCCACCGCCCCGGCAGCCGTGGAGGAGCGCCCCGAGGAGGGGCACGTCCGCTCCGACGTCGCCACCGACAACCCCGTCCCCGAGCCGCCCTTCCGCGGCACCCGCGTCATCAAGGGCATCCAGCTCAAGGAGTACGCGAGCTGGCTCGACGAGGGCGCCCTCTTCAAGGGCCAGTGGGGCCTGAAGCAGGCCCGCACCGGCGAGGGCCCCACCTACGAGGAGCTCGTCGAGAGCGAGGGACGGCCCCGGCTGCGCGGCCTGCTGGACCGGCTCCAGACGGAGAACCTGCTGGAAGCGGCCGTGGTCTACGGCTACTTCCCGTGCGTCTCCAAGGACGACGACCTGATCATCCTGGACGAGCAGGGCAACGAGCGCACCCGCTTCACCTTCCCGCGCCAGCGCCGCGGCCGCCGCCTGTGCCTGGCCGACTACTTCCGCCCGGAGGAGTCCGGCGAGACCGACGTCGTCGGCCTCCAGGTCGTCACGGTCGGCTCCCGCATCGGCGAGGAGACCGCGCGGCTCTTCGAGGCCAACGCCTACCGGGACTACCTGGAGCTGCACGGGCTGTCCGTGCAACTGGCCGAGGCGCTCGCCGAGTACTGGCACGCACGCGTGCGCTCCGAGCTCGGCTTCGCGGGTGAGGACCCGGACGAGATGCAGGGCATGTTCGAGCTGAAGTACCGGGGCGCCCGCTTCTCGCTCGGCTACGGGGCCTGCCCGAACCTGGAGGACCGGGCGAAGATCGCCGACCTGCTGGAGCCGGAGCGCATCGGCGTCCAGCTGTCCGAGGAGTTCCAGCTGCATCCCGAGCAGTCCACGGACGCCATCGTCATCCACCACCCGGAGGCGAAGTACTTCAACGCCCGCTGACGGCCTCTCCCGCGCACGTCACAGCCACCCCCGGCGTATCCACGGTGTGCCCCGGGGCACAGCTGCTAAACGAGGCACATCGCTCACGGACGACGTAGACTGGTCGGTCCACTGCAGGCCGGCTCCCCGTGGGGGGAGCCGGCCTGATCGTCCCTCAAGGAGGTAGGTGGATGACCAGTACGGTCCCCGCGCTCGGTACCCGGTCGGCCGAAGGGTCGGCCCTGCAGGCCGTGCTCCTCGACATGGACGGCACCCTGGTGGACACCGAGGGCTTCTGGTGGGACGTCGAGGTCGAGGTCTTCGCCTCCCTCGGCCACACCCTCGACGAGTCCTGGCGGCACGTCGTCGTGGGCGGGCCGATGACCCGCAGCGCCGGGTTCCTCATCGAGGCCACCGGCGCCGACATCACCCTCGACGAGCTCACCGTGCTCCTGAACGACGGCTTCGAGGACCGCATCGGCCGCGCCCTGCCGCTGATGCCGGGCGCCGGGCGGCTGCTCGCGGAGCTGTACGAGTACGAGATCCCCACCGCCCTCGTCTCCGCGTCCCACCGGCGCATCATCGACCGGGTGCTCACCTCCCTCGGCGCCCACCACTTCGGCCTGACCGTGGCCGGGGACGAGGTGCCGCGCACCAAGCCCCACCCCGACCCGTACCTGGCCGCCGCCGCCGGACTCGGCGCCGACCCGGCCCGGTGCGCGGTCATCGAGGACACCGCGACCGGCGTCGCCGCCGCCGAGGCCGCCGGCTGCCATGTGGTGGCCGTGCCCTCCGTGGCCCCCATCGCCCCGGCCCTGCGCCGCACGGTCGTCACCTCCCTCGAAGAGGTCGACCTGGCATTTCTGCACGGCTTGATGACGGAAATGCGCTAGACGTTCACCCAGCGTGCAGCGGCCTTAGCACGGCAATTCCGAAGATGAATTCGATCTCCTCCCGGCGATCGAATTCCCGTACCCCGGAACCGGTTTACGCGTGTGACGTTCCCCACGCGGCCCGGACTCGACAGCCGATCCGGCATGTGCTGCACCCCCCTCCCGGGGGGTCGTAGGCGTGCCCTTGTGTCCCGATTGATGGAACGGTGCACCAAAGCTTCCGCTGTCGGGTTTTCGGTCTGTCCGCGCCCGGTTCCGCAGCGTGAGGGGTGCTCAACTCCGGTGGCTGCGAACCCTCCTGCCGGGCCGGACTAATCTCGTCGCGAGAACCTCGCCCCACCCCCGTGATCCGCTGCGCCACCCCTGCATGCCGGGTACACGGAGTCGACAGCTCTGGAGAAACTCGAGCATGAACCGCAAGACTTTGGTGCTGCCGGCCGTGATCGGCCTGCTCGCGCCGGTGCTCGCCGCCTGCGGCGGGACCGACAGCGGGAGCGGGGACAGCGACGCGATCGTCGTCGGCACCACGGACCGGTTCACCGCTTCGAAGGAAGCCCCCGCACCCCTCGACCCGGCGTACGCCTACGACGTCGGCACCTGGAACATCCTGCGCCAGACCGTGCAGACCCTGATGATCCAGCCGCGCGGCGAGGGCGAGCCGGTACCGGAGGCCGCCGAGCGGTGCGGCTTCACCGACACCGGCAACGAGCGCTACGCCTGCACCCTGCGCGACGGCCTGAAGTTCTCGAACGGCAACGCTGTCACCGCGGCCGACGTGAAGTACTCCATCGACCGCGCCCGCTCCCTCAAGGCCGACAGCGGGGTCTTCGCGCTGCTGTCCACCATCGACACCGTCGAGACCCAGGGCGACCGCGAGGTCATCTTCCACCTCAAGACGGCCGACGCGACCTTCCCGTACAAGCTGTCGACCCCCGTCGCCGGCATCGTCGACCCCGAGGCCTACCCGAAGAACAAGCTGCGCGACGGCTTCGACCTGGAGGGCTCCGGCCCGTACACCCTCAAGGCCGACGTCGAGAACGGCGAGCTCACCAAGGCCGAGTTCACCAAGAACCCGGACTACAAGGGCACCCTCGAGGTGAACAACGACAAGGTCGACATGGTGTCCTTCAAGGACGCGGGCGCCATGGGCGAGGCGCTCGACAAGGGCGACATCGACCTGATGACCCGGGCCATGTCGCCGGATCAGATCCGCAAGCTCTCGGGCGACGCCGACACCGACATCGACCTCGTCGAGATGCCCGGCCTGGAGATCCGCTACCTGGGCTTCAACACCGACGCCCCGACGGTGAAGTCCAAGGCCGTACGCCAGGCGATGGCCCAGGTCGTCAACCGCAGCGCCCTGGTCTCCAAGGTCTACGGCTCCCAGGCCGAACCGCTCTACTCGCTGGTCCCGGCCAGCGTCACCGGCCACTCCAACTCGTTCTTCAACAAGTACGGCGAGCCGAACGTCACCAAGGCCCGCGCCCTGCTCAACGGGGCGAACATCACCACCCCGGTGAAGCTGACGCTGCACTACACCACCGACCACTACGGCCCGGCCACCAAGAAGGAGTTCGAGGTCCTGCGCGACCAGCTGAACTCCAGCGGCCTGTTCGAGGTCGGCATCAAGGGCACTCCCTGGGACACGTTCCGCCCGGCCGAGAAGAAGGGCGAGTACGACGTCTACGGCATGGGCTGGTTCCCGGACTTCCCGGACGCCGACAACTTCCTCGCGCCGTTCCTCGATGCCGACAACACCCTCGGCTCGCCGTACGACAACAGCCGGATCCGGAACACCCTGATCCCGGAGTCCCGCCGCGAGGCGGACCGGCTGTCCGCCTCCTCCAGCCTGACGGACATTCAGGACATCGTCGCCGGCGACGTGCCGGTGCTGCCGCTGTGGCAGGGCAAGCAGTACGTCGCCGCCCGCGACGACGTCACGGGTACCGCGTACGCGCTCAACTCCGCCTCGACGCTCCAGCTGTGGGAGCTCGGGCGGGGCGTGAGCGGCTGACGCACCCGCTGGATCCCCGGGGCCTGTGACCGCGGCCCTCGGGGAACCGTGCCCCGGAGCCAGGACATGTGCTCCGGGAGTTCTCGAGAACCGACGACAAGGCACACACGTGAAGATACGCAACCAGTGGCCGGTCCTGCCCATCGTGGCGGGCCTCGCCTCCGGACTGCTGACCGGCTGTGGCACGGAGAGCGGAGACTCCGCGGGGGACGGCTCCAACGTGGTGGTGGGGATGTCCGACGACGTCCTGGCCACGGACCCGGCCTCCGGCTACGACCCCGGCTCCTGGCTGTTGTTCAACAACGTCTTCCAGTCCCTGCTGAGCTTCCCCAAGGGCGCCACGGAACCCCAGCCGGAGGCCGCCGAGGCCTGCGCCTTCAGCGACACGCAGACCCGCGTCTACAAGTGCACGCTGAAGGACGGCCTCAAGTTCAGCAACGGTGACGCGCTCACCTCGGAGGACGTGAAGTTCTCCTTCGACCGCATGCTGAAGATCAACGACCCCGACGGGCCCGCGATCATGTTCCCCACGCTCGACAAGGTCGAGACCCCGGACGAGAAGACGGTCGTCTTCCAGCTGAACACGGCCGACGCCACCTTCCCGAGCAAGATCGCCTCTGGCGCCGGCTCGATCGTCGACCACAACGAGTACGACGCGGGCAAGCTCCGCAAGGACGGCCAGGCCGTCGGCTCCGGCCCGTACAAGCTCGACTCGTTCGACGACGACCAGGCCGTCTTCTCCGTCAACGAGAACTACCAGGGCACCGCCAAGGTGAAGAACACCGGCGTGACGCTGAAGTTCTTCGACGGCGACCAGACCGCCCTGAAGCAGGCCATCCAGAACGAGGAAGTCGACATCGCCTACCGCGGTCTCACCGCGGGCGACGTCGCCGACATGGAGAAGGCCGACGACGGCACCGGCACGGAGGTCGTCGAGGGCAGCAGCGCCGAGGTCCAGCACCTGGTGTTCAACATGGACGACCCGGTCGCCGGAAAGCTCGGCGTGCGCAAGGCCATCGCCCATCTGCTCGACCGCGAAGCCCTCATCAAGGACGTCTACCAGGGCACCGCCACCCCGCTGTACTCGATCATCCCGGCCGGTATCGCGGGCCACAACACGGCCTTCTTCGACACCTACGGCGCCCGCCCCTCCCGGGCCAAGGCCCAGGCCGCGCTGCGTGCGGACAACATCACCGGCAAGGTGAAGCTCACCCTCTGGTCGACCCCGTCCCGCTACGGTCCCGCCACCGACCAGGAGCTGAACGCCATCGCCGGCCAGCTCAACGCCAGCGGCCTGTTCGACGCGAGCATCAAGTCCGTGCCCTTCGGCCAGTACGAGAAGGACATCGCCGCCGGCAAGTACGGCGTCTACGTGAAGGGCTGGGTGCCGGACTACCCGGACGCCGACAACTTCACGGCCCCCTTCTTCGGCAAGGGCAACGTGCTGAGCAACAACTACGACAACAGCACGATCACCGGCTCGCTCATCCCGCGCACCGCCGCCACGACCAACCGTGCCTCCACGGACAAGGAGTTCGGCGAGCTGCAGGACATCGTCGCCGACGAACTGCCCGTCCTGCCGGTGTGGCAGGCCAAGCAGTACGCGGTCGTCCGCGACGGCGTCTACGGCCTGGAGTACTGCCTGGACGCCTCCACGGTGTTCCGCTTCTGGGAGCTCAGCAAGGACGACGCCTGACACACCGGCACACAGAAGGGCGCCCCCCGCTCGGCGGGGGGCGCCCTCTCGCGTATCGGCTCGCGTCCCGGCTCGCGTCCCGGCTCGCGTCCTGGCTCGCTCGCCGGCTCGCGGCCGTCACTGCGCGCCGGGACGCACCAGCCCGCTCTCGTACGCGTACACCGCCGCCTGCACACGGTCGCGCAGACCCAGCTTCGTCAGCACATGCCCGACGTGCGTCTTCACGGTGGTCTCGCTGACGAACAGGTCGGCGGCGATCTCCGCGTTGGACAAGCCGCGCGCGACCAGCTTCAGCACCTCGACCTCGCGGTCGGTGAGCGTGTGCAGGGTGTCCGGCACCGGCTCGTCACCCGACGGCAGATGCGTGGCGTACTTGTCGAGCAGCCGGCGGGTGATGCTCGGCGCGAGCATCGCCTCGCCCGCCGCGACGACCCGGATCGCCTGCACCAACTCGTTGGCGGGAGCGTCCTTCAGCAGGAACCCGCTGGCACCGGCGCGCAGCGCCTCCACCACGTACTCGTCGAGGTCGAAGGTGGTCAGCACCAGCACCTTCGCCGGGCCGTCCCGCCCGGGCCCGGTGATCTGCCGGGTCGCCTCCACACCGTCCATCCGCGGCATGCGGATGTCCATCAGAACCACATCGGGCTGTAGCGCACGCACCTGGTCGAGTGCCTGCAGTCCGTCACCGGCCTCCCCGACGACCGCCAGGTCCTGCTCGGCCTCCAGGATCATCCGGAAGCCGGTACGGAGCAGCGGCTGGTCGTCGACCAGTAGGACGCGGATGGCCACGTAAGTCTCCTTCGCTCGTCCGGCCCCATTCTGCCCTGCGCGGGCCCGCCGGACTCAGCCGCCCTCACCGGCGACGGACCGCGCCGCGAGCCCCGACGCGCGCACCGGCAGCGGATACGGCGGGGGAGTGCCCCCGAACTCCGGGCAGTGCGCCTGGTGGTCGCACCAGCCGCACAACTTCGTGGGGCGGGGACGCCAGTCGCCCGTCTCGGTGGCGAGCCGGATCGCCTCCCACAGCGCCAGCAGCTTGCGCTCGACCCGCTCCAGGTCGGCGAGGACCGGGTCGTACGTCAGCACCTGGCCGCTGCCCAGATAGACCAGCTGCAGGCGCCGGGGCACCACGTTCTTCAGCCGCCACACCACCAGGGCGTAGAACTTCATCTGGAACAGGGCGCTCTCGGAATACTCCGGCCTGGGTGCCTTCCCCGTCTTGTAGTCGACGATCCGCACCTCGCCCGTGGGGGCCACGTCGACCCGGTCGATGATGCCGCGCAACCGCAGCCCCGATTCCAGCTCGGCCTCCACGAAGAGCTCCCGCTCGGCCGGCTCCAGACGGCTGGGGTCCTCCAGGGTGAACCAGCGCTCGACGAGCTGCTCCGCCTCGCCCAGCCAGCGCGCCAGCCGCTCGCCCTCGGGGTCGTCGGCGAACAACTCCCCGACCTCGGGCCGGGTCTCGCGCAGCCGGTCCCACTGGCCGGGGATCAGGGACTTCGCCCGCGGAGCCGTGCGCTCGGCGGCCGGGGCGTCGAAGAGCCGCTCCAGGACCGCGTGCACCAGCGTGCCCCTGGTCGCGGCCTCGCTCGGCTTCTCCGGCAGCCGGTCGATCACCCGGAAGCGGTAGAGCAGCGGGCACTGCATGAAGTCGCCGGCGCGGGAGGGGGACAGCGAGGCGGGCGGTACGGCTGCGGACCCGGTCACCAGCTCGCTCACGGCGGCGGTCTCGGCCGCCGCCTCCGCCACGGACTGTGCCTCGCCCGCGGACGGTGTCTCCGCCGCCGTGCCCTCCGGCGTCTGCGCGGGCCCCGCCGGTGCCGGCGGATCCACGGCCGCGGCCGGCCTGCTGTCGGGCTGCGCCGCGCCCTCGGTGCTCGTCTCCATGCCTCAGACCATACGGCCCACCACTGACAGTGACCCGGCCGCGTTGCGTGGGGGAAGCCGGGAGAGGAGGTCGACGTACGGGAAACACAGGGGTGCCGGGGCGAAACGCACCGCGACGGACGCATACCATCGACTCGAGACCCTCCCGTCCGGCAGGCGCGGGAGACGCTTCGATCGAGGGGACACCGGTGGACGAGAGCGGCGGGCGCGGGCGGCCGCGGTCCGGCAACGACGAGCCGGCCGAGCACCACGCGGGGCCTCCGGTCCGGGCCACCGACCCGACCCCCGCCGGCGAGCGGCCCACGGACGAGCACCGCTCCACCCCCGAGCAGCCCACCCCGTCGCCGGAACCGCACCCGGACCCGACGCCCCCCGCGCCCGCAACCGACACCCCGGCCGCTCCCCGGCACGACCCGACAGCGGCCCCGGCCCCCGCAGCCGACACGTCATCGGCCCCGCAGACTCCGGACGACGAGACACCGGACGGCCGGACTGCGGACGCCCGGACGCCGGACGACGGGACTCAGGCCGCCCGGAGTGCGGACGCTCGGACGCCGGATGGAGAGACGCCGGACGGCCGGATTGCGGACGCCCGGACGCCGGACGACGGGACTCAGGCCGCCCCGACTGCGGACGCCCGGACGCCGGATGGGGAGACGCAGGGCGGCAGGATTGCGGACGCCCGGACTGCGGATGGAGAGACGCAGGGCGGCCGGACCGCGGACGCCCGGACTGCGGACGGCCGGACTCTGGACGCCCGGAGCCCGGACGGCCGGGCGTCGGGTGACAACGCCCCAGCCCCCGCCTCCTCCGAGCGCGACACGCACCCCGACCGTGCCTATGCCGGAGGGACGGACCCGGCGGGTTCCGCCGGTGTGTCCGAGGGGGACCGGCTGCGCAAGGCCGCCCCGGACCCGGGCGTGGGCTCCGGTGACACCGATGGCCGACAGGCCGCCCAGCACCCTGCACCGGACCCCGGCCACTCCGGCCCCCACGGCGACCGCCCCCTCGCGCACTCCGCCGACGGGAAGGGCCCCGCCCCCCGGCGGCCCGAACCCCGGGGCGGGCTGCTCATGGGGCGGCCCTTCGGGGTGCCCGTGTACGTCGCACCGAGCTGGTTCCTCGTCGCCGCGCTGATCACCTGGGTGTTCGGCGGCCAGCTGGAGCGCGTGCTGCCCGAACTCGGCGCCGCCCGCTACCTGGTCTCCCTGTTCTTCGCGGTCGCCTTCTACGCCTCCGTCCTGGTGCACGAACTGGCCCACACGGTCGCCGCCCTCCGCTTCAAGCTCCCGGTCCGCCGCATCCAGCTGCAGTTCTTCGGCGGCGTCTCCGAGATCGAGAAGGAGGCCGAGACCCCCGGCCGCGAGTTCGTCCTGGCCTTCGTCGGGCCCCTGCTCTCCCTCGTCCTCGCCGGGGTCTTCTACGCCGCCCTGCTGGCCGTGGAACCCGGCACCGTCCCGGGCGTCCTGCTCGCCGGCCTGATGATCTCCAACCTCATCGTGGCCGCGTTCAACCTCCTGCCCGGCCTCCCCCTCGACGGCGGCCGCATGCTCCGCGCCGTCGTCTGGAAGATCACCGGCAAGCCCATGAGGGGCACCGTCGCCGCCGCCTGGGTCGGCCGCGCCCTCGCCGTCTCCGTCCTCATCGGACTGCCGCTGCTCACCCAGTCCGGCGCGCTCGGCACCGACGCCGTCGACAACGTCGGCATGGACACCGTCCTCGACGCCCTGCTCGCCGCCATCCTCGCAGCGATCATCTGGACCGGCGCCGGCAACAGCCTGCGCATGGCCCGCCTGCGCGAGCACCTCCCCGAACTGCAGGCCCGCGCCCTCACCCGCCGCGCCGTGCCCGTCGAGACCGACACCCCCCTCTCGGAGGCCCTGCGCCGCGCCAACGCCGCCGGCGCCCGCGCCCTGGTCGTCGTCGACGCCGACGGCCACCCCCTCTCCCTCGTCCGTGAGGCCGCCATCGTCGGCGTACCCGAGCACCGCCGCCCCTGGGTGGCCGTCAGCGGCCTCGCCCAGGACCTCACCGACGGCATGCGCGTCTCGGCGGAACTGTCGGGCGAGGAACTCCTCGACGCCCTGCGCGCGACGCCCGCGACCGAGTACCTGGTCGTGGAGGAGACGGGCGAGATCTACGGGGTGCTGTCGGCGGCCGACGTGGAACGGGCCTTCGTGAAGGCCATGGCGAGGCCCAGCTGAGTGGTCGGAGCCCCTCCCGGGGACCGGTAGGCTGGTCACATGTCCGAACCGACCGGTGCCGCCCGCAGGCGCGGGCCCTTCAAGGTCGGGGACCAGGTTCAGCTGACCGACCCCAAGGGCCGCCACTACACGTTCACGCTCGAGGCCGGGAAGAACTTCCACACCCACAAGGGTTCCTTCCCGCACGACGAACTGATCGGCGCTCCCGAGGGCAGCGTTGTCCGCACCACGGGGAACGTCGCCTACCTCGCGCTGCGCCCCCTGCTCCCCGACTACGTCCTGTCCATGCCCCGCGGCGCCGCCGTGGTCTACCCCAAGGACGCGGGGCAGATCCTCGCCTTCGCCGACATCTTCCCCGGCGCACGCGTCGTGGAGGCGGGCGTCGGCTCCGGCTCGCTGAGCAGCTTCCTGCTGCGGGCCATCGGCGACCAGGGCATGCTGCACAGCTACGAGCGCCGGGCGGACTTCGCCGAGATCGCGCAGGCGAACGTGGAGCGCTACTTCGGCGGCCCGCACCCCGCCTGGCAGCTCACCGTGGGCGACCTCCAGGACAACCTGTCCGACGCCGACGTCGACCGCGTCATCCTCGACATGCTCGCCCCCTGGGAGTGCCTGGAGGCCGTCTCCAAGGCGCTCGTCCCCGGCGGCATCCTGTGCTGCTACGTGGCGACCACCACCCAGCTCGCCCGGACCGTCGAGTCCATCCGTGAGATCGGCTGCTTCAACGAGCCGAGCGCCTGGGAGTCGATGATCCGCAACTGGCACATCGAGGGCCTGGCCGTCCGCCCGGACCACCGGATGATCGGCCACACCGGCTTCCTGCTCACCGCCCGCCGCCTCGCGGACGGCGTCGAGCCGCCCATGCGCCGCCGCCGCCCCGCCAAGGGCGCCTACGGCGAGGACTACGCGGGTCCCAACGCCGACGGCGGCGCCGCTCGCTGAAGCGGCCCGTCACCGCCTCCAACGCACCGGCGGCGGGGCCGGGGGAGCCCGGGCGCAAAACGGACAACGCCCCGGCGCCGTTGTGGTTGGGCCCCCCGGGGTACCCC
>NZ_JBHWFG010000006.1:179759-293249 GCF_042733745.1 Streptomyces sp. NPDC059696
TCGTTCCGGGGCCCGTCCCCCCCCCCCCCGCCCCGGCGGGGGGCGGTGTGCCCGGGCGCCCCTCCCTGAACCCCGCCCAGGGCGCCTTTCCGTTGCCGCCCCGGGTGAACCCCCGCCCGACGCCGTTGACCTGCCGCGCGGGCCGTGACGTGGCGCGTCGCGGCGCGGGCACGGCCTCTCGTCCACTGACACGGCCTCTCGTCCGCTGACACGGCCTCTCGGTCCGCTGACACGGCGGCAGGAACCGTAACCCCTCTGACTTCCCCGGCGGAGAAGATGCACACCCCGCCGTTCCCTCGCGCTGTGACGTGTGGCACCATGCTGGCCACCCCACCGGCACCGCCTCAGGAGACCCTCCTAGTGCAGTCTTCCGCCGTCCCGGAGCTCGCCCACACCCACGCCCGCCCCATCCACTGGCTCGCCACCGCGACGGCCGTCGCCGGTGTCGTGGCCTTCTCCTCGGTCCTCCAGCCCGGCGCGGCGACGGCGGCCCAGCCGGCCGCTCCCGAGACCAAGAGCGCCCCGGCGCACCTGACTCCGCCCGACCCGGCCGCGGTGGCGTTCCCGATCGAGTGCGGCCCGGTGAAGGCCGTGGTGAAGAAGAAGGCCTCCGGAGACCTGGACGGCGACGGCCGGCCCGAGACGGTGGCCGTGGTCCACTGCGACTCCCCGATGGGCACCCCGCCGGACGGCGTCTACGTCCTTACCCGCGACGCCGACAGGGCTGAGCCGCGCGTCGTGGCCACCCTGCTCGCCCCCGGGGACGGCACCACGGTCACCGACTTCGCCGTCTCCCACGGAGCCGTGCAGGCCACGCTCCTCGGCTACTCCTCGGCCGACGTGCCGCGTTGCTGTCCCGACGTGAAGAGCGACGCGAAATGGCGTTGGCGTGACGGCTCGTTCATCCGCTCGACGCCCGCCGGGGCGCGCAGCGCGTGAGGCGTGTGCGACGCCGCGTGTGAGATATCAGACAGCAGTGACGCACCGTAGAGATGCGGTCACTCCGCGTCCGGTCCGTAGACCTCGGTCCTGTCCGAAACCCGCCGTACGTGGATGCACTCGCCCGGACACTCCTTCGCGGAGTCGATCACGTCCGTGAGAAGCGGCAGCGGAACGGGCGTTGTCGCTCCCTTGTCCTGGAGCAACTCGTCATCGGCGCTCTTCACGTAGGCCAGGCCGTCGATGTCCAGCTCGAACACCTCGGGCGCGTACTGGGCGCAGATGCCGTCACCGGTACACAGGTCCTGGTCGATCCAGACCTCCAGCTCCTCGCCCGCTGCCCCGGCCACCTGCTGCACGCTCATCTCTCCTGCCGTTTCTCCGCCGGGCCGGGCCGGGAATCCGGCCAGCTCCGGCGGGTGTTGAACAGTTCGACCCTACCTTCGCCGGGGTTCCAATCATGTTCGCTGGGTATTCCCCTGGCGTGAGGGAGAGCGCAAGGGTGAAGATCGGACACACCCCGACCGTCTTTGTGATCTAGGGGTTTCAATCGACACCCGCCCAGGTAGGGTCTGGAAGCGTCCAGCTCCCCTTGGAGGAGGTGAGGACCGTGGCAGCCCACGACGACGACATGAACCGCGGCATCCGCCCGGGACGCGGGTCCGACGACCCGGCCGGGCAGATCGCCTACCTTGAGCAGGAGATCGCCGTCCTGCGACGTAAGCTCGCCGACTCTCCGCGACACACGAGGATTCTCGAAGAGCGGATCGTCGAGCTGCAGACCAATCTGGCCGGCGTGTCCGCGCAGAACGAGCGACTCGCCAACACGCTCCGTGAGGCCCGGGACCAGATCGTGGCCCTCAAGGAGGAAGTCGACCGGCTCGCACAGCCGCCGGCCGGCTTCGGGGTCTTCCTGACGGCGAACGAGGACGGCACCGCCGACATCTTCACCGGCGGCCGCAAGCTCAGGGTGAACGTCAGCCCCAGCGTCGAGCTCGACGAGCTCCGGCGCGGCCAGGAAGTAATGCTCAACGAAGCGCTCAACGTGGTCGAGGCCATGGAGTTCGAGCGCGTCGGTGACATCGTCACCCTCAAGGAGATCCTCGAGGACGGCGAGCGGGCCCTCGTGCTCGGTCACACCGACGAGGAGCGGGTGGTACGGCTCGCCGAGCCGCTGCTGGACGTGAACATCCGGCCCGGTGACGCCCTGCTGCTCGAACCCCGCTCGGGCTACGTCTACGAGATCGTCCCGAAGAGCGAGGTCGAGGAACTCGTCCTCGAAGAGGTCCCCGACATCGGCTACGAGCAGATCGGCGGTCTCGGCGGCCAGATCGAGGCCATCCGCGACGCGGTCGAGCTGCCGTACCTCTACCCGGACCTGTTCAAGGAGCACGAACTGCGGCCGCCCAAGGGTGTCCTGCTGTACGGGCCCCCCGGATGCGGCAAGACGCTCATCGCCAAGGCCGTGGCCAACTCGCTGGCCAAGAAGGTCGCCGAGGTGACCGGCCAGGCCGCCGGCAAGAGCTTCTTCCTCAACATCAAGGGCCCCGAGCTCCTGAACAAGTACGTCGGTGAGACGGAGCGGCAGATCCGCCTCGTCTTCCAGCGGGCCCGTGAGAAGGCCAGCGAGGGCACACCCGTCATCGTCTTCTTCGACGAGATGGAGTCCCTCTTCCGCACCCGTGGCTCCGGTGTCAGCTCGGACGTGGAGAACACCATCGTCCCGCAGCTGCTCGCCGAGATCGACGGTGTGGAGGGCCTGCAGAACGTGGTCGTGATCGGCGCCTCGAACCGCGAGGACATGATCGACCCCGCCATCCTGCGGCCCGGCCGGCTCGACGTGAAGATCAAGATCGAGCGTCCGGACGCCGAGGCGGCCAAGGACATCTTCGGCAAGTACCTCACCGAGCGCCTCCCGCTGCACAGCGACGACCTCGCCGAGCACAGCGGCTCCAAGGCCACCACCGTCCAGAGCATGATCCAGACGGCAGTGGAACAGATGTACGCCGAGTCCGAGGAGAACCGCTTCCTGGAGGTCACCTACGCCAACGGTGACAAGGAGGTCCTCTACTTCAAGGACTTCAACTCCGGCGCCATGATCGAGAACATCGTGGGCCGTGCCAAGAAGATGGCGATCAAGGACTTCCTCGAGAAGAACCAGAAGGGCCTCCGCGTCTCCCACCTCCTCCAGGCCTGCGTGGACGAGTTCAAGGAGAACGAGGACCTGCCGAACACCACCAACCCGGACGACTGGGCCCGGATCTCCGGAAAGAAGGGCGAGCGGATCGTGTACATCCGTACGCTCATCACCGGAAAGCAGGGTGCGGACACCGGTCGCTCCATCGACACGGTGGCGAATACCGGCCAGTACCTGTAAAAGGCAGGGCGGCTGCGGGTGCCCTCGGCGGGTACCCGCAGCCGACTGTTTTTCGGGCCACGGCTGGAGCAACGCAATGACGCAAATGATCTCCCCACCAGCGCAAAGGCGTTCTAGGCTCTTGCGTACCGCCACGTCGCGCAGTGCGGGGACGGGCACCGCACACGCAACCGAGCGCCAGCGGTATCTGAGTGGCGCCCACGACCGAGGGTGCCGCCGGGCAAGGAGGGCCGCATGACCGTACGGCGAGTAATGGGCATCGAGACGGAGTACGGGATCTCCGTCCCCGGCCACCCCAACGCCAATGCCATGCTCACCTCGTCCCAGATCGTGAACGCCTACGCGGCGGCGATGCACCGGGCCCGCCGGGCTCGCTGGGACTTCGAGGAGGAGAACCCGCTGCGGGACGCGCGAGGCTTCGACCTCGCCCGCGAGGCCGCCGACTCCAGCCAGCTCACCGACGAGGACATCGGCCTGGCCAACGTCATCCTCACCAACGGTGCACGGCTCTACGTCGACCACGCGCACCCCGAGTACAGCTCCCCCGAGGTGACCAACCCCCGGGACGCCGTCCTCTGGGACAAGGCCGGCGAGCGGATCATGGCGGAGGCCGCGGAACGGGCCGCGCAGCTGCCCGGTGCCCAGCCGATCCACCTGTACAAGAACAACACCGACAACAAGGGCGCGTCCTACGGCACGCACGAGAACTACCTGATGAAGAGGGAGACCCCCTTCTCGGACATCGTGCGCCACCTGACGCCGTTCTTCGTCTCCCGTCAGGTCTTCGCCGGAGCGGGCCGCGTCGGCATCGGCCAGGACGGGCACGAGCACGGCTTCCAGCTGAGCCAGCGAGCCGACTACTTCGAGGTCGAGGTCGGCCTGGAGACGACGCTCAAGCGCCCCATCATCAACACCCGCGACGAACCGCACGCGGACGCCGAGAAGTACCGGCGCCTGCACGTGATCATCGGCGACGCGAACCTGTCGGAGATCTCGACCTACCTCAAGCTGGGCACGACCTCGCTGGTGCTGTCGATGATCGAGGACGGTTTCATCGCCGTCGACCTGGCCGTCGACCAGCCCGTCCGCACCCTCCACCAGGTCTCGCACGACCCGTCCCTCAAGCGCGTCATCACGCTGCGCAGCGGCCGTACGCTCACGGCGGTCCAGCTGCAGATGGAGTACTACGAGCTGGCGCGCAAGTACGTGGAGGAGCGTTACGGCGCCGACGCGGACGAGCAGACCAAGGACGTCCTGTCGCGCTGGGAGGACACCCTCACCCGTCTGGAGCACGATCCGATGAGCCTGGCCGGGGAGCTGGACTGGGTCGCCAAGCGGGAGCTCATGGAGGGCTACCGGCGCCGGGACAGCCTCGACTGGGACGCGGCGCGCCTGCACCTGGTCGACCTCCAGTACGCGGACGTACGGCCCGAGAAGGGCCTGTACAACCGTCTGGTGGCCCGCGGGCGCATGAAGCGGCTGCTGACCGACGCGGACGTGGAGCGGGCCCGTACGACGCCACCGGAGGACACCCGGGCCTACTTCCGCGGTCGCTGCCTGGAGCAGTACGCGGACGACGTCGCCGCGGCCTCCTGGGACTCGGTGATCTTCGATCTGCCGGGCCGGGATTCGCTGCAGCGGGTCCCAACCCTGGAACCGCTTCGCGGAACGCGTAATCACGTCAAGGAGCTCCTGGACCGCTGCCGCACCGCGGAAGACCTGGTCAGGGTCCTGTCGGGCGGGTGAACGCTGGAAGCGGGTACTCGTCGGGAACCGGCCGGACAGGGTGGAAAATCCCTGGTCCGGGAATCATCGAGGTGGTCCCCGTACGTTGGAGCAACTGCGGGGCCATCGTCAGACCCGGCGAGTAGGGTCTGATCTTGACCGAGCAACTGTGTCGGGCGAACCGAGCGGGGTGAGGGATATGGCGACCAAGGACACCGGCGGCGGACAGCAGAAGGCCACCCGGTCCACCGAGGAGGTCGAGGAGCAGGCGCAGGACGCGCAGGGCTCCGAGGACCTCAAGGAGCGTCAGGAGAAGCTGAGCGACGACGTGGACTCGGTCCTGGACGAGATCGACGACGTACTCGAGGAGAACGCCGAGGACTTCGTACGGTCCTTCGTTCAAAAGGGTGGACAGTAAGGCGCCCCAGCCTTCATTCCGAAGGTGAACGGAGTGCGTGGGTGAGAACCGGCCGAAGCGCGGAGCGCTGCGCGCGGGGCACCGAAAGACCTGATGCCCTGATGTGCGGCGCTCCGGGCGTCGGTGGGCCCCCGTGGCCCGCCGGCCGCTCGCCGTGCACGGCCGGCAAGTGCGGCGTCGCTCCGGCGGAGTTGGTCCCGCCGGGCATGTGGATCACCGCCGAAGGACGGGTAGGGTCCGAGGCATACCGAGCCCCCGGTGGCAACCGGACCGGGGTCTGTTCCAAGGATCGGCCCGACGTCACAGGGCGGGCTGTCGCATACGTGGAAGGAATCGCGTGGAAGCCAACACTCGTAGCACCGGGCGTCTACCAGCTGCCTTCCTGACGCCAGGGTCTTCCTCCTTCATGGACTTCCTGTCCGAGCACCAGCCGGAGATCCTCCCCGGCAACCGGCAACTGCCCCCCACGCAGGGCGTGATCGAGGCACCGCACGGCACGACGATCGTCGCCGTGACGTTCTCCGGTGGTGTGGTCCTCGCCGGTGACCGGCGGGCCACCATGGGCAACGTCATCGCACAGCGGGACATCGAGAAGGTCTTCCCCGCCGACGAGTACTCGGCGGTGGGCATCGCCGGCACGGCGGGCCTGGCCGTGGAGATGGTGAAGCTGTTCCAGCTCGAACTGGAGCACTTCGAGAAGGTCGAGGGCGCGCAGCTGTCCCTGGAGGGCAAGGCGAACCGGCTGTCGACGATGATCCGCTCCAACCTCGGCATGGCCATGCAGGGCCTGGCCGTGGTGCCGCTGTTCGCCGGGTACGACGTGGACCGCGGCAAGGGCCGCATCTTCTCCTACGACGTCACCGGCGGCCGCTCCGAGGAGCACAACTACGCCGCCACCGGTTCCGGGTCGATCTTCGCGCGCGGCGCGATGAAGAAGCTCTTCCGGGACGACCTCAGCGAGGCCGAGGCCACGACGCTCGTGGTGCAGGCGCTCTACGACGCGGCTGACGACGACTCGGCGACCGGTGGTCCCGATGTCGCCCGCCGGATCTATCCCATCGTCACCGTGATCACCGACGACGGCTTCCGCCGGCTCACCGAGAACGAGGCGTCCGAGATCGCGCGCTCGGTTCTGGAGCGGCGGCTGGAGCAGCCCGACGGGCCGCGGGCCGCGCTGCTGTAGCGGCGATCGTCTTCGTGAGGGTGGTCCAGTGAACCGACGCAATCTTCAAGAGAGGGACGGATAACCGGTGTCGACGCCGTTCTATGTCTCCCCCCAGCAGGCGATGGCCGACCGGGCGGAGTACGCCCGCAAGGGCATCGCCCGTGGCCGCAGCCTGGTCGTGCTGCAGTTCGCCGACGGCATCGTGTTCGTCGGCGAGAACCCGTCCCGTGCCCTGCACAAGTTCAGCGAGATCTACGACCGGATCGGCTTCGCGGCCGCCGGCAAGTACAACGAGTACGAGAACCTCCGCATCGGCGGTGTGCGCTACGCCGATCTGCGGGGTTACACCTACGACCGGGACGACGTGACGGCCCGGGGCCTGGCGAACGTGTACGCGCAGACGCTGGGCACGATCTTCTCCAGCGCCGCCGAGAAGCCGTACGAGGTGGAGCTGGTCGTCGCCGAGGTCGGGGAGACCCCCGAGGGCGACCAGATCTACCGGCTGCCGCACGACGGTTCCATCGTCGACGAACACGGCTCGGTCGCGGTGGGCGGCAACGCCGAGCAGATCAGCAGCTATCTGGACCAGCGCCACCAGGAGGGCATGACCCTCGCGGAGGCGCTGAAGCTGGCGGTGCAGGCGCTGTCCCGCGACACCAACGGCAGCGAGCGGGAGATCCCCGCGGAGCGGCTGGAGGTCGCCGTACTGGACCGCACCCGGCCGCAGAAGCGCAAGTTCAAGCGGATCAGCGGGCCTCAGCTGTCCCGTCTGCTCGCCGCGGGCGCCACCGGCGGTGAAGCGGAGGAAGCGTCGGAGGACACCGAGTAGTTCTGACGTGGTGCGGCGCGCCCTGGCCGGCGCTGGTCCGGCCGGGGCGCGTCCGCGTGTGCGGGGGTGCGGATGCCTGCGCCTGACGCCCGACGATGCCCGGCACAGCTGACGACGCCCGGCACAGCTAGCGAGGCGGTGCCGTGGAGCCTCGTACCACCAGCTGGACCGGGATGTCCCCGCTCTCGGGCTCGCGGCTGTCCAGGACCGCCAGGAGCGCCCGCATGCCCCGCTCCCCGAACAGCTCCGCGTTCAGGTGGACCGTCGTCAGCTCCGGGTCCATCGCCGTGGCCAGGGCCAGGTCGTCGACGCCCGTGACCGACAGGTCGTCCGGGATGCGCAGCCCCAGGCGGCGGGCCGCCTTGTACGTGCCGGCGGCGAGCTGGTCGTCGTCGCAGATCACGGCGGTGGGGCGGTCGCCGGGGGCGGAGAGGGCGGTCTGAGCGGCCCGTACCGCTCCCTCGATGGAGATCGGTGAGCGGGCGGTGCGCACCGTCGTGCCCGGCACCTCGTCCAGCCGTGCCGCCAGTTCCCGGGCGCGGACCTCGAAGGTCCAGGACGGGACGTCCGCCGCCAGGTGCAGGAAGTGCCGGTGCCCCAGGGCCAGCAGGTGCCCGGCGGCCTGCCGGATGCCGTCGGCGATGTCCAGGTTCACCGTCGCCGCACCCAGGCTCCCGGCCGGGTCGCTGTCCAGCATCACCAGCGGGAGCGCCTCGCCGCGGATCGCGGTCAGGGCGTCCGCGGCCATGGAGGAGGCGATCACGCCGTCCAGCGCGGACTGCGCGGAGGCGAAGGGGTCACGGGCCGGACCGATGCCCTCGGGGGAGGGGTAGAGCACCACGCCGAAGCCGTGCTCGGCGGCGACCCGGGCGGCACCCGTGTAGACGCCGGCGAAGAACTCCGTGGTCAGGGCCGGGACGACCAGGAGGACCGTGCGCGTGCGGCCCAGGCGCAGGTTGCGGGCGGCCAGGTTCGGGCGGTAGCCCAGGTCGCGGGCGGCCTCCCGGACGCGCTCCGCCGTGGCCTCGGAGACCCGGCCGCGCCACTTGTCGCCGAGGACCAGCGACACGGCCGCCTGGGAGACGCCGGCGGCCTGGGCGACGTCCCGGCTCGTGGGTCGGGTGCTGCCTCGTGCCACCGTGGGCCCGCTCCTTCGTCTGGACTCGTGAACAGCGGACATGGTACGTATGGGATCCGACGTTATACGTAAAACCTAGGGCGGGGACATGGCCACGGGATACCTGGAGATCCTCCGGGCGCGACACGCCGCCCGGCTGCTCGTCGGCACGCTCGTGGGCCGGCTGCCGTGCGCCACGGCCCCCATCGCGATCGTGCTGTTCGTCCGGGCCGAGGGCGGCACGTACAGCCTGGCCGGTGCCCTGGCGGCCGTGTACGGCGTCGCCAACGCCGTCGGGCAGCCCGTGCTGGGCAGGATCGTGGACCTGTGCGGGCAGCCGCGCGTGCAACTGCCCGCGGCCGTCCTGTCCGCGATCGCGATGGCCGTCTTCGCCTTCGCCGGGATCGGGACACTGCCGCTCGCCTACGCCGCCGTGGCCGGCGCCGGGCTCTTCACACCGCCCCTGGAGGGCGGGCTGCGGGCGCTGTGGCCCTCCGTACTGCGCCGGGAGGACCAGGTGCACACGGCCTACGCCATGGACGCCGTGGCGCAGGAGGTCATGTTCACCGTCGGGCCGCTCCTCGTGACGCTCTGCGTGTCCCTGTGGTCCGCCCAGGCCGCGCTGCTCCTGCTGAACGTCGTCGGGGTGCTGGGCGCGCTGTCCGTCGTGGTGTCGGAGCCCTCCAGGGCCTGGCGGTCGGCGCCGCGCGAGGCGCACTGGCTGGGCGCGCTGCGTTCGCCGGGGCTGCTGGCACTGCTGACGGCGTTCCTCTTCATCGGGATGGCGCTCGGGTCCATCACCGTCGCCTCCGTGCCCTACGCGGACGCGCACGGCGGCGACGCCGTGTACGGATGGCTGATGGCGGCCCTGGGCTTCGGCGCGCTGGTGGGCGGCACCGTGTACGGCGCGCGGCAGTGGGCCGGTGAGCCCGCGCGGCGACTGCGGGTGCTGGTCGCGCTTCTGGTGGTGTGTTACCTGCCGCTGACGCTGATGCCGGACGCGGTTCCCATGGTGGCGCTGACCGCGCTCGCCGGGGTCTTCCTGGCGCCCGCCATCGCCTGTGCGTTCGTCCTGGTGGACCGGCACACCCCGCGCGGCACCGTCACCGAGGCGTTCTCCTGGCTGGTGACGACGTTCACCGTCGGCCACTCGGTCGGAACGGGCGTGGCAGGGCCCGTCGTCGAGCAGGGCGGGGCCCTGTGGGGCTTCGCCGTACCGGGCGTGGCGGGCGGCGTGTCCTTGCTGGTTTTGCTCGCCACAGGACGGGTAGTCGCAGCTCCCGGCCAGGGAGCGGTGGTTGCGGCCGGTTCGGAAAATGATCCAAACCGTGCCGTCGAACCCCGTTTCAGTTCAGGGGATCGGGCGTAATGTTCCCTCATGGACCGCCGCATTTTCGGGCTGGAGAACGAGTACGGCGTCACGTGCACGTTCAGGGGACAGCGCCGCCTGTCTCCTGACGAGGTGGCGCGGTACCTCTTCCGCCGTGTCGTGTCATGGGGCCGCAGCAGCAACGTCTTTCTGCGAAACGGCGCCCGCCTCTATCTCGACGTGGGATCGCATCCGGAATACGCGACACCGGAATGCGACAACGTGACCGAACTGGTCACCCACGACAAAGCGGGCGAGCGCATTCTCGAAGGACTCCTGGTGGACGCCGAACGACGCCTGCACGAGGAGGGAATCGCGGGCGACGTCTACCTCTTCAAGAACAACACCGACTCGGCGGGCAACTCCTACGGCTGCCACGAGAACTATCTGGTCGCCCGGCACGGGGAGTTCTCCCGACTCGCGGACATTCTCATTCCGTTCCTGGTCACCCGGCAGTTGCTGTGCGGTGCGGGCAAGGTGCTGCAGACACCGCGCGGCGCCGTGTACTGCGTCAGCCAGCGCGCCGAGCACATCTGGGAGGGCGTCTCCTCGGCGACGACCCGCTCCCGGCCCATCATCAACACGCGTGACGAGCCGCACGCCGACGCCGAGCGCTACCGCCGCCTGCACGTCATCGTGGGCGACTCCAACATGTCCGAGACGACCATGCTGCTCAAGGTCGGTGCCACCGACCTGGTGCTGCGCATGATCGAGGCGGGCACGGTGATGCGGGACCTCACCCTGGAGAACCCGATCCGGGCGATCCGCGAGGTCAGCCACGACATCACCGGCCGCCGCAAGGTGCGCCTGGCCAGCGGGCGCGAGGCCTCGGCCCTGGAGGTGCAGCGCGAGTACTACGAGAAGGCGCTGGACTTCTGCGAGCGCCGGGGCATCCGCACCGGCACCGTCGAGCAGGTCCTGGAGCTGTGGGGCCGCGCGCTGGACGCGATCGAGTCCGAGGACCTCGACCGCATCGGCACCGAGATCGACTGGGTCATGAAGTACAAGCTCATCGAGCGGTACCGCGCCAAGCACAACATGACCATGTCGCACCCGAGGGTCGCGCAGATAGACCTCGCCTACCACGACATCCACCGCCGCCGTGGCCTGTACTACCTGCTCGAGAAGAAGGGCCAGGCGGCCCGCATCTGCAACGACCTGAAGATCTTCGAGGGCAAGTCCGTGCCGCCGCAGACGACGCGCGCCCGGCTGCGCGGCGACTTCATCCGGCGGGCCCAGGAACAGCGCCGTGACTTCACGGTCGACTGGGTTCACCTCAAGCTCAACGACCAGGCCCAGCGGACCGTGCTGTGCAAGGACCCGTTCCGTTCCGTGGACGACCGGGTGGAAAAGCTGATCGCCGGAATGTGAGGCGTGCGGCTCGTCCGCCGACCCGATCGGCAAACCGATGCCCGGAGGTTTTCGTGCCTTCGGGCATCGGTGTTTTTCCGCCTGATTCCGCCCCTGTGCCGGCACAAGCGGGGGCCGGTGCGCCGCGCGGTGTGGGGAGTGTGGTGCGGGTACGCCGTAGAGTGGCTGGCATTGCCCCCACCCCCGATCCCAGTTGGACTGATGAACTACAACACGAAACGACTCGTGGCCGCGCTGCTGGCCGTTCCCGCCCTGTTGTTCACCGCCGCGTGCGGATCGGACGACGGGAACAACGGCGACGCGGCGGGAGGCGTCGCCGAGGTCAAGGGGAAGGTCGGGGCCAAGCCCGAGATCTCCGTGCCGAAGGACGGCAAGCCGTCCGACAAGACCGTGGTCAAGACGGTCTCGGCGGGCAGCGGAACCCCGATCAAGGGATCGGACTTCGTCCGTCTGGACTGGACCGTCGAGAAGTGGGGCGGGGACCAGGAGCTCGGCGGCACCTGGGCCGCGGCGCCGGCGGGTGACAAGGCGCCCCGGCGGCAGTCCATCGAGCAGATCGGCAAGCCGAGCCAGCAGCTCCCCGCGAAGGTCCTCGACGCGGTGAAGGGCAAGAAGCCCGGCAGCCGTGTCCTGGTGCAGGGCACTGCGGGCGACCTGATCGGCCAGAGCCTGAACACCTCCTCCGGGATCTCCGCCAAGGACGTGCTGATCTGGGTCGTCGACCCGGTCGGTGCCGCGAGCGTCGACACCAAGGCCGAGGCCAAGGGCGAGCAGGCCCCCTCCGAGCCGGGCATGCCCGAGGTGAAGTCCCCTTCGAAGAAGGCCGCGGAGATCACCGTTCCCAAGGGTGAGAAGGCTCCCAAGGACCTCAAGGAGCAGGTCCTGATCAAGGGCGACGGCAAGAAGGTCGAAGCCGGTCAGGGACTCATCGCCCAGTACACCGGGGTCAAGTGGGAGGACGGCAAGAAGTTCGACTCCTCCTGGGACCACGGCGGCGCCACCGCCTTCCAGATCGGCAACGGCTCCGTGGTGGCAGGCTGGGACAAGGGCCTCGTCGGCAAGCACGTGGGCGACCGGGTGCTGCTGGTGATCCCGCCCTCGCTCGGCTACGGCGCGAGCCCGCAGAGCGAGCTGGCCAAGAACACGCTGGTCTTCACGGTGGACATCCTCGGCACGGTCTGACCGGTCCGGTCTGTGAGACTGTTCCCGACGAAGGTCACGTAACAAGGAGAGATGAAGTGAGCATCGACAAGCCCGAGATCGACTTCCCGGGCGGCGAGCCCCCGGCGGACCTCGAGATCAAGGACATCTGGGAGGGCGACGGCCCGGTCGCCGAGGCCGGCCAGACCGTCACCGTGCACTACGTGGGTGTCTCCTTCAGCACGGGCGAGGAGTTCGACGCCAGCTGGAACCGCGGCACCCCGTTCCGCTTCCCGCTGGGCGGCGGCCGGGTCATCAAGGGCTGGGACCAGGGCGTGCAGGGCATGAAGGTCGGCGGCCGCCGCCAGCTGACCATCCCCGCCCACCTCGCCTACGGCAACCAGAGCCCGTCTCCTCTGATCAAGCCCGGCGAGACGCTGATCTTCGTGGTCGACCTGCTCGGAGTCTGAACAAGCTCCGGACAGACTCGATCATGTGGGGCCCATGCCTGTTCGGGCATGGGCCCTCGGCTTTTGCCGTGCCACCGTGTGGCGGTACGGTCATCGCTCGTAAGCACCATAGGGAGGCGAAGCGCGTCGATGGCCATTGCCAAGGCAGAGCGGCTGATGAACCTGGCGCTGTGTCTGCTCGGGACGCGGCGGCCCCTCAGCAAGCGTGAGCTGCGCGACTCCATCGAGGCCTACGTCGAGGCCTTCGGGCCGGGCAACGGCGCGACCGGCTCCGATGACTCCTTCAACCGCATGTTCGAGCGCGACAAGGACGACCTGCGGGAACTCGGCCTGGTCATCGAGACCGTCGAGAGCCTCGACGGCGAGATCGGCTACCTGGCCCGCCGCGACAGCAACCGCCTCCCGCCCATCACCCTGGACGCCGAGGAGGCCGCCGCCCTCGGGCTGGCCGCGAAGGTGTGGCAGCAGGCCCGGCTCGCCGGAGCGGCCAGCGGCGCCCTGCAGAAGCTGCGCGCGGCCGGCCTGCCCGAGGACGTCGACCCCTACGGGTCGCACGGCGCGCTGGAGCCGCGCATCCCCGTGCACGAGGCCGCGTTCGAGCCGCTGATGCTCGCCTGCCGGGACCGCAGGCCGGTCGTCTTCGAGTACCGCAAGGCCACCGCCGCCCACCCCGAGCAGCGGCACGTGGAGCCCTGGGCGCTGGAGTGCTGGCGGGGCCACTGGTACCTGGCGGGCTGGGACCGCGACCGCGGCGCCGAGCGGGTCTTCCGGCTGTCCCGGATCACCGGCAAGGTCCGCTCGCGCGGCGGCCGCTACACCGCCGAGGTGCCCGACGTCGTCACCGTCCGGGAGACCGTCGCGGGCTGGGCCGGGGAGATCGCCGACCGCTCGGCGCGCATCCGGCTGCGCGCGGGCGCGGGGTACCCCCTGCGGGCGAAGGCCACCTCCGTCCGGGAACTCGGCGACGGCTGGGACGAGTTGGAGATTCCGTACGGCCACGGGCTGGACGCCTGGCTGGTGGAGTTCGGGCCGGACGTGGTCGTCCTGGAGCCCGCCGAGCTGCGAGCCGACGTGGTGGACCGGCTGCGCGCCGTGGCCAAGGGCTGAGGGGGAGCGGAAAGACAGTGGCAGGCAAACCGGTCAGGCCCGTGAACGCCATCGACCAGACCCGGCGGATGCTCTCGCTGGTGACCTATCTGCGGGAGCGCCCCGGAGCCCGGGTCGAGGACGTCGCGCGTGCCTTCGGCATCAGCGAGGACGAGCTGGTCTCCGACCTGGACGTGCTGCCCATGTGCGGCACCAGCTTCCGTGGCGGCGACCTGCTCGACATCGACACCGACGGCGAGCGCATCTGGTGGCACAATCCGGCCGCTCTCGCCGCGGAGGCCGCCGAGCCGCTCCGGCTCGCCGCCGACGAGGCCACCGCCCTGCTCGTCGCCGCCCGCGCGGTGTCCACCCTGCCCGGGCTGCGCGAGAGCGACCGGCAGGCGCTGCTGCGCGCGACGGCGAAGGTGGAGACCGCGGCCGGTGAGGCGGCGGGTGCCAGCTCGCGCCTGTCGGTGACCTTCGAGTCCGAGGGCGGTGTCTTCGCCGACGTCGACCGGGCGATCGCCGAGCGCCGCCGGCTGTGGATCCGCTACTACTCGCCCGCGCGCGACGAGGTCACCGAGCGGGAGATCGACCCCATCCGCCTGGTCAGCGTCGGGCACACCTATGTCGAGGCCTGGTGCCGTCGCTCCGAGGCGCGCCGCACCTTCCGGCTCGACCGGGTCGCCGAGATCAAGATCCTCGACGAGCCGTCGGCGCCGCCCGAGATCGAGTTGCGGGACCTCTCCGAGGCCCTGGTGCAGCCCGCGGCCGAGGATCCCGAGGTCGTGATCGAGGTCGGGCCCGGCGGCCGCTGGGTCGCCGAGTACTACCCGCACGACAGTGCGGATGAGCTTCCGGACGGCGGGCTGCGTATCACTCTGCGGACCCCCGACCCGGCGTCGCTGCGGCGGCTGGCCCTGCGGCTCGGGCGGGACGGCCGCATCGTCTCCCCGCCGGAGCTCGCCGGCAGTGCCCGGCAGGCCGCCCGGGAGGCGCTGGCGGCGTACGACGGGATCGAGGCGGCGCACCCGGATCGCGTCGCCCGGGACGCGGACGGGCCGCAGGCGGTGCGGACGGCTCCGGACGGGCCGGGCGACGGGCCCGGGTGAGCCAGGCGTCACCGGGGGCCGCGGCCGGAGCCGCGACACCGGTCGTGCACCCCGGAGGTGTACGACCCAGGAAGAGGAGCGAGGGCTTGAGCGAGTCGTTGACGTCCGGTGGTGTCCGGGGCATGACGGTGGAGTCCGCGTTCGCCGGGATGAGAAGCGTGACCCCGGTCGTGTTCCGGGCGGGCTGCCCGGACTGCCGGGAGGCCTTCGAGCTGGCCGCGGGCGCGCTGCGTCTGGCCATCGGCGCCACGAGCCGCACCACCTTCTACTCGTTCACCTGCCCGGAGTGCGGCGCCTCCGTCCGCAAGCCCGCGGGGGAGCGGATCGTGGAGCTGCTCACCGGCGGCGGGGTGCGGACCCTGCGGCTGCACTCCACCGTCCAGGGGGCCGGGCGTCCCGTGGGTCGGGAATCCCGCCCGCGCGGGAAGGTCTAGGCTCGGCGTCATGTTCTGGCCGATGTTCGCGGTAGCTGTGGGTTTCGTGGGTCTCGTCGTGCTCGGGGTGCTCGCGGTGCGGGTCTTCGTGGAGGCACAGCGCCTGGGCAGGCAGGTCACGGACGCGGCGCACCGCATCAACCGGGCCGCCGAGGACCTGGAGCGGTCGGCGCAGAGCGCGGCCCGTTCCGTCGACGCTCTGTGAGGTCTCCGGCGGGCGGCCGGGAGTTGCGTTTCGGGACACTTCGCCCTGTCACCCCGGCGGCCCGTGCAGGTACGCTGCTGGTCGCGGCCCGGTTAACGAGGCACTGGTCGCGGACGGGAGTGCGCCCAAGGGATGCAGAGGGATTGCCTCACGTTCACCCCCGAGCGTTACGATCGCTGCCAGCACGACTGTTCGGACACGTGTCCGACCGGTCGTACAGCACCCCCACCACAGCCGCCTCGGTGAGAAGGTAAAGACTTATGTTCGGAAGGCTCGGAGCCCCCGAGATCATTCTCATCCTCGTCGTCATCATCCTGCTGTTCGGCGCGAAGAAGCTTCCGGACATGGCTCGGTCGCTCGGCAAGTCGGCCCGGATCCTCAAGAGCGAGGCCAAGGCGATGAAGGACGAGAACAAGTCGTCCACGACGCCCGCCGGCCCGCCCCACAACGACGAGCCCTCGCAGCGCACCATCCAGGCAGCGCCCGGCGACGTGACCAGCTCGCGCCCGGTCAACGAGCCCACGGACACGACCAAGCGCTGACGCAGGGCCGGTGACCTCCGGCCCGCCGCACGAGATGGGAACGTGGGTTGCTGAAGTCTGCCCGCAAGCAGGAGAGGGATCCCGAGGGGCGCATGCCCCTCGCGGAGCACCTTCGCGAGCTCCGCAACCGGCTCGCCAAGGCGATACTGGCGATCGTCCTCGTCACGGTCGTCGCCGCCTTCTTCTACAACGACATCATCAACTTGATCACCAAGCCGATCCTCGACTCGGTCGGCTGTGACAAGACCTTCGAGGAACTGGCCAGGTCGCAGGCGGGCACCAAGCCCTGTGCGCAGATCACCATCAACGGCCTGCTCACCCCCTTCACGCTCGCGCTGAAGGTGTCCCTCATGGCCGGTGTCGTCCTCGCCTCGCCGATCTGGCTCTACCAGCTGTGGGCCTTCGTCGCGCCGGGCCTGCACCGGCACGAGAAGAAGTACGCCTACGCCTTCGTCGGCACCGGCGCCCCGCTGTTCGTCGTCGGCGCCTACTTCGCGTACACGGTCCTGCCCACCACGGCGAAGGTGCTCCTGGAGTTCACCCCGGGCGGTACGTCCAACCTCCTGCCGCTGGACGACCTGCTCGACCTGGTCATGCGGATGGTGCTGGTCTTCGGTCTCTCCTTCGAGCTGCCCCTGCTGCTGGTCATGCTCAACCTCACCGGGGTGCTCACCGGCAAGCGCATGCTCGGCTGGTGGCGCGGCATGATCATGGGCATCACGGTCTTCGCGGCCATCGCCACGCCCAGCACCGATCCGCTGACCATGCTGGCCCTCGCGGCGCCGATCTGGATCCTGTACTTCGCGGCCGTCGCCTTCTCCCTGCTCAACGACCGCCGCACGTCCCGGCGCGAGGCCCTCGGGCCCGCCGACGACGAGGCCTCCGAGCTGGACCTCACCCCCGAGGACATCGGCGCGATCGAGCCCGTGACGACCAGCCGCGCGGCGCTGCCCGAGCAGGCGAGCGCGGAGCGCACGGACCGGGTCAACGGTTATGACGACGTGACCTGAAGATCGGCGGACAGCTCATAGGGTCGGTCCCGTGACCAGCGAGATCACCCTCTTCGTCAACCCCACCGCGGGCCGCGGCCGGGGCGCCCGCGCGGCGCAGCCGGCCGCTTCGGCGTTGCGGGCGGCCGGCTACTCGGTACGGACCGTCCTCGGCGAGGACGCCGCCGACGCCCTGGTCCGCGCGCGTGCGGCCGTGGCGTCCGGCACCGGCGCCCTGATCGCCGTGGGCGGCGACGGGATGGCGGGCCTCGCCCTGGAGGCGGTCGCGGGCACCCGCACCCCGCTCGGCCTGGTCGCGGTCGGCACCGGCAACGACTTCGCCCGGGCCCTCGGCCTGCCCGTGCGCGAGCCCGCCGCCGCGGGCCGCATGATCGCCGACGCCCTCAAGTGCGGCCGGATCCGCGACATCGACCTGGGGCGGGCCGGCGACCGCTGGTTCGGCACGGTCCTCGCCTCCGGCTTCGACTCCCGCGTCAACGACCGCGGCAACCGCATGCGATGGCCCACCGGCCGGCTGAAGTACGACCTGGCGATGATCGCCGAACTCGCCGCGTTCCGGCCCGTCCCGTACCGGATCAGGCTCGACGACGGCGAGGTCCGCGAAGTCGAGGCGACCCTGGTCGCCGTCGGCAACGGCTCCTCGTACGGCGGTGGCATGCGGATCTGCCCCGGCGCCGACCTGACCGACGGGCTGTTCGACGTGACGGTGGTCGGTGACTGCAGCCGGGCGACGCTGCTGCGGGTGTTCCCCCGGGTGTACCGGGGGACGCACGTGGACCATCCGCAGGTGACCGTGGTGCGGGCAGCGCGGGTCGAGCTCGCCGCCGAGGGGGTCACCGGCTACGCCGACGGGGAGCCGCTCGGCCCGCTGCCGCTGGTCGCGCGCTGCGTGCGCGGGGGCGTGCGGGTCGTCGGCCCCTGAGCTGCGCGGATCCGGGGTTTCACAGGAACGGATCCGGATAATGATCGTCCTGTTGTCAGTGCGGCCCGGTACGCTCGAAAGCACGATGACAGAGGACCTCTCACCGGCCGAGCGGTACGCGGCAGCCCGTAAGCGGGCTGCCGAGCAGGCCACCGCGCTCGCCTCCTTCCGCGAGATGTACGACTTCGGCCTCGACCCCTTCCAGATCGAGTCCTGCCAGGCGCTCGAGGCGGGCAAGGGCGTGCTCGTCGCCGCGCCCACCGGCTCCGGCAAGACGATCGTCGGCGAGTTCGCCGTCCACCTCGCCCTCCAGCAGGGCAAGAAGTGCTTCTACACGACACCCATCAAGGCCTTGTCGAACCAGAAGTACGCCGATCTGTGCCGCCGGTACGGCACGGACAAGGTGGGACTGCTGACCGGCGACAACAGCGTCAACTCCGAAGCGCCGGTGGTGGTGATGACCACCGAGGTGCTGAGGAACATGCTGTACGCCGGGTCCCAGACCCTCCTCGGCCTCGGCTACGTGGTCATGGACGAGGTGCACTACCTCTCCGACCGGTTCCGGGGTGCCGTGTGGGAAGAGGTGATCATCCACCTGCCCGAGTCGGTCACGCTGGTCTCGCTGTCGGCGACCGTGTCCAACGCCGAGGAGTTCGGCGACTGGCTGGACACGGTCCGCGGCGACACCGAGGTGATCGTCTCCGAGCACCGGCCCGTGCCGCTGTTCCAGCACGTGCTGGCCGGGCGGCGGATGTACGACCTGTTCGAGGAGGGCGAGGGCCACAAGAAGGCCGTCAACCCCGACCTCATGCGCATGGCGCGCATGGAGGCGAGCCGCCCGTCGTACCAGGACCGTCGGCGCGGCCGGTCGATGCGCGAGGCGGACCGTGAGCGCGAGCGCCGCCAGCGGTCCCGGATCTGGACGCCGAGCCGGCCCGAGGTCATCGAACGGCTCGACGCCGAGGGGCTGCTGCCCGCCATCACCTTCATCTTCAGCCGCGCCGCGTGCGAGGCCGCCGTCCAGCAGTGCCTGTACGCGGGGCTCAGGCTGAACGACGAGGAGGCGCGCGAGAAGGTCCGCTCGCTCGTCGAGGAGCGCACGGCGTCCATCCCGAGGGAGGATCTGCACGTCCTCGGCTACTACGAGTGGCTGGAGGGCCTGGAGCGCGGCATCGCCGCCCACCACGCGGGCATGCTGCCGACCTTCAAGGAGGTCGTCGAGGAGCTGTTCGTACGCGGCCTGGTCAAGGCCGTGTTCGCGACCGAGACGCTCGCCCTCGGCATCAACATGCCCGCCCGTTCGGTGGTGCTGGAGAAGCTCGTCAAGTGGAACGGCGAGCAGCACGCGGACATCACCCCGGGCGAGTTCACCCAGCTGACGGGCCGGGCCGGGCGGCGCGGCATCGACGTCGAGGGCCACGCCGTGGTGCTCTGGCAGCGCGGCATGAGCCCCGAGCACCTCGCGGGCCTGGCCGGCACGCGCACCTACCCCCTGCGCTCCAGCTTCAAGCCGTCGTACAACATGGCGGTCAACCTGGTCGAGCAGTTCGGGCGGCACCGCTCGCGCGAGCTGCTGGAGACGTCGTTCGCGCAGTTCCAGGCGGACAAGTCGGTCGTCGGCATCTCCCGCCAGGTGCAGCGCAACGAGGAGGGGCTGGAGGGCTACAAGGCCTCCATGACCTGCCACCTCGGCGACTTCGAGGAGTACGCGCGGCTGCGCCGTGAACTGAAGGACCGGGAGAACGAGATCGCCCGGCAGGGCGTGGCACAGCGGCGCGCGGAGGCCGCCGTCGCGCTGGAGAAGCTCAAGCCCGGTGACGTCATCCACGTGCCCACCGGCAAGTACGCGGGCCTGGCGCTGGTGCTGGATCCGGGCCTGCCGGCGGGCCGTTCGAACGGCCACCGCGGCTTCGACCACCACGACGGGCCGCGCCCGCTGGTGCTGACCGCCGAGCGGCAGGTGAAGCGGCTGGCGTCGATGGACTTCCCGGTGCCGGTCGAGCCGCTGGAGCGGATGCGGATCCCGAAGTCCTTCAACCCCCGCTCCCCGCAGTCCCGTCGGGACCTCGCGTCGGCGCTGCGCACCAAGGCCGGGCACATCCCGGCCGATCGGCACCGCAAGCGCCGCTCCCAGGCGGCCGACGACCGCGAGATCGCCCGGCTGCGGACGGCCCTGCGGGCACACCCCTGCCACGGGTGCAGCGACCGCGAGGACCACGCCCGCTGGGCCGAGCGCTACCACCGGCTGCTGCGGGACACCTCGCAGCTGGAGCGGCGGATCGAGGGCCGTACGAACACGATCGCCCGGACCTTCGACCGTATCGTCGCGCTGCTGACGGAGCTGGACTATCTGCGCGCCGACGAGGTCACCGAGCACGGCAAGCGGCTCGCGCGGCTGTACGGCGAGCTGGACCTGCTCGCCAGCGAGTGCCTGCGCGAGGGTGTCTGGGAGGGGCTCGGCCCGGCCGAACTGGCCGCGTGCGTCTCGGCGTTGGTGTTCGAGTCCCGGGTCGCGGACGACGCGATGGCGCCGAAGGTGCCGTCCGGGAAGGCCAAGGCCGCGCTGGGTGAGATGGTGCGGATCTGGGGGCGGCTCGACGCGCTGGAGGAGGAGTTCCGGATCACCCAGACCGAGGGTGTCGGGCAGCGCGAGCCCGACCTCGGCTTCGCCTGGGCCGCGTACGAGTGGGCCTCGGGGAAGGGGCTCGACGAGGTGCTGCGCGAGGCGGAGATGCCGGCGGGGGACTTCGTGCGGTGGTGCAAGCAGGTCATCGATGTGCTGGGGCAGATCGCGGCGGCC
The DNA here is from genome assembly GCF_042733745.1 of Streptomyces sp. NPDC059696. NCBI lineage: Bacteria > Bacillati > Actinomycetota > Actinomycetes > Kitasatosporales > Streptomycetaceae > Streptomyces > Streptomyces sp. NPDC059696. The sequence goes on from NZ_JBHWFG010000006.1 coordinate 200,791, forward strand.
GCGCCGCAGGGGTCCTCCGTGGTGAAGAACGCCCGTAAGGCCGTGGATCTGTTGCTGCGGGGAGTCGTCGCCTACTCGTCGGTGGGCTGATCGTTTCGCTGCGCGGGTGCCGGTGGTTCGTGGTCGCCGGCGCCCACGCGGCGGAGCCGCGCATCGATAGAGCCCCGCGCCCCTGAGGGCGTTGTCCCGACGGTCCCTCACCCATAACGGTGGGGGACTTTCGTATGCCTGTACGTCGTCACGTAGCGCATTCGAATGACGTCGCACCGTGTAAACGACCGAGCGTACTATCCCCTCGCGTCCGGTTTCCGGCAGTTGCTGAATATGACACAGCGATGATCCGGTCGGACTAAGCTCGCCCGCAGCGCACCGGCTTGAGATGAATTCGTGCGCTTGTTCCCCAATGTGTGGAAGATCCCGACAGCTTCATGACATACCCCCCTGCAACTCCCCCCGAACCTCAGTCGACCCTTGTCAGAAGGCCCACATGGTGAGTGTTCAATCCCCTCCCGTTCGCGGTGAACTCCCCTACGCGCGCGTGCTGTTGCTCCCGGCCATAGTCATGGCTGCGGCGACCGGAGCCGCGGTCGCGCTGGTGGCGGAGCCGGCCCGGGGTGCCGTCGGCTGGTGCGGCGGCATCGCCACCGCACTGGTGCTCGCGACGGCGGCCGAGGCGGTACGCCGCGGCCGTGCGCTGCGCCACCAGCGTGCCGAGCACGCCCGGCACAGCGCACAGCTGGAACAGCGGATCGCCGCCCACGACACCGAACTGCTCCACTTCTCGCGGGAGATGATCCCCGCCGCGCTCGACCTGCTGCGGACCGGGGAATCCCCCAGGGAGGTGATCCGCAAGCTCGGCCTCGTCGACCCCGCGTTCCGGGACCTCCCCGAGCCGCAGCGGGAGACGCTGCTGCGGGTGCTCAAGATCGTCGACTACGAAGTCACCATGCGTGACGCCGCCGCGCGCTCCTTCGTCAGTGTCGCCCGCCGTGTCCAGGCGATCATCCACCAGCAGGCCGAGGAACTGAGGGAGATGGAGGAGGACCACGGCCGCAATCCGGAGGTCTTCGACGACCTCCTGCGCATCGACCACGGCAACGCCCTGATCGGCCGTCTCGCCGACTCCGTGTCCGTCCTCGGCGGTGGCCGCCCCGGACGCCAGTGGCCCGCTCCGGTGTCCCTGTACAGCACCCTGCGCGGCGCCATGTCCCGCATCCTGGAGTACCGGCGCATCCAGCTGTCCTCCATCGCCAAGGTCAGCGTCAAGGGCATCTACGTCGAGCCGGTCATCCACGCCGCCGCCGAGCTCCTCGACAACGCCACGCGCTACTCGCCGCCGCAGACCAAGGTGCACGTCACCGCCACCGAGGTGCAGACCGGCGTCTGCATCGAGATCGAGGACGGCGGTGTCAACCTCAACGAGGAGGCACGCGCCCGCATCGAGGGCATGCTGGAGGCCGCCAAGGCGGGCGTCGACCTCCAGGACATCGGCGAGCACCCGCGCCTGGGCCTGGCCGTCGTCGGCCGTCTGTGCACGGCGTACAACATGCAGGTCTCGCTGCGCGCCTCCGCGTACGGCGGTGTCCGCGCCATCCTCATCGTGCCCAGCGAGATGATCACCCACGAGCCCGGTGTCGGACTCGCCCACGGCATCGGCGCCACCGGCATCCCCATGACGGTCGGCATCCCCGAGGGCCCGAAGCGCGCACCCAAGAGGCGACGCCCCACCAGCCCGAAGATCCCCGCCACGGTCTCCCTGGAGGACGACGACGTCCCCGAGGTCACCGAGTGGACCGCGAACGGCCTGCCGCAGCGCCGCAGCAAGGTGAAGATGCCGCTCGCCGAGCGCCTCGCCCAGCAGGCCGCCAACGAGAAGGCCGACCGGGAAGCGGAGGAACGGGGCGAGTACAACCCCTGGGCCACACCGGAGCCCGAGCCCAAGTCCTGGCACGACATGTCGTCCCCGGACGCCCCCGGCAAGGGCCTGGAGGCCTTCTGGGAGGGACTCAAGCAGGGCATCGAACCCGGCACCCACCCGACCGACTTCATCCGGAACCCGCACAAGTACCTGCACCTGATCAACGACCCGGCCCCCACCGAGGCCGACGACGAGGGGGATCTCAAGTGATCCAGCAGCGAGGCAACTTCGACTGGATGCTCAAGCAACTCGCCGACGGCGTACCGGGCATCGAGATGATCGTGGTGCTCTCGGCCGACGGTCTGCGCATCGCCCGCTACGGCGGGGAGCCGGACGCCGCCGACCGGGTCGCCGCCGCCTGCGCCGGCCTGCAGTCCCTCGCGGGCAGCATCTGCCAGGAACTCACCGTGGGCGACGGCGAGATGAAGCTCGTCATGATCGAGATCGACCAGGGCTACTTCTATCTGATGGGCGCGGGCGCCAACGCCTTCCTCGCGGTGCTGTCCGACGTGCGCTGCGAACCCGGCCGGATGAGCGCCATGATGCGCGATCTGGTCGTCCGGATCGGCGGCCACCTCACCAGCCCGCCCCGGCGGAACGGGCAGATCGTATGACGCCTCCGCAACGCCAGAGGCGCGATCTCGTCCCGGAACCGCCCACGCCGCAGGAGGGCGAGGACAAACCCGGGAACCCCGAGCGGATGTACGTGGTGGCCGGGCCGGACGGCGAACGGGCCGAGCTCGACCTGGTGACCTTAATCGTGGCGCGGGCCACGGACCCGCCGCCCTCCGCCTCCCCCGAGCAGGCGGCGCTGCTCCGACTCTGCGCCGCCCCCCTGTCCGTGGCCGAGCTGTCGGCCTACCTCCACCTGCCGTTCAGCGCGATGGGCGTGCTGCTCACCGAGTTGCTGACGGCGGAACTGGTGCAGGCGCGCGCCCCGATCGTCCGCAAGGCGCGCTCCGACCGTTCCCTCCTCGAAGCGGTGATGAATGGACTACAACGGCTCTGACACCATCCCGGGCCCCCGGGCCGAGGACCAGCTGCCCCACACGGCACAGGCCGCGGCCAAGATCGTGATCGTGGGCGGCTTCGGCGTCGGCAAGACGACCATGGTCGGCTCGGTCAGCGAGATCACACCGCTGACCACCGAGGAGACCATGACGCAGGCCGGCATCGGCGTCGACGACAACTTCGGCTCCGCGTCCAAGACGGCCACCACCGTCGCCATGGACTTCGGCCGGATCAGCATCACCGAACAGCTGGTGCTGTACCTGTTCGGCACACCTGGCCAGCAGCGCTTCTGGTTCCTGTGGAACGGCCTGTTCGAGGGCGCGCTCGGCGCGGTCGTGCTGGTCGACACCCGGCGGCTGGAGGTCAGCTTCGACGTCATGGGACGCCTGGAGGAACGCGGCGTGCCGTTCGTCGTCGCCGTCAACTCCTTCCCCGACGCCCCCCGTTACGCCATCGAGGAGCTGCGCACCGCCCTCGACCTCACACCCGACATCCCGATCATGGAGTGCGACGCACGGCGACGGGCCTCCAGCCGCGACGTCCTGATGACCCTCATGCGCTTCCTGCACTCGCTCGCCATGACGGGCTCCCGCGCCTGACCCGTGCGACGCGTTCGCACTTCCCCCCAGACACCTGAGACCACCTCAGTTTCGGAGCGATCACTGTGACGCCTGAATCCCACGCCCCGACCAGCACGGACGACCTCCCGCCCGGCCCGCCCCCCGGCTGCCCCGCGCACGGCCTCGGGCCCGGGGGACTGCACCGGCTGCACGAGGCGGAGGACCTGGGAGCACTGTACGAGCAACTGCGGGACCAGCACGGTCCCGTGGCGCCCGTGCTGCTCCACGACGACGTGCCGATGTGGATCGTCCTCGGCCACGCCGAGAACCTGCACATGGTGCGCTCGCCCTCGCAGTTCTGCCGGGACAGCCGGATCTGGACCCCGCTCAAGGAGGGCCTGGTCAAGCCCGACCACCCCCTGATGCCGCACATCGCCTGGCAGCCCATCGCCTCCCACGCCGAGGGCGACGAGCACAAGCGGCTGCGCGGCGCGGTCATGGGCGCCATCTCCACCATCGACTTCCGCAGCCTGCGCCGCTACATCAACCGCAGCACGCAGATGATCGTCAACCGGTTCTGCGAGGCGGGCGAGGCGGAGCTCGTCGGCCAGTTCACCGAGCACCTGCCGATGGCGGTGATGTGCGAGATCCTCGGCATGCCCGACGAGTACAACGACCGGCTCGTCGAGGCCGCCCGCGACGCCCTCAAGGGCACCGAGACCTCGCTCGCCAGCCACTCCTACGTCATGGACGCCCTGAGCCGGCTCACCGCCACCCGCCGCGCCCGGCCGGAGGAGGACCTCGCCAGCTACCTGATCACGCACCCGGCCCGGCTGAGCGACGACGAGGTCAGGGAGCACCTGCGCCTGGTCCTCTTCGCCGCCTACGAGGCCACCACCAACCTGCTGTCCAACGTGCTGCTGACGGTGCTGATCGACCCGCGTTTCCGGGCCCAGCTCAACGGCGGCCAGATGACGGTGCCGGAGGCGGTGGAGCAGTCCCTGTGGAACGAGCCGCCCTTCAGCACGGTCTTCGCCTACTTCGCCAAGCAGGAGACGGAGCTGGGCGGGCAGCGCATCCGCCGGGGCGACGGCCTGCTGTTCGCCCCGCTGCCGGCCAACGTCGACCCGCGGGTGCGGCCGGACCTGAAGGCCAGCATGCAGGGCAACCGCTCGCACCTCGCCTTCGGCGGCGGCCCGCACGAGTGCCCGGGTCAGGACATCGGCCGTTCCATCGCGGACGTGGGGGTCGACGCGCTGCTGATGCGGCTGCCCGATGTCGAACTCGACTGCGATCAGGAGGACCTGCGCTGGACGGCGTCCATCGCCTCCCGGCACCTGGTGGAACTGCCGGTGCAGTTCGCGCCCAGGCCGCCGCAGGACGTGCAGGAGGTGCCGAACCACAAGCCGGTCGCCGCGCAGCGCTCGGACTGGCAGATCGGCATCGCACAGACACCGGCCTTCGCACAGACACCGGCCTCCGCACAGACACCGGCCTCCGCACCGGCCGTGGCGCCGTCGCAGCCTGCCGCGTCCCGGCCCCAGCCCCAGCCGCTGGCCGCGACGCCCCGGCCTCCGGCCGCGCAGCCCCAGCCGGCCCAGGTGCAGCCGCAGCCGCAGCCGGTGCCCGGGGCGCCACGGCCGGGCGTCGCGGAAGCGCCTCGCCGGGGTGTGTGGCAGCGGTTCCTGAGCTGGTGGCGCGGCTACTGACCGTCTGACGGGCCGTCGTACGTCCCGGCGGCCCAACGGTCGTACGACGCCCACGCGGCGAGCGTCCGGCCGCTGCGGAAGCGGTGCTCCTCGCCCGTGATCGGGTCGGTGAACTCCAGGGTGCGCGCGAGCAGTTGCAGCGGCCGGCGGAAGTCGTCGGCCGGTGCCGGGCCGGTCACCTCGGGGTAGAGCGGGTCGCCGAGGATCGGCACGCCCAGCGCGGTCATGTGGACGCGCAGCTGGTGCGTCTGCCCGGTGGCGGGCGTGAGCCGGTACCGGGCGAGTCCACCGGCGAACGGGCCCTCGGCGCGCTGCGCCGCCCGGGGCTGCCGGTCCTGCTCGCCGGGCCGGTCGCGGTGCTCGATGAGTTCGACCCGGCTCACGGCGTTGGGCTCGCCCGGGATCTCCCGGGCCGTGAGCACGCCGCGCTCCTTCACGATCCGGCTGCGAACCGTCCGGGGCAGGCCGAGACCGGGGTCGTACGGGGCGACGGCCTCGTACTCCTTGCGGACCCGGCGGTCGCGGAACAGCGTCTGGTAGGCGCCGCGTTCATCGGGGCGTACGGTGAACAGGACGAGCCCCGCCGTGAGCCGGTCCAGCCGGTGCGCGGCGGTGAGCGCCGGAAGGTCCAGCTCGCGGCGGAGCCGGGCCAGCGCGGTCTCGGCGACATGACCGCCGCGCGGGGTGGTGGCGAGGAAGTGCGGCTTGTCGGCGACGACGATGTGCTCGTCCCGGTACACGACCCGCACCGGGAAGGGCACGGGCACCTCGTCGGGCAGGTCCCGGTGGAACCACACGAACATCCCGGGGACGTAGGGCGCGTCCGCCGCGACGGGCCGGCCGTCCGCGCCGACGATCAGGCCCGCGCCGAACATCGCGTCGACGACTCCGGGGCCCGCACCGGAGAGCCGCTCCACCAGGTGGTCGCGCACCGTGCCCCAGCCCCCGGCCGCGGGCAGCCGTACCCGTACCGGGTCCACACCGTGGCGCTGCGGCAGGGGAGAGGCCGGGGTCCGCGTCTTGCGTCTCATCGCGGCCCAGCGTACGAGGCCGGTGGCGCGGGGCGGAAAACCTGGGCGGCCTCCTCAGGCCGCCGACACGCTCTCCTGCTCGGCCTCGATCCGGGCGTTCCATTCGCGCTTCGAGGCCTGCCAGCCGTCCTCGTTGTGGCCGCGGCGCCAGTAGCCGGAGATCGAGAGGTCGTCGCGCGGGACCTGGTGCTCGACGCGGAGCAGATGGCGCAGCTGCTTGACGAAGTGCGCCTCGCCGTGGACGAAGGCGTGCACCCGGCCCTCGGGGAACGTAAGGCTCCGTACGGCGTCGACCAGCGCCTCACCCACGGGCCGGGCGCCGCGGTGCAGCCAGACGACCTCGACGTCCGAGTCGATCTTCTGTTCCTCCTCGGGGCCGGAGACCTCCACGAAGGCGTACGCCCTGGCGCCGTGCGGCAGCGCCTCCAGAGCGCAGGCGATGGCGGGCAGCGCGCTCTCGTCGCCGACGAGCAGGTGCCAGTCGGCGCCCGGGTCGGGTGCGTACGCCCCGCCGGGACCCATGAAGCGCACGGTCTCGCCCGGCCGCACGCGCAGGGCCCACGGACCTGCCAGGCCCTCGTCGCCGTGGATGACGAAGTCCAGGGTCAGCTCGCGGTGCTCGGGGTCCCACTGGCGGACCGTGTACGTCCGGGTCACCGGCCACTGTTCGCGCGGCAGTTCGTCACGGACGCGCTGCAGGTCGAACGGCTCCGGGTAGGTGACACCCGCGGGCGCGAAGAGCAGCTTCACATAGTGGTCGGTGCACGTGCCCGCCGTGAACTCGGCGAGGCCCTCGCCGCCCAGCACCACACGCTGCATGTGCGGGGTCAGCCGCTCGGTGCGGACGACCTGCGCGGTGTGGAGCCTGCGCGGCTGGCGTCCCGGTCGCTCTGCCATGAGGACCTCCCTGTCTCACATAGTTAGGGTTACCTAAGTTAGCACCTCGCGCCCACTTCACACCTCCCGAAAAAGGCGGCAGTCGAACACCGGGCGACGCCGGTCTCCTCCCGCCCGTCCTGTCACGTCATGCCGACAGGGTCGTCAGCAGCCGCTCCAGCGACCCGCCCAGTCCCCAGCGCGCCGCCAGCGCCTCCAGTGCCGCCGGGTCGCGCGGCGTCCGCGGCAGCGTCGTGGACACGTCCGGCAGGGGCACGTCGTCCGCGACCCGGACCACCTTCGGTGCCACCGCCAGGTACGGACGCGCCTCGTCGAGCCGCCGGCGCTGCGCGGGCGTCAGCTTCGACCCGCGGTCCTCGACCGCCGCCATGATCCCGGCCAGGTCCCCGAACTCGGACAGCAGCTTGGCGGCCGTCTTCTCACCGATGCCCGGCACGCCCGGCAGACCGTCGCTGGGGTCGCCGCGCAGCAGGGCCAGATCCGCGTACCCGCTGCCGTCGACCCCATACTTCTCCCGCAGCACCGCCTCATCGGTGTGCTGCAGCGTCCCCACGCCCTTCAGCGGGTACAGCACACGCACCCCCCGCGCGTCGTCCACCAGCTGGTACAGGTCGCGGTCGCCGGTGACGATGTCGACCGGGCCCGTCGCCCGCGCGGTGAAGGTGCCGATCACGTCGTCCGCCTCGTACCCGGCGACGCCCACACGCGCGATGCCCACCGCGTCCAGGACGGCCTCGATCACCGGCACCTGCGGGGACAGCGTGTCGGGCACCTCCTCCTCGTCCGGGCCGACCGCGTGCTCCCCGGCGACGCGGTGCGCCTTGTACGAGGGGATCAGCTCCACCCGCCACTGCGGGCGCCAGTCGGCGTCCATGCAGGCGACCAGGAGGTCCGGCCGGTGGTCCTTGACGAGGCGGTCGATGAAGTCGAGCAGTCCGCGCACGGCGTTCACCGGCGTGCCGTCCGGGGCCCGGACGGAGTCCGGGACGCCGAAGTAGGCGCGGAAGTACAGGGAGGCGGTGTCGAGGAGCATCAGTCGTCCGGTCACGCCACGCATCATGCCGTACCGCACCGACAGCCACCCGGCGCAGCGCAACGCGTTGCGCCCTGCCCACCCGGTGTGAAGCGCCCGACTCTTCCGTTTGCCTCCGCCCGCAGCGAGGCTGGTTGCGGGCCATGAGGAGGAGGCCGTGGCCGACTGGCTCCAGCAGCATCCGGACATGGTGCGGAGGATGACTCCGCAGTAGGGTTCCGGGGTGGGACGCGCGACTCGCCGCGTCCCGCCCCGGCCTCCCTGCCACGAACGGGATCCGGACAACCACAGAGTGCTACGCCACCCCCAGAACCCCCTCTCCCCGCCTGTTCCCCCAGCGGCCGGGCCGCCTGCCCCGTCCCGCTCGGCGCGGATCACCTGGCGCGAAGTGTGAGGTCGCGCGCCGTCCCGTATGACGGCGATGTGACGGCCGCCTGCAACGGTTTGCCGAACATGCGTAGGGTGCAGACAACTCAACAGAAGCAGTGCGCCGGGACACCGACGCACGGGGAGTGGACCGACGGGCGAAGGAGGGAGCCGGAGCGATGGGCGACCACAAAGAGCAACCCCTTCGGGTGGGCGCGGCCGTGCGCCGGCGGCGCCGCGCGCTGGACCTCACCCTCGCCGTCGTGGCCGCGCGCAGCGGCCTGTCGGTCCCGTTCCTGAGCCAGATCGAGAACGACCGGGCGCGACCCAGCACCAGTTCCCTGGAGAAGGTCGCCGACGCCCTGCGCACCACCGCCGTGGAGCTCCTCGCCGCGGCCGACCCCGCGTGCAGCGTGGACGTCGTCCGCGCCGACGGTACCGAGCCGGAGCCCCTGCCCCGGACCCGCTCCCTGGTCCGCGGCCACCACCAGATGCACGCCTCCGAATTCACCGGCGACCATGACGCCGGCCGTGAATTCCAGTACCGCAACGACCAGTTGCTGTACGTCGCCGACGGTGCGGTGGAGATCGAGGCGGAAGGCCGCGCCTACCGCCTCGGCCGGGGCGACACGCTGTACCTGACCGGCGGCGTACGGCACCGCTGGCGGGCCGCTGAGTCCGACACGCGCGTGATCGTCGTCGCCGTCGCGGAGCACATCGAGGCGGTCCGGGACCGCCCGCGGCGCCGGTGAGGGTCGTCTCACTGGTCCCCTCGCTGACCGAGGCGGTGGCCCGCTCCGCGCCCGGCATCCTGGTCGGCGCCACCGACTGGTGCACGCATCCGGCGGATCTGGACGTCGTACGCGTCGGCGGCACCAAGAACCCGAAGACGGACCGCATCCTCTCCCTCGCGCCCGACCTGGTGATCGCCAACGAGGAGGAGAACCGCGCACCCGACCTGGCGGCCCTGCGCGCCGCGGGCACCGAGGTCCTGGTGACGGAGGTCCGCGACGTCCCACAGGCCTTCCGGGAACTGGCCCGGGTGCTGGACGCCTGCGGGGTGACGGCCCGCCCCCGCTGGCTGGACGAGGCGCGGGAGGTCTGGTCGGACCTGCCGGAGCCCGGGACGCGGCGGACGGCCGTCGTGCCGGTCTGGCGCCGCCCGTGGATGGTCCTCGGCCGCGACACCTTCGCGGGTGACGTCCTCGCCCGCCTCGGCGTGGACCATGTGCACGCGACGCACCCCGACCGCTATCCGCGCGTCCCCGTGGAGGAGCTGCGCGCCGCCGCGCCGGACGTGGTGGTCCTGCCCGACGAGCCGTACCGCTTCACCGCCGACGACGGCCCCGAGGCCTTCCCCGGCGTGCCCTGCGCGCTCGTCAGCGGACGGCACCTGACGTGGTACGGGCCGTCACTGGCCGAGGCGCCACGGGTGCTGCGGCGGGCGCTGCGAGCAGCTCGCCCCTGAGCAGCCCGCGCACGGTGCCCACGACGGCCGTGCCCCACGCGGCGACCAGGAGCGCGTAGAGCAGTACCGCCGGACCCGCGTAGGCGACCAGTCCGGTGTGCCGCGTCAGCGCCGCGGCGCCCGTGACACAGGTGCCGACCGGGAAGGTGAACGACCACCAGGTCATCGAGAACCGCATCCCCTGCCTCCGGGCGCGCAGCACATGGGCGGCGGCCAGGCAGAACCACAGCAGCGCGAACCCCATGACGGGCACGCCGTACAGCACGGCGAGGGCACCGAAGCCCGCGCCGTACGGCTCCGGTACGACACCGGGCGCGACGTCCGCGAAGGCGCCGACGGCGGTGGTGGACTGCCCGAGCGGGCCCAGCACCAGGAACAGCGTCGGGGTGAGGGCGAGGGGCAGCGGCCCGCCGGTGAGCGACCGGGCGAAGACCGACGGCAGCATGACCAGGGTGGCGAGCAGGCTGAGCCCGAACAGCGCGAAGCAGCCGAGCAGCAGCGTCTCGCGGGCCTGGCCGGGCGGCAGGTGCGGCACCAGCCCGGGTCCTACGGCGGCCGACACCATGGGCGCGACGAGCGGCAGCAGCCAGACCGGTGTGGCCTGCCCCGGCTCTACCCGATGCCGTACGGCCATCAGATACGGCACCGCCACGGCCGCGGCGAGCCCGACCGCCGTACCCGAGATGAACAGCACCGCGTCGAGCGCCACGGCGGCCCGCAGGCCGATCCAGTCCCGGCCGACGGTGAGGGCACCGCCGCCCACGGCCAGCAGGGCCATGGCGAGGCAGCCGTAGAAGGGTGCCGTCGCCGGGTCGAGGAGGTGGGCCAAGGCCCGGTCGCGGTGCCGGGCCCAGTGCACGGTCCGGCCGGCGAGCAGCGACAGCAGCAGCACGAGGGACAGGGCCCAGACCCCGGCCAGCACGCCGCGCAGCCCCGGGACGTGCGGCGGCAGGGCGGACCCGGCGGTGGCGACGACGGCGGTGCCCATCACGGTGGCGTACCAGTTGGGTCCGAGATCACGGACGGAGAGCGGGTGCGCGAGGGGCTGGGCTGCGGTGACCATGGCTCCACGGTCGTCCCGGGGCGGGGAGCACGACCAGGGACCATGCCCCTATGGCGGCATAAGCTGGGCTTATGAGCAACGCGGAGGAGCAGGCCGGGCAGGGAGCGTCCGGGCCCCTGGCGCACCGGGTGCCGGACCTGGGCGCCCTGGAACTGCTGCTGGCGGTGGCGCGGCTCGGCAGCCTGGGCGGGGCGGCCCGGGAACTGGGCATCACCCAGCCCGCGGCCAGCAGCCGGATCCGCTCGATGGAACGGCAGCTCGGCGTGGCGCTGGTCGACCGGTCACCCCGCGGGTCCCGGCTCACGGACGCCGGGGCCCTGGTGACGGACTGGGCGCGGCGGATCGTGGAGGCGGCGGAGGCGTTCGACGTGGGAGCGCAGGCGCTGCGCGACCGGCGAGACTCCCGCTTGCGGGTCGCCGCCAGCATGACCATCGCCGAGTACCTGCTGCCGGGCTGGCTCCTCGCGCTGCGCGCGCAGCGGCCCGACACGGCGGTGTCGCTGCACGCGGGGAACTCGACCGTGGTGGCGGAGCGGCTGCTGTCGGACGAGGCGGACCTCGGGTTCGTGGAGGGCCTGTCGGTACCGGCCGGTCTCGACTCGGCGGTGATCGCCCATGACCGGCTGATCGTGGTGACCGCGCCCGGGCATGCGTGGGCCCGGCGGCGCCGGTCGCTGGCCGCCGAGGAACTGGCGTCGACGCCGTTGATCCTCCGTGAGAAGGGCTCGGGCACGCGGCAGGTGCTGGACGCGGCGCTGGGCGGGCTGGCGCGGCCGCTGATCGAACTGTCCTCGACGACGGCCGTGAAGGCGGCGGCGGTGAGCGGGGCGGGGCCGGCGGTGCTGAGCGAACTGGCGGTGGGGGAGGAACTGGCGATGCGGCGGCTGGTGCCGGTGCCGGTGGAGGGGGTGGCCCTGGCGCGGGACCTTCGGGCGGTGTGGCCGACGGGGCACCGGCCTACCGGGCCGGCGCGGGACCTGCTGTCGCTGACGCGGGGGTAGCGGCACGCCGTACCAGGGGGCTCCGCCCCCTGGACCCCGGCCTCCGCCCACCCACCACCCGCATCGGTGGGACAGGAGGCCCGGCTCACGGGGCCCCCGGAACCGAAGCCCTCCCGGGGTCACCCGCGGGATGCGGCCTCCACCAGAGCTCCCATCACCCGCACGTCCTCTCCCATCTCCGGATGCCACTGCACCCCCAGCACCCAGTCGGCCGAGGGCAGTTCCACCGCCTCCACCGTGCCGTCCGCCGCGTACGCCGAGGGGACGAGGCCCTCACCGAGGCGGTCCACGGCCTGGTGGTGGTACGTCGGGACGAACGTCTCCTCCGGGACGGCACCGGCGTACAGGCTCCCCGGCACCGGCTTCACCGCGTGCCCGCCGAACACACCCACGACCTCGGCATGGCCGTCGATGTGCTGCAGGAGCGTCCCGCCGAGAGCGACGTTCAGCAGCTGCATGCCCCGGCAGATTCCCAGCAGCGGCACCCGGGCCGCCAGCGCCGCCTCGATCAGGGCCAGTTCCCACGCGTCCCGCTCCGGAGCCGGCGGGCCGGTCTTCGGCTCGCGCTCGGCCCCGTAGCGCACCGGCTCGACGTCCGGACCGCCCGCGATGACCAGCCCGTCCAGCCGGGCCACGGCAGCCGCCGCGTGCCGCGGGTCGTCCGGGGGCAGCATCGCGGCCAGACCGCCGGCCCGCTGCACCAGCCGCGGGTAGCCCACCGGCAGCAGCGCGGCCTCCAACTCCCACACGCCCCAGCGCGCACCGGACTCCAGGTAGGTGCTGACACCGATCAACGGCCTGGTCACGAGAACTCCCTCACGTTCGGACGACTCAGTCCCTTGCCAACTCTGCCTCGGCGGCCGCCAGCGCCGCGAACTCCTCCTCCGGCGCCTTCGCCACCAGGTGCTTGCGGCTGTACAGGCCGAAGTAGGCGACGGCCACGGCGTACACCACGAGCGCGATCAACGCCGCCGTCACGTCCACCAGGAACGTCGCCACCAGCGCGGCGCACGCCAGCACCAGCGCGACGGACGACGTGATCACCCCGCCCGGTGTGCGGTACGGCCGCTCCAGCTCCGGCTCCCTGCGGCGCAGCACGATGTGCGACAGGGACATCAGCGCGTAGGAGATGGTCGCGCCGAAGACGGCGATGTTCAGCATCCGCGCGCCGTTGCCGGAGACCGCCGCCAGCAGGAAGCCGATCGTGCCGGGCACCAGGAGGCCCAGGTAGGGCGCCTTGCGACGGCTGGTGAGCGACAGGAAGCGGGGCAGGTAACCCGCGCGGGACAGGGCGAACAGCTGGCGGGAGCCCGCGTAGATCAGGGAGAAGAAGGACGCCACCAGGCCGGCGAGGCCCGCGTAGTTCACGATCCGGCTCAGGGTCGTCGCCTCGCCGTTCGGCTGGAGGGCCTCGACCAGCGGGTTGCCCGCCTCCTGGACCGCGGCGGACCCGCGCGCCCCGGCCGCCGCGAAGAACGTGACCACCGCCAGCACCACCAGGATGCCCATCGACCAGCGGATCGCCTTCGGCAGCGTACGGGCCGGGTCCTTGGTCTCCTCGGCGGCCAGCGGCACGCCCTCGACGCCGAGGAAGAACCACATGCCGAACGGGAACGCCGCCCAGATGCCGAGCAGGCCGAACGGCAGCCAGGAGTTCGCCCCCGCGGCCGAGGAGTCCACGGGGATGTCGTCCAGCGAGGCGAAGGAGAAGTCGGGCAGCGCCGCCAGCGCGAACACGATCAGGGCGGCCACGGCGATGCCGGTGACGACGAAACTGAAGCGCAGCGCCTCGCCGACGCCCCACAGGTGGATGCCGAGGAAGATCGCGAAGCAGACCAGGTACATCGGCCAGCCGGACTCCAGGCCGAACAGGCCCAGCGACTCGACGTAGTCGCCGATGAAGATGACGATGGCGGCGGGCGCGAGGACGTACTCGATGAGGATCGCCGTGCCGGTCAGGAAGCCGCCCCACGGGCCGAGCGCCCGCCGGGCGAAGCCGTAGCCGCCGCCCGCCGTGGGCAGGATCGACGACAGCTCGGCCAGGGCGAAGACCATGCACGCGTACATCGCGCCCATGAGCACCATGGCGATCGCCAGGCCTCCGAAGCCGCCCTCGGCCAGGCCGAAGTTCCAGCCGGAGTAGTCGCCGGAGACGACGTAGGCGACGCCGAGGCCGGTCAGCAGCACCCAGCCGGCGCTGCCGCGGCGCAGCGCTCTGCGCTCCAGATAGTCGTCGCCCTCCCGGGCGGCGGGTGGTGTGAGAGTGGGTTCCTGGGACATGAGCGGACTCCCGACGGGGCGGCGGCGGTTCACGGGGTCGAGCAGGCTGAGACTCAATGGAATGGAGCCATACCTTTGCGGCGCCGGCCGAGGATGGCAAGACCCGTGCGTTAATCGCCCGTAAATCCTCACCGGGCGCCGACACCGCCGCGCGGCTCAGCCGAGGAAGCCCCGCAGCAGCGCCGCCGTCCCCCCGCAGTGCTCGCGCATGATCTCCCGCGCCTGGTCGGCGTCGCCCTCGATCACCGCCTCCACCAGGGCCGTGTGCTGCCGCTGGGAGTGCTCCAGGTTGCGCACCAGCAGCGGGATGCAGTCGAGCAGGTCGTTGACCGTGGCACGGACGGCCGCGTACTGGGCGGTGAGCGTGGGGGAGCCGGACAGCTCGGCGAGCGTGAGGTGCAGCAGCGTGTCCAGGCGGCGGTACTCGGTGAGCGGCGCGTCGTGCGTGCGCGCCAGGGCCTCGCGCAGCCGCTCCGCCTGCTTCTCCTCCAGCCCGTGCGCCGCGCACAGCCCGGCCGCGCCCACCTCCAGCACCTCCCGGAACCGCAGCACGTCCTCCAGGTCGACCTCGGCGACCCGGCGCCGCAGCTCGTCCTCGCCCACGACCTCGGCACGCGGCAGCACGAACGTCCCGCCGTACCGGCCCCGCCGCGACTCGACGAGGCCCTGGTCCTGGAGCACCTTCAGCACCTCGCGCAGCGTCACCCGGCTGATCCCCAGCCGCTCCGCCAGCTCACGCTCGGCCGGCAGCCGCTCTCCCCCCGGCACCAGACCCAGCCGTACGACCTGCAGGATCTGCTCCAGCGCCTCCTCGAAGCCGTTGCCCGCGCGCACCGGCCGCAGCACCGGCGTCAGCCCGTCCCGCATCTTCCCGCCCCCAGCTTCGTCCGGCATGTGGCCGTACCCCCTTCCCAAGCAATGGTTCTCGGCAATACCTTATGGCTCCCAGCGGATCCAAGGCAGCGGATCCAAGGAGCCTAGGAGGCCTTCCCGTGGCAGACCGCACACCCCCGCTGAGCGTCGAGGAACTGCACACCCTCGTCGCCGGCGGTGAGATCGACACTGTCGTCCTGGCCTTCCCCGACATGCAAGGGCGGCTCCAGGGCAAGCGGTTCGCCGCACGCTTCTTCCTCGACGAGGTCCTCCACCACGGCACGGAGGGCTGCAACTACCTGCTCGCCGTCGACACCGAGATGAACACCGTCGACGGCTACGCGATGTCCTCCTGGGACCGCGGCTACGGCGACTTCGCCATGCACCCGGACCTCACCACCCTGCGCCGCGTCCCCTGGAACGAGGGCACGGCCATGCTCCACGCCGACCTCGCCTGGGAGGACGGCTCCCCGGTCGTCGCCGCCCCCCGCCAGATCCTGCGCCGCCAGCTTGAGCGCCTCGCCGAGCTCGGCTACACCGCCCAGGTCGGCACCGAGCTGGAGTTCATCGTCTTCAAGGACACCTACGAACAGGCCTGGGACGCCGGCTACAAGGGCCTGACCCCGGCGAACCAGTACAACATCGACTACTCCGTCCTCGGCACCGGCCGCATCGAGCCGCTGCTGCGCCGCATCCGCAACGAGATGGCCGGCGCCGGCCTCACCGTCGAGTCCGCCAAGGGCGAGTGCAACCCCGGCCAGCACGAGATCGCCTTCCGCTACGACGAGGCCCTGGTCACCTGCGACCAGCACTCCGTCTACAAGACCGGCGCCAAGGAGATCGCCGCCCAGGAGGGCATGTCGATCACCTTCATGGCCAAGTACAACGAGCGCGAGGGCAACTCCTGCCACATCCACCTCTCGCTCGCCGACGCCGACGGCACCAACGCCATGGCCGGCGACCTCGAAGGCGGCATGTCCGAGGTCATGCGCCACTTCCTCGCCGGCCAGCTCGCCGCCCTGCGTGACTTCTCCCTCCTCTACGCCCCCAACATCAACTCCTACAAGCGGTTCCAGCCCGGCTCCTTCGCCCCGACCGCGGTCGCCTGGGGCCAGGACAACCGCACCTGCGCCCTGCGCGTGGTCGGCCACGGCCGCTCCCTGCGCTTCGAGAACCGCCTGCCCGGCGGCGACGTCAACCCCTACCTCGCCGTCGCCGGACTGGTCGCGGCCGGACTGCACGGCATCGAGCACAAGCTGGAGCTGCCCGAGCCCTGCCCCGGCAACGCCTACGCCGCCGACCTCGACCACGTCCCCACCACCCTGCGCGAGGCCGCCGAGCTCTGGGAGAACAGCCCCATCGCCAAGGCCGCCTTCGGCGACGAGGTCGTCGCGCACTACCGCAACATGGCGCGCGTCGAACTGGACGCCTTCGACGCCGCGGTGACCGACTGGGAGCTGCGCCGCTCCTTCGAACGCATGTGAGGTCCTCTTGTCTTCCGAGCACCTTCTGGAAGTACTGAACCCCGCGACCGAGGAGGTCGTCGCCGCCGTCGCCGGGGCGAGCCCCGCCGACGTCGACGCGGCCGTCACCCACGCCGCCCGGGCACAGCGGATCTGGGCCGCCCTCGCCCCCGGCGACCGCGCCCGGCTGCTGCGCCGCTTCGCGGCCCTCGTCGACGAGCACCTGGAGGAACTGGCCCGCCTGGAGGTCCGCGAGGCCGGCCACCTCATCGGCAACGCCCGCTGGGAGGCCGGCAACGTCCGTGACCTGCTGGACTACGCGGCCGGGGGAGTGGAGCGGCTCACCGGCCGTCAGATCCCGGTCCCCGGCGGCCTGAACGTCACGATCCTCGAACCCCTTGGGGTCGTCGGCGTGATCGCGCCCTGGAACTTCCCGATGCCGATCGCCGCCTGGGGCACCGCCCCCGCCCTCGCGGCCGGCAACGCCGTCCTCCTCAAGCCCGCCGAGACCACCCCGCTCACCGCCCTGCGCCTGGCCGAACTCGCCCTGGAGGCCGGTCTCCCCGAGCACCTCTTCCAGGTCCTGCCCGGCCGCGGCGACATCACGGGCGACGCCCTGGTCCGCCACCCCGGAGTCGCCAAGATCGTCTTCACCGGCTCCACCCGGACCGGGACGCGCGTCGCGGCCCTCGGCGCCGAGCAGGTCAAGCCCGTCACGCTCGAACTCGGCGGCAAGAGCCCCAACATCGTCTTCGCCGACGCCGATCTCACAACCGCCGTCGACCCCTTCTCGTTCCTGGACAACTCCGGCCAGGACTGCTGCGCCCGCACCCGCGTCCTGGTCCAGGAGTCCGTCTACGACGAGGTCCGCGAACATCTCGCCGAGGCGCTGGCCGCCGTGGTGGTGGGCGACCCGGCCGACGAGAAGACCCAGATGGGCCCGCTGATCTCCCGGCAGCAGCTCGACCGGGTCCGCGGCTTCGTACCGGACGACGCCCCGGCCCTGCGCGGCAGCGCTCCCGAGGGCCCGGGCTTCTGGTTCCCGCCCACCGTGCTGACCGGGGAGAGCCCCGACTCGGCCGCCGCCTGCGAGGAGATCTTCGGCCCCGTCGCCGTCCTCCTGCCCTTCACCGACGAGCAGGACGCGATCCGCCTCGCCAACGGCACCCCCTACGGCCTCTCCGGCTCCATCTGGACCCGTGACGTCGGCCGGGCCCTGCGCGTCTCGCAGGCCGTCCGCGCCGGCAACCTGTCCGTCAACTCCCATGCCAGCGTCCGCTACTGGACCCCGTTCGGCGGCTACAAGCAGTCCGGGGTGGGCCGCGAGCTCGGCCCCGACGCCCTGGCCGCCTTCACCGAAACCAAGAACGTCTTCATCAGCACGGAGGGCCCCGCACAGTGACTGCCCAGGAGAACATCTGCCGCCGCCTGGTCGGCCGTACCGCCGTCGTCACCGGAGCCGGCAGCGGCATCGGCCTCGCCGCCGCCCGCCGCCTCGCCTCCGAGGGCGCCCACGTCGTCTGCGGCGACGTGGACGAGACCCGCGGCAAGGCAGCCGCCGAGGAGACCGGCGGCACCTTCGTGAAGGTCGACGTCACCGACCCCGACGAGGTCGAGGCCCTCTTCAGGACCGCCTACGACACCTACGGCAGCGTCGACATCGCCTTCAACAACGCCGGCATCTCCCCGCCCGACGACGATTCCATCCTGGAGACCGGCCTGGAGGCCTGGAAGCGCGTCCAGGAGGTCAACCTCACCTCCGTCTACCTGTGCTGCAAGGCCGCCATCCCCTACATGCGGCGCCAGGGCCGTGGCTCGATCATCAACACGGCGTCCTTCGTCGCCAGGATGGGCGCGGCGACCTCGCAGATCTCCTACACGGCCTCCAAGGGCGGCGTCCTCGCCATGTCCCGGGAACTGGGCGTGCAGTTCGCCCGTGAGGGCATCCGCGTCAACGCCCTGTGCCCCGGCCCGGTCAACACCCCGCTCCTGCAGGAGCTGTTCGCCAAGGACCCGGAGCGGGCCGCGCGCCGCCTGGTGCACATCCCGCTGGGCCGGTTCGCCGAGGCCGAGGAGATCGCCGCCGCGGTGGCCTTCCTCGCCAGCGACGACTCCTCCTTCGTCAACGCCACCGACTTCCTGGTCGACGGCGGGATCGCGGGGGCGTACGTCACACCCCTGTAGCGCGTGTCCCGGGGGGCCGGGTCGCGCCCTACAGTGCCGGGATGAGCATGACGCCGCCGCCCGGCTGGTACCCCGACCCGCACGCCCCCCACCGGCAGCGCTGGTGGGACGGCACGGCCTGGACCGAGCACCGCAGCGCGCCCGGGGCCCCCGCCGCCCCGCCGCCGGGTGGTGACACGGCGGGCCGGACCAAGGCGATCGCCCTGACCGCCGCGGGCGCCGTCCTGGTCGCCGCGGTCGTCACCGGCGCTGCCGTCGCCTTCGGCGGGGACGACGGCGACGGCACGGAGACCAGGACGGCCCCGACCTCCGCGCCCGGGACCACGCCGGCCTCGTCCGGTCCGGCCCCCGAGGCGTCCACGCCGAAGCCGTCCGCGGACGACCCCGCCGTCGTCGAGGACCAGCTCAACGGCATCACGTTCCCGCTGCTCGACGGCTGGGTCCGCCCGCAGTACGTCGCCCAGGACGACGTCGTCATGACCACCGACGGCACCTACGACTGCCCCGCCGGCGTGGGCCTGTGCCGCCACGGCATGGTCTTCTCCCGCACGGTGACCGAGAACGACGAGAGGTCCCCCGAGGTCCTCGCCCGGGCGGACATCTCCGAGGCCGCCGACGAGGCCTACGATCGCGACCTGCTCGGCCGCGAACTCCACGGCGGCCTGACCTCGCACCAGGTCGTCAAGTCCGGGCCGGTCGCGGTGGCGGGCCGCGCCGGGTACCTCGTGCGCTGGCGGGTGAAGACGGCCAAGGGGCCCGGCGGCTACGTCCAGTCGCTCGTCTTCCCGTCCAGCGTCGGCACCGAGTCACCCGTCCTCGTCCGCTACGTCTTCGACGCGGGCGAGGACGGGCCGCCGCTCGCCGACATGGACCGCATCACCAAGGGCATCCGCCCGTTCGGCGACGCGGACACGGGCGGCGGCGTGGGCAGCAGCATCGGCCCGGCGGACTGACGCGCCGACGGGCCGCGACCGATACCCACGGCCTCAACCGCCGCCGACGGCCTCACGCGGTACCCACGGCTCAACCGCCGCCGACGGCCTCATCCGATACCCACGGCCTCAACCGCCGCCGACGGCCTCACCCGATACCGTCAACCGAGGCACCACGGGTCTCAGAGGAACGTGTGGCCCTCGCCGCGATACGTCGGCACCGTCCCGGTCACCGCGTCGCCCTCGATCAGGTGCAGCCGGTCGAACCGCTCGCACAGCTCACCGGCCTTCGCGTGCCGGAACCACACCTTGTCCCCGATCAGCAGATCGTCCGCCGGCGAGCCCAGCAGCGGCGTCTGCACCTCACCGGCGCCCTCCTGCGGGTCGTAGCGCAACCCCTCGGGCAGATACGGCACGGGCGACCGGTCCGGTCCGGCCGCACCCGAGGCGGGGTACCCACCGCCCAGGACCGTCACCACTCCCACCCCCGGCCGCCGCACCACCGGCTGGGCGTAGAGAGCCGCCGGACGGCCGCTGAACGACGTGTAGTTGTCGAACAGCCGCGGCACGTACAGCCCCGACCCGGCGGCGATCTCGGTCACCGCGTCCTCGGCCGCCGTGTGCTGCACCGAGCCGGTGCCCCCGCCGTTGACGAACTCCAGTCCCGGCACGACGGCCCGCACCGCACGCACCACCTCCGCACGCCGCTCGGCCAGTTCACGCCTGGCGGCGGCCTGCATCAACCGGATGGCGCGCGACCGCAGCGGCCGTCCCGCCACCGCGTCCCCGACACCGGCGACATGACCCTCGTACGCCATGATCCCCACGACCTCGAAGCCGGGCCGCCGGGCCACCGCCCGTGCCACGTCGGCGACCTGGGCGGGGGAGTGCAGCGGCGAGCGCCGGGCCCCGACCCGCACCCGCCCGCCGAGCAGCTTCAGCGAGGTGTCCAACTCCAGGCACACCCGCACCACTTCACGTCCACCGCCCCGGGCGGCGTCGATCAGGTCCAGCTGGGCGACGTCGTCCACCATGACGGTCACGGCGGCGGCGAGCTTGGGATCACCGGCGAGTTCGGCGTAGGCCGCGCGGTCGGCGGACGGGTAGGCGAGCAGCACGTCGTCGAACCCCGACCGGGCCAGCCACAACGACTCGGCGAGCGTGAACGACATGATCCCCGCGAAGCCGTCCCGCGCCAGGACGCGTTCCAGCAGCGCCCGGCAGCGCACGGACTTGCTGGCGACCCGGACGGGCTTGCCCCCGGCACGGCGCACCAGGTCGGCGGCGTTGGCGTCGAAGGCCTCGAGATCCACGATCGCGAGAGGTGCGTCGAGATGGGCGGTGGCCCGGTCGTAACGGGCCCGGTCGGAGGCGCGCGCAGTCATGAACGCAGCCTGCCAGACGGGATTACCGCAGGGTAGGGGGACGTTCCGGGCAGATGCCCCGGCCTCGCGGACTGGTTCCCATTCGCCCAGGAACAAGCCGTAGAGTGACGCGCACGTACGGCGGATGACGCCCGGCCGGGGATCCGAGCCGGGATGACGCTCCGTCCGTACGGGTAGGTGTGCCCGGGACGCCTGTGTGCCGGGCCTCGGGCAGGACGACACCGGCCCGCGCGAGACGAGCGGCCCGGGGACGCGGAAACGGGGGGTGCATGAGCACGGAAGCGCCACGCGCCTCTTTCCCCCCGCGCCCCACCACCCCGCCCCGCCCGTCCCACCCCCCGGCCCCGCCGCAGGACCCGGCGACGGACCGGCGGGACACGGCGGACACGGCCTCCGGCACCGCGACGACCCCGGGTTCCGCTCCCACCGGAACGGCCGGAGACACGGACGCCGCCGCCACGCCCCGCCGCACCGACTCCGCCGCACCGCCCCCGCCTCGTGCCTCCAGCCGTCTTCCGGACGCACCGCCGAGCGTCGGCCGCGTCTCGCGGACGGGCCCGCACACGCCGTCCGGCGCCGCCGGTGCGACCCGCCCCGAGCCGAGCAGGCCCGCCAGCCGCCCGGACTCCTCCGCGGGAACCCCGCCGGAGACGACCGCCCGGCCCTTCCGCATCTCCGGGCCCGGCCGCCCGGACGCGTCGGGCGGGGCGTCGGCGGAGTCGGCCGGGCGGCCGTTCCGCCTGCCCACGCCCCGCCGGACCGGCGCCCCCGACGAGCGCGCGCCCGAGACGACAGCACGGCTGCGCCCGCTCCCCGCCGATCCGGCACCGGACGAACACGCCGCACCCTCCGGCCCCTCCGGCCGTCCTGCCGCGCAGACGACGACGACGGCCGCCCGCCCCGGCCCCGCACGCCCCACCACCCCGCCGCGCCCGGCGCACGAGCCGTCCGTACCGGCCGGTGCCGACCCGGGCACCACAGCCGGACGGGGCCTGCGCGTGCCCCCGGCGCCCGACCGGCGCCCCGCCGCCCCCGCACCGCCCCGCACCCCCGCGCCCGTCACCCCTGACCCCGCACTGTCCTGGAGCGCCACGCGCCCCGTGGTGTCGTTCGGCGAGCCCGAGGGCTACGACGGTGACGCACGGCCCCGCCCCCTCGGGCGGCGCACAGCACCCCGGGCCGCCGCGGCCGCCGTCTGCCTCGTGCTCGGACTCGGCCTCATCTCGGGCGCGGTCACCGGCAGTTGGCTCGTCGGGGACGCCGGTGCCGAGGACTCGCCCGGTGCCTTCGCCTCCGCCGGAAGCCTCTGGCACCGCGTCCCGGTCGACCAGCTGTTCCCGCCCACCGTGCAGGGCCGGGGCGCCGGCCCCGGGGGAGCGGACCGTACCTGGACCCGGATCGCCGTCGCCCCGGACAGCGGCTGCAAGGACGCCTTCGACCCGCTGCTGCGCAAGGCTCTCGCACCCGTCGGCTGCGAACGGCTGCTGCGCGCCACCTACACCGACGCCACCGAGAGCCACGTGACCACCGTCGGCCTGCTCTTCACCACGGCCGACGCCCCCGGCATGACCGCCCTCGCGAACCGTTTCCGCAACGAACGCCTGGACCGCCGCAGCGACCTCATGCCCCTGCCCTACGCCGCGAAGGGCACACCGGCCGCCGGCTTCGGCGCCCGGCAACGCGCCTCCTGGACCGTCTCCGTGCTCACCGAGGCCCCCGTCGTCGTCTACGCCGTCTCCGGCTGGGCCGACGGCCGCACCGTCGACGACCCGCAGCCCGCCGGGGACGCCGTCGAGGCCGACGCCACGACCGCCGCAGCCCAGGCCGGCCTCGGCAACGAGGCGCAGGGCCTGGCCGACCGCGTCGAACGCGGCTTCCGCAAGAACGTCCGCTCGGCCTCGGAGCAGCCCTCGTGACCGCCGCGCACACCCCGGACGGGATACGCCCGCGTACGCGGACCCGGACGGCCACCGCCCTCTGCGCCCTGCTCACGGCGGGTCTGGTCCTCCTGCCCTCCGCCACCGCCCGGGCCGACGGCATCCGCGCCCAGCAGTGGGCCCTGGAGGCCATGCACACCCAGGAGGCCTGGCAGACCACGAAGGGCCGCGGCATCACCGTCGCCGTCCTGGACACCGGCGTCGAGGCCGACCACCCCGACCTCGCCGGAAACGTCCTGCCCGGCAAGGACCTGGTCCGCTTCGGCGCCGGGCCCGGAGACCGCGCCTGGGCCCGGCACGGCACCGCCATGGCCGGGATCATCGCCGGACACGGGCACGGCCCGGGCGACGCCGACGGCGTCATCGGCATCGCCCCCGAGGCGAAGATCCTCCCCGTCCGCGTGATCCTGGAGGACGGCGACCCCTCCCGGGCCAAGGCCCGCAGCACCCGTGGCAACGCTCTCGCCGAGGGCATCCGCTGGGCCGCCGACCACGGCGCCGACGTCATCAACCTCTCCCTCGGCGACGACTCCGCCTCCGCCCACCCCGAATCCACCGAGGACCAGGCCATCCAGTACGCCCTGGACAAGGGCGTATCGGTCGTCGCCTCCGCGGGCAACGGCGGCGAGAAGGGCGACCACATCTCCTACCCGGCCGCCTACCCGGGCGTCATCGCCGCCACCGCCGTCGACCGCGCCGGAACCCGCGCCTCGTTCTCCACCCGCCGCTGGTACGCCACCGTCAGCGCACCGGGCGTCGACGTCGTCATCGCCGACCCCGACCACAAGTACTACGAGGGCTGGGGCACCAGTGCCGCCGCCGCCTTCGTCTCCGGCGCCGTCGCCCTGGTCAAGGCGGCCCACCCCCACCTGAACCCGGCCCAGGTCAAGTCCCTCCTGGAGGACACCGCCCGCAACGCCCCCACCGGCGGCCGGGACGACTCCCGGGGCTACGGCTTCATCGACCCGGCGGCCGCCATCCGGCAGGCCGCCCGCGTCGAGCCGGAGGCTCCGAAACCGGCGGCGTACGGGGCGGAGTACTTCGGCCCGGGCCCCGACGGGCCGGGGCCGGACGACGGCCCGTCCGGCTGGGCCGCCTGGCTCGCGGGCGGCACCGGCGGCGTCCTCCTGGCCGCGGCGGTGGTCGTCTGGCGCGGACGACGCGAGGACCGCGACCACACCGGCTTCTAGCCCGTCACGGCCTTCCAGCCAGTCACCGGCCTTCCAGCCCCGTCGCCCGCAGGCCCCGGGACGTCGCGCCCGCAGGCCCCGGGACGCCGCCCGCAGGCCCCGGGATCTCGCGCCCGCACGCCCCGGGATCTCGCGCCCGCACGCCTCGGGACGTCGCGCCCGCGGGCCCCGGGATCCCGCGCCCGCAGGCCCCGGGACGTCGCGCCCGTAGGCCCGCGACGCCGCCCGCACGCCCCGGGACGCCGCCCGCACGCCCGGACGGCCGGGACATGCTCACGGTCGCCGGGACATGCTCACGGTCGACCAGGGCGTGCTCACGGTCGCCCGGGACGTGCCCACGGTCGGCCGGGATCCAGGGCGCCCCGGGGCCGGGCGAGGGCGGTGTCCCGCTCCGGATAGGCTCGACGACCGTGGCGAACAAGAACATCCCGGACCCCGGCTTCTCCGACGACGACGGCTCCGCCGACCCCCGGCTGAGCGCGGCACTCGCCGCCTGGTCCGCGGACCGGAGCGCCGTGGGCCCGGTGCTCGCCGCCCTCAAGGACGCCCGGCTGCTCGTGCCCGTCGTGGCGGTGCTCGGCGAGGTCGAGGAGGACGCGAACGGGCTGCGCCGCGAGAAGACCAGCGACATGGCCGTGCCCACCCTCAAGGCCGGCGACCGCACCGCCCTGCCCGCCTTCACCTCCACGGACTCCCTCGCCCGATGGGACCCGCAGGCCCGCCCCGTCGCCGTACCGCTGCACCAGGCCCTCCAGGCGGCCGCGCACGAGAAGGCCGACACGATCGTGCTCGACCTGGCCGGACCGGTGCCCTTCGAGCTGACCGGCCCCGCCCTGCTCGCCCTCGCCGAGGGCCGCGCGAGCACCGACCCGCTCGCCGACCCGGCCGTCGTCGGTGCCGTACGGGACGCCGTCGCCGCCGAGCCGGCCGTGCTGCGCGCCCACCTCGGCCCCGGGCAGGCCGACGGCACCCTGGCCCTGGTCCTGGACCCGTCCGCCGCCCCGGCCGACGCCGCCCGCGCGGTCGCCCGGCGGCTCGCCGCCGACGAGACACTGAGGGCCCGCCTGGTACGCGGCCTCGACCTGGCGCTCCTGCCGGCCGAGGCGACGCCCCCGGGCGAGCCCCTGTTCGTGCGCTGAGACAGCTGAGATAAGGGTCAGACCACGGCCTAGCCGTAGACCGGGCCCGTGTACTTCTCGCCCGGGCCCTGGCCCGGCTCGTCCGGGACGAGCGAGGCCTCCCGGAACGCCAGCTGCAGCGACTTCAGGCCGTCACGCAGGGGAGCCGCGTGGAAGGAGCTGATCTCGGTCGCGGTGGCGTCCAGCAGACCGGCCAGGGCGTGCACCAGCTTGCGGGCCTCGTCCAGGTCCTTGTGCTTCTCGCCCTCCTCGGTCAGGCCGAGCTTCACCGCGGCGGCGCTCATCAGGTTGACGGCGACCGTCACGATCACCTCGACCGCCGGGACCTCGGCGATGTCGCGGGCCATGGCGTCGAAGTCGGGGGACTCAGGAGGGGTCTCACTCATGCCCCACACGATAGGCGCAGGGAGCGGCCCGCCCCCACGTGACCCCGGCCCGCACCGATTGGCCGTTCCTGGCCACGGCTGGTAATCTCGGATAACGACCGGTCGGACACGTGTGCCCCACAGCCCACGAGACCGACCCACAAGTGGAGGCTTTCGAACTCCCACCCGATCACCCTCAGGGCGGCGGGTCACCGGTCAGGCGGTCCCGTCCCAGCGGCGGCGAACCGTCCGAAAGCGCGCCCCGCGGCCCCCCGTGGTGGTGCTCCGGTAGTTCGAGGAGCCCCACCTGGGATCGTCCGGGGCATTTTTATTGCTTCGGCGCGGTTAGGTCTATCGATACAAGACGTTACGCGGCCGTCCGCCAGACCGTCGCGTGGTGCTACCGAGGAGGATCCATCAGCGCCGAGCCCCGCATCAACGACCGGATTCGCGTTCCCGAGGTGCGACTTGTCGGTCCCAGTGGCGAGCAGGTGGGCATCGTCCCCCTGGCCAAGGCACTGGAGCTTGCGCAGGAGTACGACCTGGACCTGGTCGAGGTCGCGGCGAACGCCCGTCCGCCCGTGTGCAAGCTCATGGACTACGGGAAGTTCAAGTACGAGTCGGCCATGAAGGCCCGTGAGGCGCGCAAGAACCAGGCGCACACGGTCATCAAGGAGATGAAGCTCCGGCCGAAGATCGACCCGCACGACTATGACACCAAGAAGGGTCACGTCGTCCGGTTCCTCAAGCAGGGCGACAAGGTCAAGATCACGATCATGTTCCGTGGTCGCGAGCAGTCCCGTCCCGAGCTGGGCTACCGACTGCTGCAGCGTCTCGCGGAGGACGTCCAGGACCTCGGTTTCGTCGAGTCGAACCCGAAGCAGGACGGTCGGAACATGATCATGGTTCTCGGTCCGCACAAGAAGAAGACCGAGGCGATGGCCGAGGCTCGCCAGGCGCAGGAAGCCCGCAAGGCGGAAGCGAAGGCCAACCCCGGCAAGTCGCAGAACGCCGCGGAGAACGAGGCGCCGGCCGAAGAGCCTGCCGAGGAGCCCGCAGAGGCGTGACTCCCCGGGACGCCAGTCCCAGGAAGCAACCGATACAAGACGACGCTCCACCGTGCCCGGTTTCGCGACCGGGCACCGGAGCGCCACCGACGAGGAGAGAACGGCGCTATGCCGAAGAACAAGTCGCACAGCGGTGCCAGCAAGCGCTTCAAGATCACCGGCTCCGGCAAGGTGCTGCGCGAGCGCGCCGGCAAGCGCCACCTGCTCGAGCACAAGTCGTCCCGTGTGACGCGTCGCCTCACCGGCAACGCCGAGATGGCCCCGGGCGACGCCGCGAAGATCAAGAAGCTTCTCGGCAAGTGACGTCCGGGCGCGCGAGCGCCGGACGTACGTCAGACCGGGACCCAATCGATTTCGGGTCGTGTGAGCACCCCCACGACCCCGCTACAAGGAGTTAACAAGTGGCACGCGTCAAGCGGGCAGTCAACGCCCACAAGAAGCGCCGGGCGATCCTCGAGCAGGCCTCCGGCTACCGCGGTCAGCGCTCGCGCCTGTACCGCAAGGCCAAGGAGCAGGTCACCCACTCGCTGGTCTACAACTACAACGACCGCAAGAAGCGCAAGGGCGACTTCCGTCAGCTGTGGATCCAGCGCATCAACGCCGCTGCCCGCGCGAACGGCATGACCTACAACCGCTTCATCCAGGGTCTGAAGGCCGCCAACATCGAGGTCGACCGCAAGATCCTGGCCGAGCTGGCCGTCAACGACGCCGGTGCGTTCGCCGCCCTCGTCGAGGTCGCCCAGAAGGCGCTGCCGAGCGACGTGAACGCGCCGAAGGCTGCGTGACGCCGGCTCGAAGCCGATGTGACTGAAGGACCCGCAGGCCGGACGGTCTGCGGGTCCTGCTGTGCAGCAACCGAGAAAGCGAACAGGATGCCCCCTGCCACCCCCGAGCTCATCTCCCCCCGCTCACCCCGCGTCCTGGCCGCGCGGCGGCTGGCCAAGCGGAACTTCCGGGGGAAGGACCGGCTGTTCCTGGCCGAGGGGCCGCAGGCCGTGCGCGAGGCCGCGGGGCACCGCACCGAGGCCGGGGCCACGCTCGTGGAACTGTTCACGACGCTGGACGCCGCCGAGCGTCACGCCGACATCGTGGGGGCCGCCCGGGACGCCGGAGCCCGTGTGCACCTCGCCGCCGAGCAGGTCATCGCCGACATCTCCACCACCGTCACCCCGCAGGGCCTCGTCGGCGTCTGCCGGTTCCTGGACACGCCGTTCGACGAGGTCCTCGCGGCCCGGCCCCGGCTCGTCGCCCTCCTCGCCAACGTCCGCGACCCCGGCAACGCCGGCACCGTGCTGCGCTGCGCCGACGCCGCGGGCGCCGAGGCCGTCGTCCTGACCGACGCCTCCGTCGACGTGTACAACCCCAAGGCCGTCCGTGCCTCCGTCGGCTCCCTGTTCCACCTGCCCGTCGCCGTCGGCGTCCCCGTCGAGCAGGCCGTGCACGGGCTGCGGGACGCCGGTGTGCGGATCCTCGCCGCCGACGGCGCCGGTGACCGCGACCTCGACGACGAACTCGACAAGGGCACCATGGGCGGCCCCACCGCCTGGGTCTTCGGCAACGAGGCCTGGGGGCTCCCGGAGGAGACCCGCGCCCTCACGGACGCCGTCGTGCGCGTCCCGATCCACGGGAAGGCCGAGAGCCTGAACCTCGCCACCGCCGCCGCCGTATGTCTCTATGCGTCGGCGCGTGCACAGCGCGCCTCCGGAGGGTGCCGCTCCGTCACCGGGAACTAGTAGGGTGACCAGCTCAGGACCCCTCTGCGGAGCCTTGGAGGTGGGGTACGGGGATGAGCGTCGGCACGAGCAGCGCACCGGGAGCCCGCGACGCCGGGAGCCCGCCCGCCGCGCCCCGGCCGCCCGGTGACCACGCCGGCCTCGGCATCGACCCCGACCAGCTGCCCGACGGGCTCGTCGTCGCCGACGAGCAGGGCCGTGTCATCTGCTTCAACGCGGCCGCCGAGCGCATCACCGCCGTCCGCGCCCGGGACGCCCTCGGGCAGCGCCTGGAGAAGGCCCTGCCGTTAGAGGACCTCGAGGGCCGCCGCTGGTGGCAGCTGACCGACCCCTACGGCGGGCTCGCCATCCGCGTCGGACAGCCCGAGCGCAACCTGCTGCTGCCCGGCGGCCGGGAGGTCCTGGTCTCCGCGCGCTACGTCCGCACCCGGCCCACCGGGCCCATCCGGCGCCTGGTGGTCACCCTGCGCGACACCGAAGCGCGTCGCCGCACCGAGCGCAGCCACGCCGAGCTGATCGCCACCGTCGCCCACGAACTGCGCTCCCCGCTCACCTCCGT
Organism: Streptomyces sp. NPDC059696; assembly: GCF_042733745.1. NCBI lineage: Bacteria > Bacillati > Actinomycetota > Actinomycetes > Kitasatosporales > Streptomycetaceae > Streptomyces > Streptomyces sp. NPDC059696. The sequence continues at coordinate 229,955 of NZ_JBHWFG010000006.1, forward strand.
CAAGGGCTTCACCGCCACCCTGCTCGCCAAGTGGGAACGCTTCACCGACGACCAGAAACGGCTGATGCTGGAAACCGTCGACGCCGACGCCGACCGCGTCACCCGGCTCATCGCCGAGCTGCTCGACATCTCCCGGATCGACTCCGGCCGCCTGGAGGTGCGCCGCCAGCCCGTCGACATCGGCGCCGCCGTCGGCCGGCACATCCAGGCCTACGTCGCCGCCGGGCAGCCCGCCGACCGGTTCCTGCTGCGCGTCCAGCAGCCGCTGCCCGACCTGTGGGCCGACCCCGACAAGATCGACCAGGTGCTCAGCAACCTGCTCGAAAATGCCGTGCGGCACGGCGAGGGAACTGTCACGATCGACGTCACGGCCACGGCGTCCCCCCGCGAGGACGAGGACACCGGCACGTCGGTCACGGTGAGCGACGAGGGGCCCGGCATCCCGGAGGAGTCCATGAACCGCGTCTTCACCCGCTTCTGGCGGGGCAGCAAGCGCGGCGGGACCGGCCTCGGGCTCTACATCGTCAAGGGCATCGTGGAAGCCCACGGCGGCACCATCACGGTCGGCCGCGCCCCCGGCGCCGGCGCCGAGTTCCGATTTACGTTGCCCGTGAGCGCTCCGGCCTACCTCGCCTGAGCCCGCGGGCGCATTCCTCCGCCTGAGAAACCCCTCCGGGACCGGGCGTCCTGGAGGGACCCTCCACCCCGTTAGACTCGGCCATTGGCACCTTTGTGTCCCACCAGACGGCCGTCCGAGTCGGTGACGGGGACCTTCAGCCAGCCAATCGGAAGCACGGGAAGAGATGTCGGCACCGAATAAGTCGTACGACCCGGTCGAGGTCGAGACGTTGAAACCGGAAGAGATCGAGCGCATGCGGGACGAGGCGCTCGCCGCCTTCGCCGCCGCGGACTCCCTCGAAGCGCTCCACGAGGCCAAGGTCGCCCAGACCGGCCCCGCCTCCCCGCTGGCCCTCGCCAACCGCGAGATCGGCGCCCTGCCCCCGCACGCCAAGGCCGAGGCCGGCAAGCGCGTCGGCCAGGCCCGCGGCGCCGTGAACAAGGCCCTCGCCGCCCGCCAGGCGGAGCTCGAGGCCGAGCGGGACGCGCGCGTGCTCGTCGAGGAGGCGGTGGACGTCACGCTGCCCTACGACCGCGTGCCGCCCGGCGCCCGGCACCCGCTCACCACCATGATGGAGCGGGTCGCGGACGTCTTCGTGGCCATGGGCTACGAGGTCGCCGAAGGCCCCGAGGCCGAGGCGGAGTGGTTCAACTTCGACGCCCTGAACTTCCTGCCCGACCACCCGGCCCGGCAGATGCAGGACACCTTCTTCGTGCAGGGCCCCAAGGGCACCGACGAGTCCGGCTCCGGCGTCGTGCTGCGCACGCACACCTCCCCGGTGCAGGCCCGCGCCCTGCTCGACCGTGAGCTGCCGGTCTACATCGTCTGCCCCGGCCGCGTGTTCCGCACCGACGAGCTCGACGCCACGCACACGCCCGTCTTCCACCAGATCGAGCTGCTCGCGGTGGACGAGGGCCTGACGATGGCCGACCTCAAGGGCACCCTGGACCACATGGTCCAGGCCCTGTTCGGCGAGGACATGAAGACCCGGCTGCGGCCGAACTACTTCCCGTTCACCGAGCCCAGCGCCGAGATGGACATGCTCTGCTACGTCTGCAAGGGCGAGTCCATCGGCAACCCCGACCGCCCCTGCCGGACCTGCTCCTCCGAGGGCTGGATCGAGCTCGGCGGCTGCGGCATGGTCAACCCGCGGGTGCTCACCGCCTGCGGCGTCGACCCCGAGAAGTACAGCGGGTTCGCCTTCGGGTTCGGCATCGAGCGGATGCTGATGTTCCGGCACAACGTCGAAGACATGCGAGACATGGTCGAGGGTGACGTCCGGTTCACCCGGCCGTTCGGGATGGAGATCTGATGCGGGTCCCGCTTTCTTGGCTGCGGGAGTACGTCGACCTGCCGGAGACGGAGACCGGTCGTGACGTGCAGGCCAAGCTCATTTCGGCCGGTCTGGAGGTCGAGACCGTCGAGCAGCTCGGCGCCGACCTCAAGGGTCCGCTGGTCGTCGGCCAGGTGGCGACGATCGAGGAGCTGACGGAGTTCAAGAAGCCGATCCGCTTCTGCACCGTCGACGTCGGCCAGGCCAACGGCACCGGCGAGCCCCAGGAGATCATCTGCGGCGCCCGCAACTTCGCCGTGGGCGACAAGGTCGTCGTGGCCCTGCCCGGCGCCGTCCTGCCCGGCGACTTCCAGATCGCCGAGCGCAAGACCTACGGCCGGATGTCGCGCGGCATGATCTGCTCCAGCGACGAGCTGAACATGGGCGACGACGGCACCAAGGGCATCATCGTCCTGCCGCCGGAGACCGAGATCGGCAAGGACGCCGTCGAGCTGCTGGAACTGGTCGACGAGGTCCTCGACATCGCGGTCACACCCGACCGCGGCTACTGCCTGTCGCTGCGCGGCGTGGCCCGCGAGACCGCCATCGCCTACGGCCTGCCGCTGCGCGACCCGGCCCTGATCGACGTGCCCGCCCCGAACGCCTACGGCTACCCGGTGCAGATCTCCGACCCCACCGGCTGCGACCGCTTCACCGCCCGCACGGTGACCGGCCTCAGCGCCGAGGCCCGCTCCCCGATCTGGCTCCAGCGCCGTCTGCAGAAGGTCGGCATGCGCCCGATCTCGCTCGCCGTCGACGTCACCAACTACGTGATGATGGAGCTCGGCCAGCCCCTGCACGCCTACGACCGCGGCCTGGTCCAGGGCACCATCGGGGTGCGCCGGGCCGAGGCGGGCGAGAAGCTCACCACCCTCGACGGGGTCGAGCGCACGCTGGACGCCGAGGACCTGGTGATCACCGACGACCGCGGCCCGATCGGGCTGGCCGGTGTCATGGGCGGTGCCAACACGGAGATCGCCGACCACGACAACCTCGAGAACGCCACGGCGGACGTCGTCATCGAGGCCGCGCACTTCGACGCCGTGTCGATCGCGCGCACCGCCCGCCGCCACAAGCTGTCCTCCGAGGCGTCCCGGCGCTTCGAGCGCGGTGTGGACCCGCAGGCCGCCGCTGCCGCCGCGCAGCGCACCGTCGACCTGCTGGTCCTGCTCGCGGGCGGCACCGCCGAGGCCGGCGTCACCGAGGTCATGGCGCCCTCCGCGCCCCGCACCATCACCATCCCCGCCGACCACCCCGACAAGGTCGCGGGCGTCGCCTACGGCCGTGAGACCGTCGTGCGCCGCCTCCAGGAGATCGGCTGCGACGTGTACGGGCAGGACGAGCTGATCGTCACCGTCCCGTCCTGGCGGCCCGACCTCACCGACCCGAACGACCTCGCCGAAGAGGTCATCCGGCTGGAGGGCTACGAGAACCTGCCCTCCACGCTGCCCAAGCCGCCGGCCGGCCTCGGCCTGACGGACCGGCAGCGGCTGCACCGGCGCGTCGGCCGCGCCCTGGCCGGTGCCGGATACGTCGAGGCGCCGAACTACCCGTTCATCGGCGAGCAGGTCTTCGACCAGCTCGGTCTGGAGAAGGACGACCCGGCCCGCCGCGTCGTCAAGCTCAGCAACCCGCTCAGCGACGAGGAACCCGCCCTGCGCACCACGCTGCTGCCGGGCCTGCTCGCCGCCCTGCGGCGCAACGACGGCCGTGGCTCGCACGACCTCGCGCTGTTCGAGACCGGTCTGGTCTTCCACCCGCGCGAGGAGCAGCGGATCGCCGCCGTCCTCCCCGTCGACCGCCGTCCGACCGACGAGGAGCTCGCCGAGCTGAACGCGGCCCTGCCCGAGCAGCCGCGGCACCTCGCCGTCGTCCTCGCCGGAGCGCGCGAGCAGGCCGGCTGGTGGGGCAAGGGCCGTCCGGCCGACTGGGCCGACGCGGTCGAGGCCGCCCGGTCCGTGGCCCGCGAGGCCGGCGCCGAGCTCGTCATCCGCAAGGGCCAGTACGGGCCGTGGCACCCCGGTCGGTGCGCGGAGCTGGCGGTCACCGTGGACGGCGCCGAGCGGGTCGTCGGGCACGCGGGCGAACTGCACCCGCGGGTCGTGAAGGCCCTCGGGCTGCCCGCGCGCACCTGCGCGATGGAGCTCGACCTGGACGCGGTGGAGGCCGCCGGTGACGCCACGGTGGTGGCACCCCGGATCTCCACGTTCCCGGTCGCCACGCAGGACGTCGCCCTGGTCGTCGACGCGTTCGTGCCGGCCGCGGACGTCGAGGCGGCGCTGCGGGACGGCGCCGGGGAGCTACTGGAGTCCATCCGGCTGTTCGACGTGTACGAGAACGCCGAGCAGCTGGGCGAGGGGCGCAAGTCGCTGGCGTACGCCCTGCGGTTCCGGGCCCCCGACCGGACGCTGACCGTGGACGAGGCGTCCGCGGCCCGGGACGCGGCGGTGGCCCTCGCGGGCGAGCGTGTGGGTGCGGAGCTGCGGAGCTGAGCGCCCAAGGGGCGGGGAGCTGCGGTGTCCTGGCGGCTGCGGGTTCGTCGCGGTCGTTCGCGCAGTTCCCCGCGCCCCCAGGGACGGGTCGGGTCACCTCACTCGTTTGAGTGGTAATGCGGGGTGATCTCCTGCTTTCCCGGTGTGCTGTCGACAGAATCGGACCGGCCTTCTCGGGCCGGTCCGATTCTGTGTGTCAGGGCCTATTGGGGGGCCATCGGCATGATCCGCGTCAGGGGTCGGGTACGCAGCCTCGGTCTTCCCACCGCGTGGGGCGCGGCGGCCGTCACGTACAAGCTGGTCTGTCCGCTCGCCCAGGAGACCGGTCTCCTGGCCCGGCTCGTCACCAGTGCCGTGTTCTTCGCCGTCGGGACCGCGCTGATCCTTCATGTGCGGCAGTCGCTGCTGCGGGAGCTGCGGCAGGTGCGCCGGATCGCGGGCGCCGCGCAGCGCGCACTGCTGCGGCCGCCGCCCTCGCGGATCGACGGGCTGGACGTGGCCGCCGCCCAAGTGTCGGCGGAGCGGGGAGCGGCGGTCGGGGGCGACCTGTACGACGTCGTCGCCACGGAGCACGGTGTCCGGGCCGTGATGGGTGACGTACGCGGGCACGGTATCGGCGCGTTCGGGACCGTCGCCGCCGTCCTCGGCTGTTTCCGCGAGGCGGCGCACGACGAGCAGGACCTCGGCGGGGTGCTGCGACGGCTGGAACGCGCCCTGGACCGGCATCTGCGCCAGGAGCATCCCGCGAGCGCCGCCGAGGAGTTCGTGACCCTGCTCCTCGTGGAGATCCGCCCGGACGGCGAGACGCTCGCCGTCAACTGCGGCCATCCCTGGCCGTACCGGCTGAGCCGTGACCGGGTGGAGGAACTCGCCGGCGGTGAGCCGCACCCGCCCCTCGGCCTGTTCCCGTTGCCTGACGTCGTGCCGACCGTGGACCTCGGGTACCTCGCACCCGAAGACGCCCTGTTCCTCTTCACGGACGGTGCCCAGGACGCCCGGGACGCCCGTGGCCGGTTCTTCCCCCTGGCGACCGCGCTGTCGCACGTGCTGGGAGAAGGTCCGCTCTCCTCACAGCGGGTCGTCGGCGGGATCGCGACCGCTCTGAGGCACCACACACGCGGCGCACCGCCGGACGACATCGCCCTGCTCGTGCTCACGAACAGCGACGGGATGCCATCAGGGGCGCGGGGGACCGCGCGAGCGACCACGACGTACCCGCAGCCGACCACCCACCTCTGACAGCACGGCGGTACCCGGTCGGGCCGGCGGAGCCGTCCGCCCCGCCACGGAGTGTCGGGCAGGCGGCCGGGCGGACGGCGGAAGCGGGCCGCCGCACTGTACGAGGGGGAGCCGGCGGCCCGGCCGGCCTCTTTCGAGGCAATTCAGTCAACCGGTCCGCGACGGTGAGCGACAGTGCGCACACCCTGCGGATTCGAGCACTCCGTTCACACCCCGTGTGAAGCCGGAACCACTAATCTGTCCGCACCGAGCCACCGGGGGGCCCACATGCAGCCCAACACTCTGCTCGACGCGATCCTGGACGAAGCCGGGATCTCGCACGCGGGGCTGGCCGCACACGTCAACCAGGCAGGGCGGGCCCGTGGCCTGGCCCTGAGGTACGAACACACCGCCGTCGCACGGTGGTTGAAGGGCCAGCGCCCGCGCGGCCAGGTGCCCGATCTGATCTGCGAGGTGCTCGCCGCCCGGCTGCAACGGCACGTCACCCTCGACGACATCGGCCTCGGCGTACCCGGTGAGCCGTCCGCCGCGCACACCGGCTCCCTGTCCGGGTTCGTCGAACGGGCCACCGCCCTGTGGCGTTCCGACCAGCAGCAGCGTCCGCACATCCTGGGCGCGCCCGCCCTCACCGGCACCCCCGCCGTGATGCCGGTGTGGGAGTGGGAGAACCCGCCCGAGGACGTGGACGTCTCCCGCGGCGGCAGACACCGGGTCACCACGGGCGACCTGGAGATGCTGCGGGCCGCCCGTGCGCACTACGAGCAGATGTACCGCAAGGCCGGGGGCATCGCGACCCGGGCCCGGATCGTCGGCTTCCTCAACGCCGAGGCCGCCCCGCTGCTGCGCGGCAGCTACACCGATGAGACGGGCCGTCAACTGCACCGGGCCACGGGCGGGTTGGTGGCGGTCGCCGGCATCTGTGCCTACGACTCCGACGCCCACGGGCTCGCCCAGCGCTACTTCCACCAGGCGCTGCGGCTCGCCAAGGCCAGCGGCGACCGGGGGCTCGGGGCGTATGTGATCGCCCTGCTCGTCAACCAGTCGCTGTTCATGCGGGAGTACCGGCAGTCCGTGGCCTTCGCGGAGGCCGCCCTGCGGGCCGCCGGCAAGCACATCACCCCGGCGCTCGCCTCCGACCTGTACGCGATGCAGGCCAAGGCCTACGCGCATCTCGGTGACGGCACCAGCGCCCTGTCCTGCATCCGGCGGGCCGAGCAGGCCGCCGAGCGCATCCGGCGCGGCTATGAGCCCGACGAGACCGGGTATGTGCAGCCCGGGCTGGTGAACGTGCAGGTGGCGGAGGCGCTGCTGAGCCTCGGGGAGATCGCGGCGGCCGGCGAGCATGCCGCGGCCGCCGTCGGCAACCCGGCGCACGACCGCGGCCGGGTGCACCGGCTGGCCATGCTCAGCACCATCGAGCTACGGCAGGGCAACGCCGACAAGGCGGTGGCCATCGCCGTGCAGATGGCCGAGCAGGCCCGGGGCATGGAGTCCCAGCGGCTGCGCGACCGGCTGCGCGCGGTGCGGGAGCACCTGGTGCGCAGCGGCTGCGCGGGGACGGCCGAGGCGGCCGAACTCATCGACGGGGCCCTGCGCGTACCGTTGTAGATCCGGGCGGTCCTGCCCGTGTCGCTCCGAGGCGCTTCCCGTGCGCCTGCTGTCCGTTCGTCCCTGCTGCGATATTGCCACTTACTCGACGGAAGGTGGCAGAACCGTGCAGTGGACGAAACACAACGAACAGACTGTGTACTCAAACCGCTGGTTCAGCGTCAATCTCGCGGATGTCGAACTGCCTGACGGCAGGCACCTGGACCACTTCCTCATACGACTGCGGCCCGTCGCGGTGGCCACGGTCGTCAACGAGGCCAACGAGGTGCTGCTGCTCTGGCGGCACCGGTTCATCACCGACAGCTGGGGGTGGGAACTCGCGGCCGGGGTGGTCGAGGACGGCGAGGACATCGCCCGCGCGGCCGCCAGGGAACTGGAGGAGGAGACCGGCTGGCGGCCGGGACCCCTGCGCCACCTCATGAGCGTGGAGCCGTCCAACGGGCTCACCGACGCCCGGCACCACGTGTACTGGGCCGACGAGGGCGAGTACGTCGGGCACCCCGTGGACGACTTCGAGTCGGACCGCCGGGAGTGGGTGCCCCTCAAGCTCGTCCCCGACATGGTCGCCCGCGGCGAGGTCCCGGCCGCCAACATGGCGGCCGCGTTACTCCTGCTGCACCATCTCAGGCTCGGTCAGGACGTGTTGCCCTAGCGCCCCAGTGCCTGCCAGATCGTCACGACGAGGGCACCCACGGCGGTGAGGGCGGCGACCGCGGGCAGCGGCCAGCGCGCGTGTTCCAACGAGTTGATCCGGGTGTTGAGCTCGTCGAGTTCCTTGGCGGTCTCCTCGGTGCGGTGGCTGAGCAGAGCCAGTCCGCCCTCGACGCGGGCGTAGGCCACATCGAGGCGGCGTCGTAACTCTGCGAGTTCTCCATGGACGACGGGATGCTCGGGATCGGCGGTCACGAGTCCGCTCCTTTCCGTAGTCGTTTCACATCCCTTGCATGCGCTGTGGAGTCAACTCGCCTGGTGGACGCCTGGGGAGAGTGTGCGGAGGGCATATGCGAGCCCGGCCCGCACACGGTGTGTGAATCCCGCGGGCCCGGCACCCGTCCCGGTGCCGGGCCCGCCGTCTGGCCGAAATCTGACCGTCCGTGACCGGCCACCGGGGGTACCCGGGAGGTCATGACGAGGTGGCAGAAGAACGCGGCGTACGCCCTGGGGCTCTACGCACTGGTGACCGTGATGCTCCGCTTCTCCTCCGGGGAGGAGTGGGGCACGGCGTTGCTGATCGCGCTCCTGATCACACCGCTCGCCTTCTGGATGGGCTGGCTGCGCCGGCGCATGAACGAGCAGGCGGCGGAATGGGGACGCCGCCGGGTCCGTCCGTGGCCGGAGGAGCGGCGGCGTTGAGATGGCTGTCTCAGCCGGGCGGTCAGGCGTACGTGTAGAAGCCCGAGCCGGTCTTGCGGCCCAGCCGGCCCGCGTCGACCATGCGCTGCAGGAGCGGGGGAGCGGCGTACAGGGGCTCCTTGTACTCCTCGTACATGGACTGCGCGACCGAGGCGACCGTGTCCAGGCCGATCAGGTCGGACAGCTTCAGGGGGCCCATCGGGTGGGCGCAGCCCATCTCCATGCCGTTGTCGATGTCCTCGCGGCTGGCGATGCCCGTCTCGAACATCCGGATCGCGGAGAGCAGGTACGGGATCAGCAGCGCGTTGACCACGAAGCCGGAGCGGTCCTGGGCGCGGATCGCGTGCTTGCCGAGCAGCTTCTCGGTGAAAAGCTGGGCGCGGCTGATCGTGCCCTCGGAGGTGGTCAGCGCCGGGATCAGCTCGACGAGCTTCTGCACCGGGGCCGGGTTGAAGAAGTGGATGCCGATGACCTGGTCGGGCCGCGACGTCGCCACCGCCAGCTTCACCAGCGGGATGGAGGAGGTGTTGGAGGCCAGGATGGCGTCCGGCCGGGTCACGACCTGGTCGAGCACCTGGAAGATCTCCGTCTTGACCTGCTCGTTCTCGACCACGGCCTCGATCACCAGGTCACGGTCGGCGAACTCGCCGAGGTCCGTGGTGAAGCTCAGGCGGGCCAGCGTGGCCTCCTGCTCCTCCTCGGTGATCTTGCCGCGCTCGGCTGCCTTGGCCAGGGAGGTGAACAGCCGGGTGCGGCCGATCTCCAGGGCTTCGCCGGTGGTCTCGGCGACCATGACGTCCAGGCCGGCCCGGGCGCACACCTCGGCGATCCCCGCGCCCATCTGACCGCAGCCCACGACTCCGACGCGTGCAATGTCTCCCGCTGGGATGTCCGTCACATCGTCCCTTTCGCTGCTGATCTACGTCCGGGCAGACCGGCCGGGTCCCGGCGCCTGCTCCGTTCGTGCACGTTACTCCGAAGTATCGATGATCGATCGCGGGGGGCGGGTCTGCTTCGGGCATGCTGGCCCCGGAGCGATCCGCGACCGGGCGGATCCGCGGCATTTGGGGCATCCGGATGGGACGAGTGTCACGCAGGGCGTTCGCGGTCGCGGCGCTGTCGGCTTTCATGATGATGCCCCGGGCGTCGGCCGCGTCCGGGCGCGGGCGAGGGGTGGTGGATCCCGAGATGCGGGGTGTCTGGATCGCGTCGGTGGCCAACCGCGACTGGCCGTCCAAGGCCGGACTGTCCGCGTCGCAGCAGCGGGCCGAACTGCTCACCCACCTCGACACGGCGGTCCGCAACCGGCTCAACACCGTGTTCTTCCAGGTCCGGCCGACGGCGGACGCGCTGTGGCCCTCGCCGTACGAGCCGTGGTCGCAGTACCTCACCGGCACCCAGGGCAAGGACCCCGGCTGGGACCCGCTGGGCACGGCCGTCGAGGAGGCGCACGCCCGGGGTCTGAAGCTGCACGCGTGGTTCAACCCGTACCGGATCGCCGTCCACGCCGACCTCTCCCGCCTGGCCCCCTCCCACCCCGCGCGCGAGAACCCGCACTGGGTGGTGACGTACGGCGGGAAGCTCTTCTACAACCCGGGACTGCCCGAGGTGCGCGCCTTCGTCGAGGACGCGATGCTCGACGCGGTGGCGAAGTACCCCGTGGACGGCGTCCACTTCGACGACTACTTCTACCCCTACCCCGTGGCCGGGCAGACCTTCGACGACGACGACGCCTACGACGAACACGGCGGTGGCTTCCCGGACCGGGCCGCCTGGCGGCGGGACAACATCGACCGGCTGGTGCGCGAGACGGCGGACCGGGTGAAGGAGGTCCGGCCGGGCGCCCGCTTCGGCATCAGCCCGTTCGGTGTGTGGCGCAACGCCTCGACGGACCCGGCCGGTTCGGACACCCGGGCCGGCGTGGAGACGTACGACGACCTGCACGCGGACACCCGCACGTGGGTGCGTGAGGGCTGGATCGACTACATCGTCCCGCAGTTGTACTGGAACATCGGCTTCGCCGCGGCCGACTACGCGAAGCTGGTGCCCTGGTGGGCCGAGGTCGCACGCGACAGCCCGACGCAGCTCTACGTGGGGGAGGCGCTGTACAAGGCCGGAGACCCGGCGCAGCCCGCCGCATGGCAGGACGAGGATGAGCTGTCCCGCCATCTGACGCTGGCCGGGGAGCACCCGCAGGTGCGCGGTCACGTCTACTTCGCCGCCAAGGACGTGGCGGCCGACCGCATCGGGGCGATGGCCCGGGTCGTCAGCGACCACTACGGACGGCCGGCCCCGCCACCGCGCTGAGCGGCAGGCCGGTACGGCCTGGCGAGGCGGGCGATCCGGGGCCGCCGCCGGCCCGGTGCTGAGCGCGCCGCGTCATGGTCCGGTGGTGGTCTCCCTGTGCCGGATCTCCGTGTCGGGGCCCGGGGAGCAGACGCCTTCGTGCCCGTCCTCGAACCGGACGCGGTACGGAGGGTTGCCCTCGGGGCCGAGTACTTCGACGATCTCGCCGACCTTGTCGTGCTGACCGACCACCCTGCCGTGCTGGACAAGCTGGTCGCCCACGGTTGCGCGCATCTGGGGCCTCCTCACGAGGTGCGGAGCAGCGGTCCGTGGCCTCCGAGTCTACGGCGCGGCCCGCCTGCCGGCAGGAGCCGTGCGCCCTCCCGCTCAGCCGCGTGACCGCTGTGTGACGGCGATGCAGACCAGCACCGCCGCGGCCGTCAGCGGGGCGGCGACCGTGAGGTGCTCGCCCAGCAGCAGCACCGACCACACCAGTGTGAGCAGCGGCTGGGCGAGCTGCAACTGGCTCGCCTTGGGGATGCCGATGGCGGCCATGCCGCGGTACCAGACGACCAGCCCGACGAACTGCGAGCCCGCCGCGACCCAAAGCAGCCCGGTGACGCTGTGCGCGGTCAGCCGTACGGGCTCGTGCGCCAGGGCGAACGCGGCGACCGGCACGGTCAGCGGCAGGCACAGCACCAGCGCCCAGCCGATCACCTGCCAGCCCGGCATGACCCGGGCCAGCCGGCCGCCCTCGGTGTAGCCGGCCGCGCAGACCAGCAGCGCGGCGAACAGGTACAGGTCGGCGGTGGTCAGAGCGCCGCCGCTCTGCTGCGCGGTGAAGGCCAGCACGGCCGCGGCGCCCGCGAGAGCGGCGGTCCAGAACGTGCGCGAGGGCCGGGTGCCGACACGCAGGGCCGAGAAGAGCGCCGTGGTCAGCGGGAGCAGACCGACCACGACGGCGGCGTGCGCGGTGGTGGAGGTCTCCAGCGCCAGCGTGGTCAGCAGGGGGAAGCCGAGGACGACACCGGCTGCGACCACCGCGAGGCCCGGCCAGTGCCGCCGCGCGGGCAGCGGCACTCGCAGCGCGAGCAGGGCGGCGCCCGCGATCACCGCGGCCAGCACGCTCCGCACGGCGACCAGGGACCAGGGGCCGAAGCCCTCCAGCCCCCAGGCCGTGGCGGGAAACGTGAGCGAGAAGGCGACGACGCCGAGGGCCGCCTGGAGGGTGCCGAAGCGGCGGCTCTCCGGGCCCGGGGTGGCGACTGCTATCGCCGGTGTCGCAGTAGCGCTACTCTGTGCTCTCATGCAAGAGCGTAGCAGCGTGGGTGAACTGGCGGAACAGCTGCGGCGGGAGCTTGACCGCTACTCGCCAGGTGGAAAGCTGCCGTCGAGTCGGGCTCTGGTCGAGCGCTTCCGGGTGAGCCCCGTGACGGTGTCCCGGGCCCTGGCCCGGCTCGCCGCCGAGGGGCTCGTCGTCACCCGGCCCGGCGCGGGCGCGTTCCGCGCGCGGACCCCGGCGACACCGGCACCCTCGGGCGACACCTCCTGGCAGGAGGTCGCGCTCAGCGCGGACGGCGCCGCCGACCTCGTGCCGCGCTCCGTGGACGCCTCCGGCGTGCTGGTGTCGCTGGCCGCCCCACCGCCCGGCGTGATCGAGTTCAACGGCGGCTATCTGCACCCGTCCCTGCAGCCGGAGCGGGCGATGGCCGCCGCCCTGTCACGGGCCGGGCGCCGCCCCGGTGCCTGGGGACGGCCGCCCATGGAAGGGCTGCCCGAGCTGCGTGAATGGTTCGCCCGGGGCATCGGCGGCCCGGTCACGGCCGCCGAGGTGCTGATCACCGCGGGCGGGCAGTCCGCGCTCACCACCGCCCTGCGCGCCCTCGCCCCACCCGGCGCGCCCGTCCTGGTCGAGTCCCCGACCTACCCGGGCATGCTCGCCATCGCCCGCGCCGCCGGGCTGCGCCCGGTGCCCGTCCCCGTGGACGCCGACGGCGTGCGGCCCGAGCTGCTCGCGGACGCGTTCCGCGCCACCGGCGCCCCGGCCTTCGTCTGCCAGCCGCTCTTCCAGAACCCCACCGGCGCCGTGCTCGCGCCCGAGCGGCGCGCCGAGGTGCTGCGCACCGCCCGGGAAGCGGGCGCGTTCGTCGTCGAGGACGACTTCGTGCGGCGGCTGGTGCACGAGGACGCGGGGCCGCTGCCGCGCCCGCTGGCCGCCGACGACCCCGACGGCGTCGTCGTCCACGTCTCCTCCCTCACCAAGGCGACCTCGCCGAGCTTCCGGGTCAGTGCCCTGGCCGCCCGCGGACCGGTCCTGGAACGACTGCGCGCCATCCAGGTCGTCGACACGTTCTTCGTGCCGCGCCCCCTCCAGGAGGCCGCCCTCGAACTCGTCGGATCGCCCGCCTGGCCGCGCCACCTGCGCGCCGTCTCCGCCGCGCTGAAGACCCGCAGGGACGCCATGACCGGCGCCCTGGCCCTGCACCTGCCCGAGTTCGCCCTGGCCCGCGTCCCGTCCGGCGGCTACCACCTGTGGCCCCGCCTGCCCGACGGCACGGACGAGTCGGCCCTCACCTCCGCGGCCCTGCGCGCCGGCGTCGCCCTCGCACCCGGCCGCCCCTACTTCAGCGCCGAACCCCCGGCCGCGCACCTCCGGCTGAGCTTCGCGGCGGTCGCCGGGACCGGGGAGATCGCCGAGGGCGTACGGCGGCTGCGAACTGCCTGTGACGAGGTGCTGGGATAACCGCTCGACGCGCCGTCCCACGGGCTGCGAGCATCGCCGGCATGACCGACACACCGAGCCTGCCCGAGGGCTACGCGATCTCCACCGACCCCGCCCGCGTCGACCGCGAGCGCGTGCACCACTGGCTGTCCACCGACGCCTACTGGGCACTGGGGCGCCCGAGGGACAAGCAGGACCGGGCGATCGAGGGATCGCTCAACTTCGGGGTGTTCGACACGGTGTCGGGGGAGCAGGTCGCCTACGCCCGGGTGATCACCGACCGGGCGACGTTCGGGTGGCTGTGCGACGTGTACGTCGACCGCTCCGTGCGCGGCAAGGGCGTCGGGAGCGCGCTCGTGGCCGCGGTGCGGGAGGAGCTGCGGTCGTTCGGGGTGCGGCGGGTGCTGCTGGCCACGCACGACGCGCACGGGGTGTACGAGCGGTTCGGGTTCGCCCCGCTGGAGCGCCCCGAGCACTGGATGGCGCTCATCTTCGGCCAGTGAGGGTCACGACACCCACGGTAACTCGTAGGTAACACCTCTTGACCTGCGCACTTGCTGCGCTCACGATCGCCGCATGCCACTTCGGGTCACCTTCGTCGCCGCCGCGCGCAGCTCCCACCTGCTCGCCGAGCGTTTCGAGGACGACCGGCCGCTGGACCAGGCCGGCTGGGGTGAGGTGGAGCGCGTCGCGCGGGACCTGCTGCCGCTCGCCGCGGCCGAACTGCGCTACTGCTCGCCGACCCCGCGCAGCCGGGCGACGGGGGAGGGGCTCGGGTACGCGCCGCTGGTGCAGCTGGGCCTGCGCGACTGCGACATGGGCCGGTGGCGCGGGCTGACCCTGGGCGAGGCGATGGCCCGGGAGCCGGACGCCGTGGACGCCTGGCTGGCCGACCCGCGCGCCACCCCGCACGGGGGTGAGTCGCTGGTCGACTTCATCACCCGTGTCGGCGGCTGGCTGGACACCCGGCCCGTCGAGGACGGCTGCCGGGTCGTGGCGGTGGCCGAGCCCTCCGTGATCCGGGCGGCCCTGGTGTACGCCCTGAAGGCACCGCCGTCGACGTACTGGAACATCGACGTCCGTCCGCTGTCGACGACCGCCGTCACGGGCCGGGCGGGCCGCTGGAACCTGCGCCTGGACGGGGCGCCGGCTCAGCCCTCGCGCGCGTAGACCGCGGGCCGGCTCAGCCCTCGCGCGCGTAGAACCGGGGCGCCGGTTCACCCCTCGCGCGCGTAGGTCGGGGTGCCGGTTCAGTCCTGGCGCGTGTAGTCGGTTCGCAGGATCAGGTCCTTGGCGGGGCCCCGGACGCGCCACACCGTCCGCCAGTGGTCACGGTCGCGGACGGTGAACTCGCCGCGGTAGAGGTCCGCCGAGCAGGGATGGTCGGCGACGTGCCGTCCGGACGTCAGGTCCAGGTCGTGGAACGGGCGCCCGTCGGCGAACCGCACCTGTGCCGTGCCGCCCGGGCCGGGCAGGAACCGCAGGGTGCGCTCCGCGGGCCGGGCGACACCCTGCCAGACGAAGGTGCCGGACTCGTGGTGCGACAGCCCGCCGGGCGCCTCCTCGTCCGCACGGAACTCGGTGGTTCCGGTGAACTCCCCGTCCGTGCCGCTCGCGAGATCCCGCACCGACCGTGACACGGTCCAACGCCCGGCGAGAAACGCCAGTGCGTCCGGTACTGGCCAGAACTCGCCCATCCTGTCTCGCTCTCCGTTCCCGCCGACGCGTGCGACCCATTGACGCGCATCTGCCCCCTCCCTATCTTGCCGTTCGAAGTGCTGATCAATGTCTGATATTTCGAACACCTCTAGCAGAGAGCCGCGGAGTATCCATGCCACGCACCGACGCCCGCGCCCGAGGAAGACTCGGTCTCACGGCCACCGCCCTCCTGACGGCGGCAGCCCTCGTACCGGCCCCCGCACACGCCGAGGACGTGACCGACTACACGATCACCGTCGACCCGGCCGCCCGGGGCGCGAAGATCGACGACACCATGTACGGCGTCTTCTTCGAGGACATCAACCGCGCCGCCGACGGCGGTCTCTACGCCGAACTCGTGCAGAACCGGTCCTTCGAGTACTCCACCGCCGACAACGGCTCCTACACGCCCCTGACCTCCTGGACGCCCGGCGGCACCGCCCAGGTCGTGAACGACTCGGGCCGCCTCAACGAGCGCAACCGCGCCTACCTCTCCCTGGGCGCCGGTTCGTCCGTGACGAACTCCGGCTACAACACCGGCATCCGCGTCGAGCAGGGCAAGCGCTACGACTTCTCCGTGTGGGCCCGCGCCGCGAACGGCAGCACCCTCACCGTCTCCCTGAAGGACGCCTCCGGCAGCCTGGCCACCGCCCGCCAGGTGGCGGTGAAGGGCGGCTGGGCCAAGTACAGGGCCACGTTCACCGCGACCCGCACGAGCAACCGCGGCCGGCTCGCCGTCGCCTCGGCGAACGCCGCCGCGCTCGACGAGGTGTCGCTGTTCCCGCGCGAGACGTACCGCAACCAGCCGAACGGCCTGCGCAAGGACCTCGCCGAGAAGATCGCCGCCCTGAAGCCGGGCTTCGTGCGCTTCCCCGGCGGCTGCCTGGTCAACACCGGCTCCATGGAGGACTACAGCGCGGCCTCGAACTGGCAGCGCACACGCAGCTACCAGTGGAAGGACACCGTAGGCCCGGTCGAGGGGCGCGCCACCAACGCCAACTTCTGGGGCTACAACCAGAGCTACGGCCTCGGCTACTACGAGTACTTCCGCTTCTCCGAGGACATCGGCGCCATGCCGCTGCCCGTCGTCCCCGCCCTGGTCACCGGCTGTGGCCAGGACAAGGCCGTCGACGACGACGCGCTGCTCCAGCGGCACATCCAGGACACCCTCGACCTGATCGAGTTCGCCAACGGCCCGGCGACCTCCGAGTGGGGCGGGGTCCGCGCGCGGATGGGCCACCCCAAGCCCTTCCACCTGACCCACATCGAGGTCGGCAACGAGGAGAACCTCCCGAAGGAGTTCTTCGCCCGCTTCCAGAAGTTCCGGGCCGCCGTCGAGTCGACGTACCCGGACATCACCGTCATCTCCAACTCGGGTCCCGACGAAGCCGGTTCGACCTTCGACACCGCCTGGCAGCTCAACCGCGAGGCCGAGGTGGACATGGTCGACGAGCACTACTACAACAGCCCGAACTGGTTCCTGCAGAACAACGACCGCTACGACTCCTACGACCGCAACGGCCCCGAGGTCTTCCTCGGCGAGTACGCCTCGCAGGGCAACGCCTGGAAGAACGGCCTGTCCGAAGCCGCCTTCATGACCGGCCTGGAGCGCAACGCGGACGTCGTCAAGCTCGCCTCGTACGCCCCGCTGCTCGCCAACGAGGACTACGTGCAGTGGCGGCCGGACCTGATCTGGTTCAACAACCGGGCCTCCTGGAACTCGGCCAACTACGAGGTCCAGAAGCTGTTCATGAACAACGTCGGCGACCGTGTCGTGCCGTCCAGGGCCACCACCACGCCCGACGTCAGCGGCCCCATCACCGGTGCCGTCGGCCTGTCGACGTGGGCGACCGGCGCCGCGTACGACGACGTGAAGGTCACCTCGGCCGACGGCTCGACCCTGCTGAGCGACGACTTCTCCGGTGACGCATCGAAGTGGAGGCACACCGGCGCGGGCAGCTGGAGCATCCAGGACGGCCAGTACGTCCAGACCGACACGGCCGCCGAGAACACCATGGTCACCGCGGGCGACCCGGCCTGGAAGGACTACGACCTGCACGTGAAGGCCACCAAGAGGTCCGGCAAGGAGGGCTTCCTCGTCGCCTTCGGCGTGCGGGACACCGGCACCTACTACTGGTGGAACCTGGGCGGCTGGAACAACACCCGGTCCGCGATCGAGCAGGCCGTCGACGGGGGCAAGAGCACCCTGCTGACGAAGGCCGGCTCGATCGAGACCGGCCGGGCCTACGACATCGACATCAAGGTGCGCGGCCGCCAGGTCACCCTGTTCCTCGACGGCGAGGAGTGGGGCAGCTTCGAGGACGACAAGCCGGCCGAGCCGTTCCGCCAGGTCGTCACCCGGGACGCGAAAACCGGGGACCTGATCGTCAAGGTCGTCAACGCCCAGGCGGCCGAGGCCCGCACGGCCGTCGACCTGGGCGGCGCCGAGGTCGCGTCCACCGCCCGCGTGACCACGCTCGCCGCCGACGGGGACGCCGTGAACACCGAGACGGACACCCCGGTGACGCCGGTGACGTCCACGTTCCGCGGTGTGGCGAAGAAGTTCACCTACACCTTCCCCGCCCACTCCGTGACGTTCCTGCGGATCAGGCAGAGGTGACAGCCGGCTGTGCGGCCCCCGCCCCCGGGGTGGTGGCCGCACAGCACCGCCGCCGCAGGCGCGTCACCTGCCGGACGTCCACCCGGGGACCGTCGGCAGCACCTTCTCCGCGACGCGCAGCAGCACCGCGTCGTCCGGCACCACCCCGTCCGCGCGCCACAGGGCGACCTCGATGGAGCCGCCGCGGTCCTTCGCGTCCTGCGCCACGCTCACGGCCCGGGCCGGGACGCCGGGGCCGCTGTCGGCGTCCTCGCCGTCGAGCCGGAAGCTGATGCTGATGGTGCGGGTCGAGTAGAGCACGCCGGGCCGGCCCAGCACCTTCCGCGCAACGGCGTCCTGCCCGAGCAGCGCTTCCGAGCCGGCCACCGGAAGGCCGTCGTAGGTCGCCGAGAGCGTCACGGTGTACGTCTCGAACTCGACCTGTGCCTGCGGCGTGGCGATCTGCTTCCCGCCGCGGCCCCCGAAGGAACTGTCGCTGCCGTACGCGCTCTTCGCGATCTCCGTCGGCGTGCCCAGGAGGCCGGCCAGGTCGGACCGGTTCAGCGCCTCGCACAACTGCGCGCCGGAGAGGTGCCTGTCCTGCGCGGCCGGGGTCTCGCCCTCGGAGCAGGTGGCCGGTCCCGGCTCGCTCGCCGTCTCCTGCGACGACGTCCGCGCGAGCCCCCAGAAGCCCGCGCTGAGCGCCCCCACCAGCGCCACCGCCGCGAGCGCCTGCCCCCACGCGTTCGCGCTCTTCATGGGCGCGTCGATCTCCCCGGTCATGGCCCCCCACCCGCCGTCATCCCCTGAGATGTGCCCGCGGACCTTAACCTGTGGTCATGGCCAGGACAAAACCGGTTTCCCGGGGTGCCTGCCCGGCGCCCGCGCGGCCCGCTGCATGGGATTGCATAAACGTGCAGCGAAACGTATAGTCATGCCCTCTAAGGAGGAGGTTTCATGGCGGTGCGTGCGGCAGTGGCCGGAGCGAGCGGATATGCGGGCGGGGAACTGCTGCGTCTGCTCCTGACCCACCCCGAGGTCGAGATCGGTGCCCTGACCGGCAACTCGAACGCGGGACAGAGGCTCGGTGCGCTCCAGCCGCACCTGCTGCCCCTGGCCGGCCGAGTACTCCAGGAGACCACCCCGGACGTGCTCACCGGCCACGACGTCGTCTTCCTCGCGCTGCCGCACGGGCAGTCCGCCGCCGTCGCCGAGCAGCTCGGCCCGGACGTGCTCGTCGTCGACATGGGCGCCGACTTCCGCCTGACGGACGCCGCCGCCTGGGAGCGGTTCTACGGCTCCCCGCACGCCGGCACCTGGCCCTACGGCCTTCCCGAACTGCCGGGCGCCCGCACTCGGCTTACGGGGGCCAAGCGCATCGCGGTGCCGGGTTGCTACCCCACCGCGGTCTCCCTCGCCCTCGTCCCGGCCTACGCGGCGGGCCTGGCGGAGCCCGAGGCCGTGATCGTCGCCGCGTCCGGCACCTCCGGAGCGGGCAAGGCGCCCAAGCCGCACCTGCTGGGCAGCGAGGTCATGGGGTCGATGTCCCCGTACGGCGTCGGCGGCGTGCACCGCCACACCCCCGAGATCACCCAGAACCTCAGCGCGGCCGCCGGGCAGCCGGTCACCGTGTCCTTCACCCCGACCCTCGCGCCGATGCCGCGCGGCATCCTCGCCACGTGCAGCGCGAAGGCCGCCGACGGTGTCACCGGCGAGTCGCTGCGCGCCGCCTACGAGAAGGCCTGCGCCGACGAACCGTTCGTGCATCTGCTCCCCGAGGGCCAGTGGCCCGCCACGGCGTCCGTCCACGGTTCCAACGCCGTTCAGATGCAGGTCGCGTACGACGCGGACGCCGGACGGATCATCGTGATCAGCGCCATCGACAACCTCACCAAGGGCACCGCGGGCGGTGCCGTCCAGAGCATGAACATCGCCCTGGGTCTCGACGAGACCACCGGACTGACGACGATCGGAGTTGCGCCGTGAGTGTGACGGCAGCAAAGGGATTCACGGCGGCGGGCATCGCCGCCGGGATCAAGGAGAACGGCAACCCCGACCTGGCCCTCGTGGTCAACACCGGCCCCCGCCGCGCCGCCGCAGGCGTCTTCACCTCCAACCGTGTGAAGGCCGCGCCGGTCCTGTGGTCCGAGCAGGTGCTGAAGAGCGGCCAGGTCTCCGCCGTCGTTCTCAACTCCGGCGGCGCCAACGCCTGTACCGGCCCCAAGGGCTTCCAGGACACCCACGCGACCGCCGAGAAGGCCGCCGAGGTCCTCGGGCGGGGCGCCATCGAGGTGGCCGTCTGCTCCACCGGCCTCATCGGTGTCCTGCTCCCCATGGACAAGCTGCTCCCGGGCATCGAGACGGCCGCCGCCCAGCTCTCCGAGCACGGCGGCGAGAAGGCCGCCATCGCCATCAAGACCACCGACACCGTCCACAAGACGTCCGTCGTCACCAAGGAGGGCTGGACCGTCGGCGGCATGGCCAAGGGCGCGGGCATGCTCGCCCCCGGCCTCGCGACCATGCTCGTCGTCCTCACCACCGACGCCGCCGTCGACGACGCCGACCTGGACAAGGCGCTGCGGGCGGCGACCCGCACGACCTTCGACCGGGTCGACTCCGACGGCTGCATGTCCACCAACGACACCGTGCTGCTGCTCGCCTCCGGCTCCGCCGAGGTCACCCCGGCGTACGAGGAGTTCGCCGAGGCCGTACGACAGGTCTGCGACGACCTCGGCCAGCAGCTCATCCGGGACGCCGAGGGCGCCAGCAAGGACATCAAGGTCGAGGTGGTGGGCGCCGCCACCGAGGACGACGCCGTCGAGGTGGGCCGCTCCATCGCCCGCAACAACCTCCTCAAGTGCGCCCTCCACGGCGAGGACCCCAACTGGGGCCGCGTGCTCTCCGCGATCGGCACCACGCGGGCGGCCTTCGAGCCGGACCGGCTGAACGTCGCCATCAACGGCGTGTGGGTCTGCAAGAACGGCGGCGTCGGCGAGGACCGCGACAAGGTCGACATGCGCTACCGCGAGGTGCACATCGTCGCCGACCTCGCCGCCGGGTCCGAGACCGCCACCATCTGGACCAACGACCTCACCGCCGACTACGTCCACGAGAACAGCGCCTACAGCTCATGAGCACACCGACGCGCAAACACACCGCGCTGCCCAAGGCGCAGATCCTCATCGAGGCGCTGCCCTGGCTGGTCCGGCACAACGGCAAGACTGTCGTCATCAAGTTCGGCGGCAACGCCATGATCGACGAGGACCTGAAGGCCGCCTTCGCCCAGGACGTGGTGTTCCTGCACCACGCCGGCCTCAAGCCCGTCGTGGTGCACGGCGGCGGCCCGCAGATCAGCGCCGCGCTCGACCAGCACGGCATCGTCAGCGAGTTCAAGGCCGGCCTCAGGGTGACCACCGAGGACGCCATGGACGTCGTACGCATGGTGCTCGCCGGGCAGGTCCAGCGCGAACTGGTCGGGCTGCTCAACCAGCACGGACCGCTCGCCGTGGGCCTCACCGGCGAGGACGCCCACACCATCACCGCCACCAAGCACCAGCCCGAGATCGACGGCGAGCTGGTCGACATCGGACGCGTCGGCGAGATCACCGCGATCGACACGGGCGCGATCGAGGCCCTGCTCGCCGACGGCCGCATCCCGGTCGTCTCCTCGATCGCCCGCTCCCAGGACGACGGACATGTCTACAACGTCAATGCTGATACGGCGGCTGCGGCACTCGCTGCGGCACTGGACGCCGAAACCCTCATGGTCCTCACGGACGTCGAGGGCCTGTACGAGGACTGGCCGCACAGCGACGAGGTGATCAGCCGCCTCACCGCCTCCGAGCTGGAGCGGCTGCTGCCGGACCTGTCGTCCGGCATGGTGCCGAAGATGGAGGGCTGCCTGCACGCCGTGCGCAACGGCGTCACCACCGCCCGCGTCATCGACGGCCGGGTCCAGCACTCGATCCTGCTGGAGATCTTCACCGACGAGGGCATCGGCACGATGGTCGTGCCCGACGAGCAGGAGGGGGACGCCGTATGACCGCCCACCAGGAGTACGCCGAGCGGTGGCAGGGCGCGCTCATGAACAACTACGGCACCCCGCTGCTGCCCCTGGCACGCGGCGCGGGCACCCGGGTGTGGGACGCCGACGGCAACGCCTACCTCGACTTCGTCGGCGGCATCGCCACCAACGCCCTCGGCCAAGCCCACCCGGCGGTCGTCGAGGCCGTCACCCGCCAGATCGGCTCCCTCGGCCACATCTCCAACTTCTTCATGGCCGAGCCGACCGTCGCCCTCGCCGAACGGCTGCTCACCCTGTTCGGCCGGGACGGCAAGGTCTTCTTCTGCAACTCCGGTGCCGAGGCCAACGAAGCCGCCTTCAAGATCGGCCGGCTGACCGGGCGGACCCACGTCGTCGCCACCGAAGGCGCCTTCCACGGCCGGACCATGGGCGCCCTGGCGCTCACCGGCCAGGCCGGCAAGCGCGAACCGTTCCTGCCGCTGCCCGGCGACGTCACCCACGTGCCGTTCGGCGACGCGCAGGCCCTGGCCGCGGCGGTGACGGACGAGACCGCGCTCGTCATCCTCGAACCGGTCCAGGGCGAGCTCGGCGTGGTCGTCCCGCCCGCCGGATACCTCAAGGCGGCCCGGGCCATCACCGCCGCGACCGGGGCCCTGCTCGTCCTCGACGAGGTGCAGACCGGCATCGGCCGGACCGGGCACTGGTTCGAGTACCAGGCCCACGAGGGCGTCCTGCCCGACGTCGTCACCCTCGCCAAGCAGCTCGGCGGCGGACTGCCGCTCGGCGCGACGGTCGCCTTCGGGAGGGCCGCCGACCTGCTCCAGCCCGGCCAGCACGGCACGACCTTCGGCGGCAACCCCGTGGCCTGCGCCGCCGGGCTCGCCGTCCTCGACACCATCGAGAACGAGGGGCTGCTGGAGAACGTCAAGCGGCAGAGCGAGAAGTTGCGGGACGGAATCGAGGGCCTCGGCCATCCGTTGATCGATTTCGTCCGGGGTACGGGACTCCTGCTGGGTATCGTGCTCACCGAGCCGCTCGCGCCCCAGGTGCGCCAGGCGGCTCAGGAGGCCGGATTCCTGGTGAACGTGCCCGCCCCCGACGTCGTACGGCTGATGCCGCCGCTGAACCTTCGCGACGACGAGGCGGACGCGTTCCTCGGGGCGCTGCCCGGCATCCTCCAGGCAGTCAGCGGGGACGGACGATCCGGGGAATGAGACGACGATGAGCCAGGCGCAGGACCATGAGCAGCCGGGGGCGAACGGGCCCGCCGTGCCGCAGACCCGCACCGCCCGCCACCGCCGGATCGTGGACATCCTCAACCGGCAGCCGGTCCGGTCGCAGAGCCAGCTGGCGAAACTGCTCGCCGACGACGGGCTGAACGTCACGCAGGCGACGCTCAGCCGGGACCTGGACGAGCTGAACGCGGTGAAGATCCGCAACGCCGACGGCGACCTGATCTACGCGGTGCCCAGCGAGGGCGGGTTCCGCACGCCCCGGGCACCGCTGGGCGGGTCGGCGAAGGAGGAGCGGATGCGACGGCTCTCGCAGGAGCTGCTGATCTCCGCGGAGGCCTCGGCGAACCTCGTGGTCCTGCGGACGCCTCCGGGAGCGGCGCAGTTCCTGGCGTCGGCGATCGACCAGGCCGAACTGCACGACATCCTGGGGACGATCGCGGGAGACGACACGCTGATGCTGATCAGCAGGGACCCGACGGGTGGGCAGGCTCTGGCCGATCATCTGCTGAGGCTGGCGCAGAACGGGCACTAGGGGTCGTGGGTCGTGCGCGGGTGCGCTGTGGCCGTTCGCGCAGTTCCCCGCGCCCCTGAGCGCCGTGGCGGTGGTGCGGGTGGCCGCGTGCGGGTGGTGTGTGGCTGGTCGCGCGGTTCCCCGCGCCCCTGAGCGCCGTGGCGGTGGTGCGGGTGGCCGCGTGCGGGTGGTGTGTGGCTGGTCGCGCGGTTGCCCGCGCCCCTGGGTCGGCTCAGCCGCGGGCATGCGTGCCGCGGGGGCGGCACGGGTGGGCGACGGGGGTCCCCCTGCTCGAGCGAAGCCGAGAGCTCGGGGGAGGCACCCCGCCACGCCGGGCCGCGGACCCACCCGGCCCCAGCCACAACTCACCCCAGCCTCGCCGCCAACCCCCCGGTGCAGCGCACCTCGTCGCCGGCCGTGATCAGCAGCGCCTCGACGCCCGGCAGCGACTCCAGCCACGCCAGCCCCTCGCGTGAGCCCATCGCGAACGCCGCCGTCGCCCAGCAGTCCACCCACGTCAGCCGAGGGCCCACCACCGTCACGGACACCAGGTCGGTCACCGCGGAACGTCCCGTCCGGGGGTCGACGATGTGGTCCCCCCGCTCCGCCGTACCGGACGTGGCCACGGACAGTTCCGACACACCGGCCGCCGAGACGACCGCCGCCAGGCCGCCCGGCCGCAACGGGTCGGCCACCCCCACCCGCCACGGCCGCTGCCCACCCGGTGTCCCGAGCAGCTGCACATCGCCGCCGCCGTTCAGATTCACCCCGCACACCCCGGGCACCTCCGCCAGCCGCCGCGCCGCCCGCTCCACCGCCCAGCCCTTCACGATGCCGGTCGGATCGAGGCGGCCCTGGTACGACGTGCTGAACCAGCCGTGACTCAGCCGCTCCGCCTCCGCGGCCAGTTCCAGCACCTCGGCGACCTCGGCATCGCACTGCGCGACACTCACCTCACCGCGCTGCAGCCGCGAGATCTGACTGTCCTCGCGGTACGTGCTGAACACCTCGTCCACCCGGTGCAGCCCGGCCACGGCCTCGTCGAGGGCCGCACGCACGGCGGCCGGTTCCCCGCCGCGGACGTCGAAGGAGAAGACGGTCCCCATCGTCTCCTCGGCATGACGTACCGCGGCGGGAGCCTGTGCGGAGTCGGCCACCGTGTCAGCCACCGGCCTGGTCCAGCGCCGACTGGAGGGACTTCTTGTAGCCGGCGCTGGTGTAGGTGGCTCCGGAGACGCTGTCGATGTCGGCGCTTCCGGCCGCGACGGCCGCCTGGTTGAGGCGGGGGACGGAGGAGGAGGTGATCTGGTCGCTGCGGCCGCCCTTGGGTGCCTGGACGGCCTCGGCCTTGGTGATCTTCCCGCCGGCCACGGTCACCCGCACCTGCACCGGCCCGTACTGCGTCTGCGCCACACTGCCGGTCAGCGTCCGCGTCGCCGCCTGGCCGCCCCCGGACCCCGCCGCCCGGCCGCCGCCACCCGAGCCCGCCGCCTGCGAGGAACCGCCCTGCGCCTTCGCCTTGTCCAGGGCCGACTGGAGGGACTTCTTGTAGCCGGCGCTGGTGTAGGTGGCTCCGGAGACGGCGTCGATGTCGGCGCTTCCGGCCGCGACGGCCGCCTGGTTGAGGCGGGGGACGGAGGAGGAGGTGATCTGGTCGCTGCGGCCGCCCTTGGGTGCCTGGACGGCCTCGGCCTTGGTGATCTTCCCGCCGGCCACGGTCACCCGCACCTGCACCGGCCCGTACTGCGTCTGCGCGACATCCCCGGTCAGCGTCTGAGCGCCGCCCGCCCCCTGCTGGGCCCCACCCGACGCCTTCGCCTTGTCCAGGGCCGACTGGAGGGACTTCTTGTAGCCGGCGCTGGTGTACGTCGCCCCGGAGACCGCGTCGATCTCCGCGCTCTGCGCCGCGACCACCGCCTGGTTCAGCCGCGGCACCGAGCTGGCCGTGATCTGGTCGCTGCGGCCGCCCTTGGGCGCCTGCACCGCCTCGGCCTGGGTGATCTTGCCGTTGCTCATCGTCAGGCGGACCTGCACGGCGCCGTACTGCGTCTGCGCCGCGTCACCGGTGACCGCTCCGTTCACACCGCCCTGCGGTGCCTGCCCGGCGGCGGCGGGCGGAGCCTGCCCCGCGGCCTGCGCCGACCCGGGGTCGGAGGCCGGCTTCAGGGACAGCAGCAGCACGATCCCGGAGACGGTGGCTGCGCCGGCGAGCACGGCACGCCGGACGGGGTGAGACTTCCTCATCGTTTCCCAAACTCCTGAAGGGCCGTTGGTGTCCCGTCGCTCACATCTCGAACGACTCGTGATGGATACGGCGGGCGGGTACTCCCGCGCCGCGCAGTGCCTCGTAGACCGACTGCGCGAAGCCGGGCGGCCCGCACATGAAGACGTCGTGGTCGCCGATGTCGGGGATCTTGCGCTGGAGGGACTCCGCCGAGATGTCGGGACGCTCGCCCTCCGGGCTGTTGACCGCGTACATCAGCCGCGCGCCGCGCTCGTCGGCGATCTTGGCGAGTTCGCCCCACAGCGCCAGGTCCTGGGTGGTGTTGGCGCGGTAGAGCAGGGTGATGTCACCGGACGCGCCCGGCAGCGTCTCGAACAGCGCCCGCATCGGGGTGATGCCGACACCGCCCGCGACCAGCAGCACCTTGCCCCGGCTGCGCCGCTGCGCGGTCATCGCGCCGTACGGGCCCTCGGCCCACACCTTGGTGCCGGGCTCGAGGTCGCGCAGCCGGGAGGTGTGGTCACCGATGGCCTTGACCGTGATCCGCAGCATGTCCGGGCGGGGCGCCGCCGACAGCGAGTACGGGTGGGAACTGAAACGCATGCCCGGTGCCTTGAACCGCCAGCGGAAGAAGTGCCCGGCCTCCGCGCCCATCCGGTGCAGCTTGCGCCCGCTGATCAGCACGGACACGATCCCCGGCGTCTCCTCGATGACCGCCGCGACGCGCATCCGGTGACGCAGGTTCAGCCGGATCGGGGTGAGGATCCGGTACCAGACGACGAGCGCGGTCACCGCCCCGTAGAGCCCGTACCAGAACGTCTTCGCGGCCGGCTCGACGGCGAACTCGTTGCCGGTCGTGATCTGGTGCCAGAACGTCATGTACACCGCGGCGTACGTGAGCAGGTGCACGTGGTACCAGGTGTCGTAACCGATCAGGCGCCGCACCCCGCCGATCGACAGGATCCCGATGAGGAACAGCAGGCCCGTGCCGATGGCGGCCTTGCCCATGTCCGGCAGCTGGTTGACGGAGTCGACCGTCTGCTGGACGACGTCGCCGAGCCCCTTGCCCGCCTGGAGCGCGTAGCCCCACATGGTGAGGAAGACGTGGGCCAGCACCAGACAGAGCGTGTAGCGGCCGGTCATCGCGTGCCAGCGCGCCACCCGGTCGGTGCCCACCCGGCGCTCCAGCGCGGGCACCCGGGCCATCTGGAGCACCACGAGCGCCATGAGGTACCCGGCGAGCAGACCGGTGATCCGGCCCGCGGCCAGGATCTTGCTGGTGTCGTCGGCGAGGGACGGCGTGTTGTCCCACCACAGCCACAGCACAGCCGCCGCACCGGCCCACAGGGCGATCAGCAGCGGGACGGCGGGGGAGCGGCGCGGGCGGATGCGGCGCATCGTCTGGCGGCGGGCGGCACGTCCGCCTGCGAGCGTGGTGGTCACGGTTCCTCCGTGGGGACTTGACCCTTGGCCCACACATACGTGCCGGGGCGCGGGAGCGTTCAGCCGGGCGCCGACTCGGGCGCGAACTGGAGTGACCGTTGGTAACACTCACGCGGCCGGCGCCGCCCGTCACACGCGGGTGACGGCCGTGCTCCCGCTCCGGGTGCCCACGGCGATGTGCGGCCGCCGGGCGGGGTCGGCCCAGACCAGGATCCGCCGCATCGCCTCCTCGGGCACCGACACGCAACCGGCCGTCGCCCCCCGCCCGTTGACGTGGAGGAAGATGCCCGCGCCGCGCCCCCGCACGGGACGCTCGTAGTTGAAGCCGACGACCAGCGCGTGCGCGTACTGCGTCGGGTAGCCGATCAGGTGCTCGGACTCGGCCGCCCGGCAGTCCGCCGCGCGCGGCTCGGTCCAGCGGTTGTAGGAGCGGGAGTCGTTGTCCTGGCACCACCAGGAGTCCTGGTGCACCCGGCGGTAGGGGTACGCCGTCCCGCGCGGCGCCGCCTCGATCCCGAAGGCGTACGGCAGGCCGTAGAGGCCGGTCGGTGTGGTGTTCGTGCCCTGCTTGCGGCCGGCACCCGCGACGAGCCCGTTCGCCCCGAAGCGGGCGGGCGCGGAACCCCGCTCCACCCAGCGCCCGTCCGAGCGGTCCCACCAGGTGACGGTCCCCGTCGTCGAGGTACGCGTCGGTGCCACCGCGGTGATGAGCTGGGTGCCGCCGCCGGTGTGGGCCATCCGGGCGGGCAGCGGCGGCGGGGGCACGGGCGGCCCGGCGCCGAGCACGATCAGCGAGGAGACGGCGAGGGCGACGGCACCGGGGCGCATGCCTCAGACGTTAGAGGGCGGCAGCGGCAACGGCAGCCCGGGTAGTCCGTCCAGGCTGGTGGCGATGTGCTCCTTCTTGCTGAAGTACGCGCTGAGGGACGCGTCGTCCTCCCGGGCGAACCGCTTGGCGTGCAGGTCCCGTTCCTCCTCGTACGTCATGAAGGGAACCGCGTAGCCGCAGGTGTCGCGCACGAGTTCGGCGGTGACGACGATGACGGCGCGCAGGCCGTGCTGCGCCGGGTCGATGCCGGGGAAGTGCCCGAGCAGCTCCCCGAAGCGGGGGTCGTCACGGAAGACCGGTTCGCCCCTGCCGTGCACGCGCACGATGTTCGGCGGGCCCTGGAAGGCACACCACATCAGCGTGATCCGCCCGTTCTCCCGCAGGTGGGCGATGGTCTCGGCGTTGGAGCCGGCGAAGTCGAGGTAGGCCACGGTGTGCTCGTCCAGCACCGCGAAGGAGCCCTTGAGGCCCTTGGGGGAGAGGTTGACCGTGCCGTCCGCGGCCAGGGGCGCGGTCGCGGTGAAGAAGACCGGCTGCCCCTCGATGAACGTGCGGAGGCGGCCGTCTATGCGCTCATGAGTCTTTCCCATGTCGAACGATGATGGCCGTAGATGTTTCACATGTCTAAGGGAATGTGCGGGGTCCGGTCACCTCTGCCGGACCCCGCGGGCAGGCGTCGTCCGTGGCCGCCCCGGCCGGCGCTCCCACGGGGCGGCCACAGCGCCTGTCACGTCACTTGTTGAGCGTGCAGGCGGCCAGGGCGTCCAGGCCCTGGGGCTTGGCGGCGGTCCGTCCGATGGCGGTGGCGATGCGGTTGACGGTCGAGACGCGCTTGTCCTTGAGGGGGCCGAGGATGGCGTTCTGGACGAAGTTGGGGCCGCCCTGGCCGACGGTGTCGGCCAGGCGCTTGTTGGCTTCCTGGATCTGCGTGTTGAGCAGGGTGAGGTTGCGGTCGACCTCGGCCTTGGCGGAGGCCGGGACCGCCGGGAGCTTGGAGCGCACGTCCGGGCAGGTGATCGTGCCCGGCCCGGCCAGCGTCCGGGCGTTCTTGGCGCCGCGGTCGGGCGTCTCCCCGGCGAGGGCGAAGCCGGCGATCACCGTGCCGGACAGTGCCACCGCGGCGGCGCCGCCGATGAACGTGACGCGACGCTTGTTGTACTTCGGAAGAGCCCTGGACATGCGGATGCCTCACTAGGGTCGGTGTGTTCGTCGGTGTCGTAACGCGGCGCCTGCGTTCGGCGAGAGGTACGGGTAAGCGGTTTCCCGCGTTCAAAGGATCTTCAAATTCCTCTCAGTCGACCGGAAACCGCTTCCCGGCCCCGCTGAATTGACGAATCATGCAGAGGTCTGCATACTCATGCATGACGGTGAGATACATCCACCACCCCTTGAGGAGCGCAGCAGGTGAGCAGCAACAGCGGTGACGTCCGGCTCTGGGGCGGCCGGTTCGCCGACGGTCCCGCCGAGGCCCTGGCGAAGCTGTCCGCGTCCGTCCACTTCGACTGGCGGCTCGCGCCGTACGACATCGCCGGTTCGCGTGCCCACGCGCGCGTGCTGCACAAGGCGGGCCTCCTCACGGAGGACGAGCTGACCCGCATGATCGCCGGTCTCGACCAGCTGGAGGCGGACGTCGCCGACGGCTCCTTCGTGGGGACGATCGCCGACGAGGACGTCCACACGGCCCTGGAGCGCGGCCTCCTGGAGCGCCTCGGCGCCGACCTCGGCGGCAAGCTGCGCGCGGGCCGCTCCCGCAACGACCAGGTCGCGACGCTCTTCCGCATGTACCTGCGCGACCACGCCCGCATCGTCGGCGGCCTGATCGCCGAGCTCCAGGACGCGCTGATCGGCCTGGCCGAGGCCCACCCCGACGTGGCGATGCCCGGCCGCACGCACCTCCAGCACGCCCAGCCCGTCCTCTTCGCCCACCACGTCCTGGCCCACGTCCAGTCCCTCTCCCGGGACGCGGAGCGACTGCGCCAGTGGGACGCCCGCACGGCGGTCTCGCCCTACGGCTCGGGCGCCCTGGCGGGTTCCTCCCTCGGGCTGGACCCGGAGGCGGTGGCGAAGGACCTCGGCTTCGAACACGGTTCGGCCGGCAACTCCATCGACGGCACGGCCTCCCGGGACTTCGTCGCCGAGTTCGCCTTCATCACTGCGATGATCGGCGTCAACCTCTCCCGGATCGCCGAGGAGGTCATCATCTGGAACACGAAGGAGTTCTCCTTCGTGACCCTCCACGACGCGTTCTCCACGGGCTCGTCGATCATGCCCCAGAAGAAGAACCCGGACATCGCGGAGCTGGCCCGGGGCAAGTCGGGCCGCCTGATCGGCAACCTCACGGGCCTGATGGCCACCCTCAAGGCCCTCCCGCTCGCGTACAACCGGGACCTCCAGGAGGACAAGGAGCCGGTCTTCGACTCCATCGACCAGCTGGAGATCCTGCTGCCGGCCTTCACCGGAATGATGGCCACCCTCACCGTCCACCGCGAGCGCATGGAGGAACTGGCCCCGGCCGGCTTCTCCCTCGCCACGGACATCGCCGAGTGGCTGGTGAAGCAGGGCGTCCCGTTCCGCGTGGCCCACGAGGTCGCCGGCGAGTGCGTGAAGGTCGCCGAGGCCGAGGGCAAGGAACTGGACGAGCTGACCGACGAGCAGTTCGCGAAGATCTCCGCCCATCTCACCCCCGAGGTCCGCACGGTCCTCGACGTCCCCGGCGCCCTGGCCTCCCGCAACGGCCGCGGCGGCACCGCCCCGAGCGCGGTCGCCGTCCAGCTGGCGGAGGTGAAGGCCGACGTGGCGGCCCAGCACGCGTGGGCGATGGCCAAGAGGCAGGCCTGAGGGCACGCCCCTCAGGGGCGCGGGGAACTGCGCGACCAGCCGCACGCATCCCGCAACCCGCCGAAACACCGCACGTCCCGAGCTCCGAGGCGAAGGTCGTCGCGGGTTACGTTGAGTCGAAGCCGAACCGGAGCCGACCGAACGGAGCCCGCGATGCCCTTCGCCCGCCTGGCCACAGCGACCACCCCCACCTGCCACATCGGACTGGGCCTCGCCGCCGTGGGGCGCCCCGGCTACATCAACCTCGGCCGGGACGAGGACCTCCCGTCGGAGCGCACGGTCGACGCCCTGCGCAGCCGCACGCACGAACTCCTCGACGCCGCCTACGCCCAGGGCGTCCGCTACTTCGACGCGGCCCGCTCCTACGGCCGGTCCGAGGAGTTCCTCGCCGACTGGCTGAAGGACCGGCCCGGCCTCGACGACATCGTCGTCGGCAGCAAATGGGGCTACACCTACACCGCCGACTGGTCCACCGACGCCGAGCGGCACGAGGTCAAGGACCACACCCTCGCCACCTACGAACGCCAGCGCGCCGAGAGTGACGCCCTGCTCGGCGACCGGCTCGACCTCTACCAGATTCACTCGGTGACCCCGGACAGTCCGGCCCTCACCGACAAGGAGCTGCACGCGAAACTCGCCGATGCCGCCGCGCAGGGCCTCACCGTCGGGTTCTCCACCAGCGGCCCCGCCCAGGCGGACGCGATCCGTGCCGCCCTCGCCGTGACAGTCGACGGCGAACCCCTCTTCCGTACCGTGCAGTCCACGTACAACGCGCTGGAGACCTCCGCCGCGCCCGCCCTCGCCGAGGCCCACGACGCCGGACTCACCGTGATCGTCAAGGAGGGCATGGCCAACGGCCGGCTCGCCGGGCCGCACGCCCCCGACGTCCTGAGGGAGATCGCCGAACGCACCGGGCTCGGCTGCGACGCCGTCGCCCTGGCCGTGATCCTCCGGCAGCCCTGGGCCGGTGTCGTCCTCTCCGGGGCCGCCACCACCGGCCAGCTCGCCTCGAACCTGCACGCGGCGGTCGTCGACCTCGACGACGACCAGCTGACCCGCCTCGCCACGCTGGTGGAGGAGCCGCACGCGTACTGGCGGCGACGCGCCCAGCTGCCCTGGCACTGAGCACATCGTCACCCCACCACCACGCCAGTGATGAGTCACGCATGCCCAATGTGAGACATTCATGTCTCATATGGGTTAGGCTTGTCTCATGGCTGTCGATCCCGAGCATGTGCTGCGCGCCGCCGCAGCTCTGCTGACCCGCAAATCCACCGCGACCATGGACGAGGTCGCCAAGGCCGCCGGTATCAGCCGGGCCACGCTGCACCGTCACTTCGCCGGACGCGACGCCCTCGTCCGGGCGCTGGAGGCACTCGGCATCGCGGAGTGCGAGGCGGCGCTGGACGCGGCCCGGCTCGACGAGGACACGGCGTGCGAGGCGGTCCGCCGACTGGTCGGGGCCATGGAGCCCGCCGCCGGACTGCTCGCGTTCCTCTACACCGAGAACCAGCTGTTCGAGGGCGAGGGCCAGAACGCCGGCTGGGCCAGGATCGACGACCGGATCTCCGCCGTGTTCCGCCGCGGCCAGCTCGGCGGCGAGTTCCGCATCGACCTCACCCCCGCCTGGCTCACCGAGGCGCTCTACGGCCTCATGGCCTCCGGCGCCTGGATGGTGCACAGCGGCAAGGGCGCACCCAAGGACTTCCAGCACATGATCGTCGAGCTGCTGCTCGGCGGCGCACTCAGAAGAGAGGAATCATGACCAGCACCCTGCGGGCGGCGGAGACGACCGAGGCGGTGAAGCGACCGGGCCGCTGGCTCGCGCTCGGCGTCCTCGTGCTCGCCGTGCTGCTGGTGGCTGTCGACGCGACCGTCCTCGGTCTCGCGACCCCCTACATCAGTGAGGACCTCAAGCCCTCCGGCACCCAGCTGCTGTGGATCGGTGACGTCTACTCGTTCGTCATCGCCGGTCTGCTCGTGTCCATGGGCAGCCTCGGCGACCGCATCGGCCGCAAGCGGATCCTGCTGGTCGGGGCCACGGCGTTCGGCGCGATATCCGTCGTCAACGCCTACGCCACCACGCCCGAGATGATGATCGCGGCCCGGGCGCTGCTGGGCGTCGCCGGGGCGACCCTCATGCCGGCGACGCTCGCCCTGATCCGCAACCTCTTCCACGACCCGCGCGAACGCAGCCTCGCCGTCGGCATCTGGGGCGCCACCGCCTCCGCCGGCACGGCGGTCGGGCCGATCGTCGGCGGGTTCCTGCTGGAGCACT
This sequence comes from Streptomyces sp. NPDC059696, assembly GCF_042733745.1. Taxonomy (NCBI): domain Bacteria; kingdom Bacillati; phylum Actinomycetota; class Actinomycetes; order Kitasatosporales; family Streptomycetaceae; genus Streptomyces; species Streptomyces sp. NPDC059696. Next base: position 263,286 of record NZ_JBHWFG010000006.1, read on the forward strand.
TCTGGTGGGGCTCGGTCTTCCTGATCAACCTGCCCGTGATGGCCGTCCTGGTCCTCGTCGGGATCAGGCTGCTGCCCGAGTCGCGCACCGCGAACCCCGGCCCCTGGGACCTGGTCAGTGTCGTGCTGTCGCTGGTCGGCATGATCGGCGTCGTCTACGCGATCAAGGAGGCCGCCACCCACGGCTTCGGATGGAGCACCCTGGCGGCGGGCCTGCTGGGCGCGGCCGCCCTGTACGGATTCGTCCGCCGTCAGCTCAGGCTGCCGGCCCCGCTGCTGGACATGCGGCTGTTCCGGCACCGCGGTTTCAGCGGGGCGGTGCTGGCCGATCTGCTGACCATCCTCGGCCTGTCCGGGCTGGTGTTCTTCCTGTCCCAGTACCTGCAACTCGTCCAGGGCAGGCGGCCCTTCGAGGCGGGGCTCGCCGAACTGCCCGCGGCCGTCGGTGCGGTGGTGGCCGGTCTGGTCGCGGGCCGGGTGGCCCGGCGCTTCTCCGTGCGGGCCGTGGTCTCCGGGGGTCTCGCGGCGATCGGCGTCGCGCTGGCCGTGCTCACGGTGCTCGGCCAGTCGACCGGCTATCCGCTGCTCGGGGCGGCGCTGCTGGTGGTCGGCGTCGGGGCGGGCTTCTCGTTCACCGTGACCGCCGACGTGATCCTCTCCAGCGTGCCCAAGGAGCACGCGGGCTCCGCGTCGGCCGTGTCCGAGACGGCGTACGAACTCGGTGCGGCACTCGGTATCGCAGCGCTGGGCTCCATCGTCACCGGCGTCTACCGCGACTTCACCGGCCCGGCGGGCACACCGGCCGCGGCCCACGAATCCCTGGGCGGCGCGGTCGAGGCGGCGGGGCACATGCCGTCCCGCAGCGCCGACCTGATGCTGGACGCGGCCCGCACGTCCTTCGTCGACGGCCTGGCCCTGGCGGCCGGCGCCGGCGCAGCGGTCCTCCTGGCAGCGGCGGTGGCGGCGTGGTTCTTGCTACGGGGCCAGAAACTGGAAGACAGCACCCCCGACCACACATAAGGCCACGCCCCAAAAGGGGCGCGGCGAACTGCGCGAAACGGGTACGGGGAGCACCTCCACAACGCCCGGGGAAGCGACACCCAAAGGGGGCGCGGGGAACTGCGCGACAAGCCCAAGACCACCCGCAGCCGCCGACGGACCAGGCCCCCCGAGCCCGCCCGCGCCCCGGACCACCTACGCCGCTTCCTTCGCCTTGCTCGCGTACATGTCCACGTACTCCTGCCCCGACAACCGCATCACCTCGGCCATCACCGAGTCCGTCACGGCCCGCAGCACGTAGCGATCCCGGTCCATCCCCTCGTACCGGGAGAACTCCATCGCCTCACCGAATCGCACCGTGACCTTCCCCGGACGGGGCAGACCCGCCCCACCCGGCTGCAGCTTGTCCGTACCGATCATGGCGAACGGCACCACGGGCGCCCCGGTCATCAGGGTCAGCCGGGCGATCCCCGTCCGCCCCCGGTACAGCCGCCCGTCGGGCGACCGCGTCCCCTCGGGGTAGATGCCGAAGACCCGGCCTTCCTCCAGCACCCGCCGGCCGGTCATCAGCGCGGCGACACCGCCCCGCCCACCGTCCCGGTCGACCGGGATCATGCCGACACCGGTGAAGAACCAGGCCATCAGCCGCCCCTTCAACCCCTTCCCGGTCACGTACTCGTCCTTGCCGATGAAGAAGACCTGCCGGTCGCAGACCAGCGGCAGGATCATCGAGTCGATGAACGTCAGGTGGTTGCCGGCCAGGATGACGGGGCCGTCGCCGGGAATGTGCTCCGCGCCCTCCACCTGGGGGCGGAACATCAGGCGCATGATCGGGCCGAGCACTGCCTTGATGAGCACGAAGCGGGACAACGGACCCTCCGGTGTCAAGGGGTTCTGTATGAGTCTGTGCAGGTGAGGACGATACTCGTGGCCCCGGTCATCACGCACATCGGGCACGGCGACTTCACCGAGGCCTTACGCACTGTTGACGCGTGTTTACCTGCGGTGGTGCGCGGCCGACGGTGCGTAACGCGGTCGACATGCTGTGACGCACATCGCCTCGGGACCCACCGCACGCGTTCCCAGAACGGCACGCCCGAATCGAACATGATGCGACGAGCCGTCAACTCATCCCTCTCACCAGGCACTACGACATCCCGCGTCACCCGCGTGTTCCACCCCGGGTCTCCCACCCGTCATGTACGCGCCCCTACGATCGGCCCGCACGGACGAGCCGCGACGGCAGGGAGGGCGCTCATGGGAACGCAGGAGTCGAACGAAGAAACGAGCGGTACGGGACGGCGGGCCCTGCTCGGCGCCGCGGTGCTCGGGGCCGGCGGAGCGGTCCTCGGCATGGCCGGCACGGCACGCGCCGACGGTGCCCGGCACGGCGGCGGCCACGGTGGGATCCAGAGCCTGCCCAAGCCGACGATCATCGGCCACCGCGGCGCCAGCGGCTACCGCCCCGAGCACACCTTCGGGTCGTACCAGCTCGCCCTCGACCTGGGTGCCGACATCGTCGAGGCGGGCGACCTGGTCCCGACGAAGGACGGGCACCTGGTCTGCCGTCACGAGCCGGAGATCGGCGGCACCACGGACGTCGCCGACCACCCCGAGTTCGCCGGTCGCAAGAAGACCAAGCTGCTCGACGGCGTCTCCACCACCGGCTGGTTCACCGAGGACTTCACGCTCGCCGAGCTGAAGACCCTGCGCGCGGTCGAGCGCATCCCGGCCAACCGCCCGCACAACAGGCTCTACAACGGCCGCTGGGAGATCCCCACCTTCGAAGAGGTCCTCAGGTGGCAGGACGAGCAGACCCGCAAGCGCGGCAAGCAGGTGTGGATCTACCCCGAGCTGAAACACCCCACCTACTTCCGCAAGCAGGGCCTGCCCCTGGAGGAGCGGGTCGCCAAGCTGCTGCGCAAGCACCGCAAGGACCGGCGCACCTCCCCGGTCATCCTCCAGTCCTTCGAACCGACCAGCATCCAGCGCCTGCACAAGATCGTCGACAACCCGCTGGTCGTCCTGCTGTCCTCGGCGAACTCCCGCCCCTTCGACTTCGTCGAGACCGGCGACCCGCGCACCGTCGCGGACCTGGTCAAGCCGGCCGGCCTGCGCGAGATCGCCTCCTACGCGCAGGGCATCGGCCCCACCCTGGACCTGGTCGTCCCGCGCGACGCCCAGGGCAGGCTCACCGAGCCGACGACCCTGGTCTCCGACGCGCACCGGGTCGGACTCGTCCTGCACCCCTACACCATGCGCAACGAGAACCCCTTCCTGCCCGCGGACTTCCGCAAGGGCACGGACCCGGACGCCTACGGTGACGTCTTCGGCGCCTACAAGGCGTACTTCGCGACCGGCATCGACGGTGTCTTCACCGACCAGCCCGACACGGGTCTGCTGGCCCGCGAGGACTTCCACCGCTGACCCTTGTCAACAGCGGGGGCCACACCCCCCGGTCGAGTGAGCTTCGGCCGCCCGGGCAACCCGCCGCCCGGGCGGCCGCGTCGCTCCGCATATGACGCACGACCTGGTCACCGCCCTGCGCCCACTGCTCACCGCCGAGGCCTCCGCGGAGGCATATTCCAGCGGAGCCGAGCCGGGTGATCTGGAGCAGGCGGTCTGGCTCCGTCTGCTGGAGCGCCTCGACGCGCAAGGCCCGCCGCTCGACCCCGAGCAGTGGCTGCGCCGCGCCGTCCGCTCCGAGGTGCGCCGCACCCGCCGCAGGCACCGCCTCGAACGGCCGTACGCCGGGGAACCGGTCGACGACCAGGACCACGACCCCGAGCAGCTGGCCCTCGCCGCGGCCCGCGGCCGGGCCCTGCGCGAGGCGGTGCGCCGCCTCCCGGGCCGCTGCCCCCGGCTGCTGGAGGCCCTGCTCTCGCCTGAGGACCTGACATACCGGGAAATCGCAGGGGAGTTGGGTATCTCACAGGGGAGTCTTGGACCGGAACGTTCCAGATGCCTGGGATGTCTCAGGAGATTGCTGACGCCGGAGGTTGCGGCCCGCTGAGGACGGGGATAGGAGTGAGGACGACAGTGATCAGATGAGCGGGAGGCGTGCGCACATGGGCATGAGCGTGACCATCTCTGCGGCGACCGAGCAGGACGCGGAGCAGATCTTCAGGCTGCAGTACCTGTGCTTCCAGTCGGAGGCGGCCCTGTACGGGAACTACCGCATCGACCCGCTCGTCCAAACCCTCGACTCGGTCCGCGAGGAGGTCACCCGCGACTGCGTCTTCGTGGCCCGGCTCGGCGACGAGGTCGTCGGCTCGGTCCGCGGCTCCCTCACCGAGGACGGCGCCGCCGCGATCGGCAAGCTCTGCGTCCACCCCCGCCTCCAGGGCCACGGCATCGGCGCCCGCCTCCTCGGGGCGGCCGAAGCGGCCCTCGCCGGCGACCACGGCGCCACCCGCTTCCGCCTCCACACCGGCCACCGCAGCGAGGGCAACCTCCGTCTCTACCGCAAGGTCGGCTACGAGACGGTGGGCACGTCCCAGGGTTCCGACGGCGTACCGATGATCATCCTGGAGAAGCCGGCGAGCACGTACGCGGCGACGGCCTGAGTCTCGCCCCCTCAGGGGCGCGGGGAACTGCGCGACAAGCCCCACCCGGCGCGCGGCCGCCTGACGTGCATCAGGCGGCACCCTCCCGGGGCGCACCCTTCCGCAGCCAGTAGATGGCGGACACCGGCAGGAGGACGGGGATGAACAGATACCCCATCCCGAAGTCCGACCACACGGTCGCGTCCGGGAAGGCCGACGGCTCGACCAGCGTCCAGGTCCCCACCGTCAGCACCCCCACCAACTCCGCGACACAGCACGCCAGCGCGACCCTCCGCGCCGTCTCCCCGCCCCGCACCAGCGTGTACGTGATGAACCCGTACACGACACCGGCCACGGCCGACAGCGAATACGCGAGCGGCGCCCGGTCGAACTCCGTCGCGATCTGATACGCGGACCGCGACACCGCCCCCACGACCATCACGCCGTACAGCCACACGAGCAGCGTGCCCGGTCCGCTGATCAGCCGGCGCCGGCTCACCTCAGCCTCCCCAGATGTCATAGAGACGCACCTCCAGCACCGCCAGCACCACACCGCCGGCGGCCACCGTCACCGAACCCCACCGGGTCCGCTCGGCCAGCGACATGAACCCCGCCGCCGGGACACACGCGAACGCCCCCAGCAGATAGGCCACGAAGATCGTCGTGCCCTGCTCCGGCTTCTCGCCCCGCGCGAGCAGCACGATCCCCACGACCAGCTGGATCAGCGACAGCAGGGTGACCACGGCCATCCCGATGAAGTGCCAGTCCTTCGTCGGCTGGTCGCGGTAGGCCGCCCAGCCGCACCAGGCGGCGAGCAGCAGCGCGGCGACGCCGGTCACCAGCGTCAGGGCATTCAGCATGCAGCGACCTTATTACGGCCGAAAAGGCCCCCCGCGTCCGGCCCTGGCCTGCACCGTAGGGTCGAGGGCATGACGATCCACGCCCAGGCCCTGCTGTTCGACAACGACGGAACCCTCGTCTCCTCCCTCGCCTCGGTGGACCGCTGCTGGACGCGGTGGGCCGAGGAGTACGGGATCACGGCCGAGGCGTTCGCACGCGTCGAGCTGCACGGCCGGCCGGCCGCCGAGATAGCCGCCGACCTGCTGCCCGCCGAGGCCGTACCGGCCGCCGTCGCGCGGATCGAGGATCTGGAGGTGGAGGACGTACCCGGCGGCGGCGTGCACCTGCTGCCGGGCACCCGGGCCTTCCTCGACGCGCTGCCCGCCGAACGCTGGGCCGTCGTCACCTCGGCCACCCGGCGTCTCGCCGAGGCCCGGCTCGACGCCGTCGGCATCCTGCCCAAGACGCTCGTCGCCGCCGACGACATCACCCGCGGCAAGCCCGACCCGGAGCCCTACCTGCTCGCCGCCCGGACCCTCGGCGTCGACCCCGCGCACTGCGTCGTCTTCGAGGACGCCCCCGCCGGCCTGGCGGCCGGTCGGGCCGCGGGCATGACCACCGTGGCGTTGACCACAACCCACCAGGCCCACGAACTGCACGCCGATCTGGTCGTCGAGAACCTGTCGGCCCTGTCCGCACTGGTCACCGAACAGGGCGTGGAGATCTCCCCGCGCCGCTGACAGGCCGCGACTCCGTCCACCGCTGTCCAGCATGCGGACAGCGGAGGGCTGGTCGGGACCGTACGCATGTTTTACTGACGCCATGACCACGACGAGCGACCGCATCCCCGCGACCGAGGCGACCCTGACGCCCGGTGCTCGTTGTATGTGTCGAATGTGCGCCTTCTAGAGGGCCCCTGCACCACCTCTGAGCTCGCGCCCCGAAGCGAGACGCGGCCCGTCCGCGCGCCCTGAGCGCCGCGTGACCCGAGGCCGCCCCGCGCACATGTTCTCCCGGTTCCACTCCCCAGCGAGAACCGTGTCGCGTCCCTGACCGAATGCACCTGTGCCCGGGCACACCCACGCCCGCGCACTCGACAGTGACGGAATCCCAGTGATCACCACCTCGGGCCTGACCAAGGTCTACCGTGCACGCGGCCGCGAGGTCACCGCCCTGGACGGCGTCGACCTGCACGTCCGCGAAGGCGAGGTGTACGGCGTCATCGGCCAGTCCGGCGCCGGCAAGTCCTCGCTCATCCGCTGCGTCAACCTGCTGGAACGCCCCACCGCCGGCACCGTGACCGTCGCCGGGCAGGACCTCACCGCCCTGGCCGGCCGCGGCCCGCGCGCCGGAAGGGAACTGCGACAGGCGCGCAGCCGCATCGGCATGGTCTTCCAGCACTTCAACCTGCTGTCCTCCCGGACCGTCCAGGACAACGTCGAGCTGCCGCTGGAGATCCTCGGGAAGTCCGGGAAGGAACGCTCCCGCAAGGCGCTGGAGCTGCTCGACCTGGTCGGCCTCGCCGACAAGGCGAAGTCCTACCCGGCGCAGCTCTCCGGCGGCCAGAAGCAGCGCGTCGGCATCGCCCGCGCCCTCGCCGGCGACCCGAAGGTGCTGCTGTCCGACGAGGCCACCAGCGCCCTCGACCCGGAGACCACCCGTTCGATCCTGGCGCTGCTGCGCGACCTCAACCGCCAGCTCGGCCTGACCGTCCTGCTCATCACCCACGAGATGGACGTCGTCAAGTCGGTCTGCGACTCGGCCGCCCTCATGGAGAACGGGCGCATCGTCGAGTCGGGGACGGTCAGCGAGCTGCTCGCGACCCCCGGTTCCGAGCTGGCCGCCGCGCTGTTCCCGCTCGACGGCGAGGCCTCCGGCGAGGACCGCACCGTCGTCGACGTCACCTTCCAGGGCGAGAGCGCCACCCAGCCCGTCATCTCGCAGCTCGCCCGCACCTACAACATCGACATATCGATCCTCGGTGCCGCCATCGACACCGTCGGCGGCCTCCAGGTCGGCCGGATGCGCATCGAACTGCCCGGCCGCTACGAGGACAACGTCGTGCCCATCGGCTTCCTGCGCGAACAGGGCCTCCAGATCGACCTCCCGGGCCACGAGTCCGAACTGGTGAAGGAAGGTGCGAAGTGACCTGGTCGGAGATGCAGCCCCTGCTGGAGCAGGCGTGTTGGGACACCCTCTACATGGTCGGCTGGTCCACGCTCATCGCCGTCGTCGGCGGACTGCCGCTCGGCATCCTGCTGGTCCTCACCGACCGCGGGGGCCTCCTGCAGAACCTCGCGGCCAACAAGGTCATCGGGCAGATCGTGAACATCGCCCGCTCCCTGCCGTTCATCATCCTGATGGTCGCGCTGATGGGCTTCACCCGCTCGATCACCGGGACGACCATCGGTGTCGAGGCCGCCATCGTGCCGCTCGCCGTCGGTGCCATCCCCTTCTTCGCGCGCCTGGTCGAGACGGCCGTCCGCGAAGTGGACCACGGGCTCGTCGAGGCCGTGCAGGCCATGGGCGGCAACACCTGGACCGTCGTCCGCAAGGTCCTCGTGCCCGAGTCCCTGCCGTCGCTGATCTCCAGCACCACCACCACGATCGTCGCCCTCATCGGCTACTCCGCCATGGCGGGCACCGTCGGCGCGGGCGGCCTCGGGGACATCGCCATCCGCTACGGCTACCAGCGCTTCGAGACCCAGCTGATGTGGATCACCGTCGCGATCCTCGCCGTCGTCATCTCGGTCATCCAGTTCGCCGGCGACTACACGGCCCGCTCCCTGCACCGCCGCGGCGCCCACTCCGGCCCCGCCCCCAAACTGCGGCTCCTCAAAGCCGCTTCCTGAACCCCCCGGTCCACCCGCACCGGGGCCGCACCACTCGCAAGGTCATAAGGAAAGGCACTTTTCGTGCGTAACACCGCCAAGATCACCACCGCCGTCCTCGCCGCCGGAGCCCTCACCCTCGGGCTCAGCGCCTGCGGCGCCGACAGCTCCGACACCGACGGACCCCTGATCGTCGCCGCCAGCCCCGTCCCGCACGCCGAGATCCTGACCTTCGTCAAGGACAACCTGGCGAAGAAGGAGGGCCTCGACCTGCAGGTCAAGGAGTTCACCGACTACGTCACGCCGAACACGGCGACGCAGGACGGCTCCGTCGGCGCCAACTACTTCCAGAACAAGCCGTACCTCGACGACTTCAACAAGAAGAACGGCACCGACATCGTGCCCGTCGTCACGGTCCACCTGGAGCCGCTCGGCCTCTACTCCCACAAGGTCAAGAAGGCCGACGACCTGAAGAGCGGTGCGACCGTCGCCATCCCCAACGACACGGTCAACGAGGCCCGCGCCCTCAAGCTCCTCGCCGCGAACGGGCTCATCACCCTCAAGGCGGGCGTGGGCAACGAGGCGACCCCCTCCGACATCACCAAGAACCCCAAGAACCTCAAGTTCAAGGAGCTGGAGGCGGCCCAGACCCCGCGCTCCCTCGACGACGTGGACGCCGCCGTGGTCAACGGCAACTACGCCATCGAGTCCGACCTCGAGCCGTCCAAGGACGCCCTCGTCCTGGAGTCCCCGAAGAACAACCCCTACGGCAACTTCCTCGCCGTGAAGAAGGGCAACGAGGACGACCCGCGCGTGAAGAAGCTCGCGAAGCTCCTCACCTCGCCCGAGGTCAAGAAGTTCATCCAGGACAAGTACGCCGGCTCCGTGCTCGCCTCCTTCTGAGCCCGCACGCGGCACCCCCGCACGGGATCCTCCCCCCGCTCCGGCGGGGAGGGTCCCGTGGTGCGGATCAGTGCTTTCATGCTGCATGCTGGGCAGTTCAGCATGCCCTGAAGGTTCACCGAAGGTTACGGAGCGGCGCATGACGAGCACCTTCCCCAACATCTCCATCAGCACGGAGCGGTTGGTGCTGCGTCCCCTCGACGAAGACGACGTCCCCTCCCTGGCCGCGATGATGAACGACGAACAGGTGGCGGCCTGGACCTCCGTGCCCCAGCCCTTCACGGAGAGCGGCGCCCGCACCTGGATCACCGAGTACGCCCCCGCACAGCGCACCGAGGGACGTGGCATCGACTTCGCCGTCACCGAGTTCCTCACCCAGCGCCTGGTCGGCCTCATCCAGCTCGCCAAGACCAACTGGCACGTCCGCTCCACCGAGCTGTCGTACATCATCGCCCCCTGGGCACGCGGCGAGGGCTACGCCTCCGAGGCCGCCCTGGTCACCGCCCAGTGGCTCTTCACGGACCAGAAGTTCGAGCGCATCGAACTGCGCACGGCGGCCGACAACACCGCCTCCCAGCAGGTCGCCCAGAAGATCGGCTGTATCAGCGAGGGCGTGCTGCGCAACGCCTGCATAGCCCGGGCCCGTGCCGAGGACGGCACGTGGACCGACGTACGCACCGACTTCATCGTCTGGAGCCTGCTCCCCGAGGACCTCGAGGGTGTCGGCGAACAGCTGCGGGACGGCTTCACCTCCTTCGGCGACTGGAACTGACCGGAACCACCCGCAGGACGCCGGAGACGACGCCACCGGCGCTCCCCCCGACACCTCCACCGGGTACCCTCACGGAGCCCGCCCCCGGGCTGCTCCCCACCACGCCACGCAGACCACCTGCGAAAACCCCTGGAGACTGACGACGATGGCCGACCGGGTCACGGTGATCGGCTGGGACGGTTCGCCGCTGACCGCCGCGGCGAGGGCCGCCCTGGGCGCCGCCACGCTCGTGGCCGGCGCCGCCCACCACCTGGCACTCCCCGAGGTGCCCGCCGGCGCCGAGCGCATCCGCCTCGGCAGTGTCGCCCTCGCGGCCCGCCGCATCGCCGCCCACCGCGGCACGGCCGTCGTCCTCGCCGACGGCGACCCCGGTTACTTCGGCGTCGTGCGCACCCTGCGCGCCCCCGAGTTCGGCCTGGAGGTCGAGGTCGTCCCGGCCGTCTCCTCCGTCGCCGCGGCCTTCGCCCGCGCCGGTATGCCCTGGGACGACGCACAGGTGGTCGTCGCACACCCCCGCACCCTGCGCCGCGCGGTCAACGTATGCCGAGCCCACACCAAGGTGGCGGTTCTCACCTCACCCGGCGCCGGTCCCGCCGAACTCGGCCTGCTCCTCGAGGGAGTCCACCGCTCCTTCGTCGTCTGCGAGGAACTGGGCACCGACCGCGAGCGGGTGTCCGTCGTCACCTCCGACAAGGCCGCCGACCACACCTGGCGCGACCCCAACGTCGTCATCGTCCTCGGCGGCCCGGCCCGGCCGGACACGGCGGGGGAGTCCGGCGGCTGGATCGCCGGCCGTGACCCGTCGGCCGGGCCGCGCGGCTGGACCCTGCCCGCCGACGCTTACGGCGTGTACCTCGGCGAGGGCGAGACCCAGCTGCTGCGCGCCTCCCAACTCGCGCACCTCGGGCCCCGCGTCGGCGACCTCGTCTGGGACATCGGCTGCGGCAGCGGCGCCTTCGCCGTCGAGGCCGCCCGTGCCGGTGCGGCCGTCCTCGCCGTCGACAGCGACCGGACCGCCTGCGTCCGCACCGACGCCACGGCGCGCCGCCTCGGCGTCCAGCTCCAGATCGTGCACGGCACCGCCCCGCACATCCTGGAGAACCTCCCCGAACCCGACGTCGTCCGCGTCGGCGGCGGGGGAGCGGCCGTCGTCTCGGCGGTCGCCGACCGCCGCCCGCAACGCATCGTCACGCACGCCGCCACCCGCGACGCCGCCGAACTCATCGGCCGCGACCTGACCGAGCACGGCTACCACGTCGAGTGCGCCCTCCTCCAGTCCGTCGAACTCGACACCAAGGCCTGGACGGAGAAGGAGCGGAGCGTCGCGTTCCTGCTCAGCGGCGTGCTGCCCAAGCGCGGCGCCTGATCCCGCGTCGGTCCTCACGACCGTCCCCGTGATCGGTTTGTCGTACTGCGCGCGGTAGGCTGGCCGATCGCTGCACCGCACCAGGACGCCCGGCGCTTCGTCGGTCAATGTCCGGAAAACCCGCCCGTTTTGGGGTGTGTGTGGTACGGCAGAAGCGGAGGACGCGCAACGTGGCGCAGTCCACAGCGGAACCGTCGCGGATCAAGCTGCCGTGGGGGTGGTTCGACCGCGACAATGCCAGTGAATGGCTTTGTCGCCTTTTCCGGGCGGACCGTTCGTGCCGCTGGGGACGCACGCTCGTTCTTCACTGCGGGGCGGTCGGTGCGCCGTTCCGGGCGAGCTGGTCGTAGGAGCATCAACCGATGGGCGAGGGGTACGCATGACCGACACCGGCCAGGTCCCGGGCGAGGGACTGCCGGAGAGCGCAGGCATGGTGGAGCAGCCGGACGCCCCCGCGCCCGGTGCGTACACCTACCTCTCCGAGACCCCCGCCGAGGACGACGACCTGCTGCTCCTGCCGGGCGCCCAGGGCGCCTGGGGCAACGAGGTCCCGCCGCCCGCGCCGGAGCCGGTCCAGGAGACCGCGCACCAGCCCGGCCCGCACGAGATCCACGGCCGGGACAGCGGCTCGGTCGACCTCAGCGGTGTCCGCCTGCCCGACCCGCCGCCGATCCCGCCCATCACCCCGCGCCGGCCCCTGCACCTCGGTCCGCCGCTGCCCGACAGCTCGGCCAGCCCGGTGCGTTCCCTCGCCGACCGTGGCCCCGCGGACGCGCCGGTGCGCCAGCCGGCACCGGCCGCCGCGGGCCCCGAGTACCTCGACGGCCCCCGCGCCCCCGAGCCACAGACGCAGCCCGCCGCGCCCTGGGCCGCGCCGGTCACGCACCCGGCCCCGGTGGGCGCCGGGGCGATGCCTGCGGAAACGGTTGTTCCGGCGACGGCACCGACGGGCACGGCCCAGGCGGTCGCGACCCACGCGACGGCCGAGACCGGCCCTGCGACGCCGCAGGCTGCGGAGCCGGTGCCCGCAGCGGCACCTGCGTCGGCAGCGGCACCTGTACCTGCAGCGGCACCTGCAGCGGCGTCGGCGTCGGCGTCGGTTGAGGCGGTGCGGCCCGATGCCGTCGATCAGGCCGTGGTGGCGGAAGGGCAGGCGGCCGGGGCGGCCGTAGCCGGCCAGGCTCCGGTGGGTGCCGGCCCGGACGGTGCTCAAGTCGCCGCCGCCGAGCAGGTCATGCCCGTTCCGGGGGCGGACGCCGTGGACCCGGGCCTGGAGGAGGCGGCGGGCCGAGTGAGCGCTGCCCAGGCCGGGCTGGCCACTGCCGCCGAGCCCGCCGGTGGCGTCGAAGTCCAGGCGGCCGGGGCCGGGCACCCGGTTCCCGAGCAGGGCGCCCCCGTCTTGGCCGTCCCCGCCGTGACCGGCGTCGGTCCGGACGCGGGTCCGCTGCCTGCCGCCGAGGGCGCGGCCGTGACCGCTCCGGAGCAGGTCCCGCCACCCACTGCGGAAACCGGGCCGGTCGTCGAAAGCCCTGCGCAGGGTGGCGGGTCCGAGTCTGCCGGTGGCGCTCCTGAGGGTTCCCTGCCGCAGACCGCCGACGAGCAGGTCACGCCGATCGCCGCCGACCAGGCCGTGGCACCGGCACCGGCACCGGCACCGGCACCGGTGCCGACTCCCGCTCCCGAGGCCGGGCAGGTCGCCGAGGCCGTCGGGGGCCCGGAGGCCGTCCCGGGCCCGGAGGCCGTCCCGGGCCCTGAGGTCGTCCCGTCCCCTGAGGCCGTCCCGGGCCCTGAGGTCGTCCCGTCCCCGGGGGTCACTCACGCCGTCGAGGCAACCCCCGCCGCCGAGGCCGCCCCCACCCCCGACGCCGTACCGCTCCCCGAGGCCGCCGCTGCGGAGCCCGCCACGGTCCCTTCGCCCGAGGCCGTCGGCGCGGACGCTCCCGCCCCGGAGGCAGGTGCGGAGTCCCCGGCCGCCGAGGTCGCCCCCGCCCCCGAGGTCGCCCCCGCCCCCGAGCCCGTGGCACCGGAGCCGGGCGTCACCGCCGAAGCGGCTGCTCCCCAGCCCCCGGCCGCACCTGACGCCGTGCCAGTCGCGCAGGAACCCGAGGCGTCTGCTGCGCAAGCCACCGTTCCGGCCCCCGAAGCGCCCGGCCAGGAAACCGTTGCCCCGGCCGCCGAGCCGGTCGGCCAGGAGACGACTGCTCCTACCGCGGAGCCTCTCCCCGCCCCGGAGCCGACCCCGGCCGCCGAGGTCGTCGCCACCGCGGACCCGGCCCAGGCCCAGGCCCAGGCCGCAGAGCCCGAGGCCCAGGCGGTCGTGCCCGCCGACGCAGCGCTCCCCGCCGGCCCCGCCACGCCCGCCGCCCCGGACACCGCTCCGGACGCGACCGCACCGGCTCAGCCCGCCACAGCGACGGCCCCCGAGACCCCCGCACAGGCACCCGAGCCCACGGCACCGGCACCGGCAATCGAACCCACCGCACCGGCACCGGCACTCGAGCCCACCGCACAGGCACCCGAAACCCCCGCCCCGGCGCCCGAAGCACCCGAAGCGCCCGTGCCCGCCCCCGCTCCGGCCCCGGCCCCGGAAGCCGTCGAGCCCGCCCCGACCCCCCAGGCGGCCGGCCCCGACACCCCGGCTCCCACCCCCGAGGACGTCACCGTCGTACTCCCGGTCCCGCCCGCGGAGGAACAGCCGGCGCAGCCCGGGGAGCCGGTACAGGGCCCGCAGCAGTCGCAGCCGGCGACGGCGAACGAGACGCCGGAGCCTCCCGTGCCCGCCGTCACCGTCCCGGCACCCCGCGACGGCGACGCCGAACTCGCACAGAACGCCGACGACCTGGACACCCGGGGCGCCGAACAGGAAGACCTGGCCGACCAGGAACGCCGAGAAGAGAGCGCGGACGCAGTGGCAGAAGCCCGACAGTCCACCGGCCCCGCGGCCCCCGGCTACGACCCCGCCGAGCGCGAGGCCGTTCTGAAGGTCATGCGTGAACGCCGCGACATCCGCAACGGCTTCCGCAGCGACCCGATCCCGCACGAGGTGCTGCTCCGTGTCCTGGAGGCCGCCCACCACGCGCCCTCCGTCGGCCACTCGCAGCCGTGGGACTTCGTCGTCATCCGCTCCGCCGACACCCGCCGGGCCATGCACGAACTCGCCATGCGCCAGCGCGACGCCTACGCGAAGTCCCTCCCCAAGGGCCGGGCGAAGCAGTTCAAGGAACTGAAGATCGAGGCCATCCTCGACACGCCGGTGAACATCGTCGTCACCGCCGACCCGACCCGTGGCGGCCGTCACACCCTGGGCCGCCACACCCAGCCCCAGATGGCCCCCTACTCGGCCGCCCTGGCCGTGGAGAACCTCTGGCTCGCCGCCCGTGCCGAAGGCCTCGGCGTCGGCTGGGTCAGCTTCTTCGACGAGCGCGAGATGGTCCGCGCCCTCGGCCTGCCCGAGCACCTGGAGATCATCGCCTACCTGTGCGTCGGCTACGTCGACGCATTCCCGGACGAGCCCGAGCTGTTGCAGGCCGGCTGGTCCAAGCGCCGCCCACTGTCCTGGGTCGTGCACGAAGAGACATACGGCCGCCGTGCCCTGCCCGGAGAGGAACCCCACGACCTGCTCGCCGAGACCGTCGCGCAGATTCGCCCGCTGGACGCCAAGGCGCTCGGCGAGGCGTGGGAGCGCCAGAAGCGTATGACCAAGCCGGCCGGTGCCCTGGGCATGCTGGAGATCATCTCCGCCCAGCTCTCCGGCCTGTCCCGCCAGTGCCCGCCGCCCATCCCGGAGCCCGCGGCCGTCGCCATTTTCGCGGGCGACCACGGGGTGCACGCCCAGGGCGTCACTCCCTGGCCGCAGGAGGTCACGGCCCAGATGGTGGCCAACTTCCTGGGCGGCGGCGCCGTCTGCAACGCCTTCGCCACCCAGGTCGGTGCCGAGGTGTGCATCGTGGACGTGGGCGTCGCGGCCGACCTCCCGGCCACCCCGGGTCTGCTGCCCCGCAAGATCCGCGCGGGCACGTCCGACCTGACGACCGGCCCCGCGATGACCCGCGAGGAGGCCAAGCAGGCCATCGAGGTCGGCATCGAGACCGCCCGCGACCTGGTCGCCGCCGGCAACAAGGCCCTGCTGACCGGTGAGATGGGCATCGGCAACACCACCGCGTCCGCCGCCCTGATCTCCGTCTTCACGGGTGCGGATCCGGCAGAGGTCACGGGCCGGGGCACGGGCATCAACGACGAGACCCTCGCCCGCAAGACCGAGGTCGTCCGCCGTGCCCTGGAACTGCACCAGCCCGACCCGGCCGACCCCATCGGCGTGCTCGCCGCGATCGGCGGCTTCGAGCACGCGGCCATCGTGGGTCTCCTGCTCGGTGGCGCCTCCCTGCGCACGCCGGTGATCCTGGACGGCGTCAGCGCCGGCGCCGCCGCCCTGGTCGCCCGCGCGATCGCCCCGGAGGTCCTGGCCGCGTGCATCGCGGGCCACCGCAGCGCCGAGCCCGGCCACGTCGCCGCGCTCAACAAGCTGGGTCTGCGTCCCCTGGTCGACCTCGACCTGCGCCTCGGCGAGGGCACCGGCGCCCTGCTCGCCCTCCCGCTGGTCCAGAGCACGGCCCGGGCGATGCACGAGGTGGCGACGTTCGACTCGGCAGGCGTGACCGAGAAGTAGGTCACCGGCCGTCCCCGAGGATCCGTAGGCGGACGCTCCGCAAACGGAGCGTCCCCAAGGATCCGTGGGCGGACGTTCCGCCACCGGAGCGCGTCCCCGAGGATCCGTGGGCGGACGTTCCGCCACCGGAGCGTCCCCAAGGATCCGTGGGCGGACGTTCCGAGAACCGGAGCGCCCGCCCACGAAACTCTTCACGCGCCGCCGCTTCCCCGGTGGCCCCGCCGCCTCCCCGGGGGGCCCACCGGCCGCCCCCGGTGCCCAGCCACTGGACCACTTGGGACTCTCTCCCTCCCGCCCACTAAAATCCGCACGTCAGGGCACTGAACACCGCCGCAACAGGAGCCGCACCTCATGGCCGAACACCCCGCCTACCCCGTAGGCCTCCGTCTCGCCGGCCGTCGTGTGGTCGTCCTCGGCGGCGGCCAGGTCGCCCAGCGCCGCCTCCCGGCACTGATCGGGGCGGGCGCGGACCTCCTCCTCGTGTCCCCCGAGGCCACCCCCTCGGTCGAGGCCATGGCGGACGCCGGTGAGATCACCTGGCACCGGCGCCCCTACCGGGAGGGCGACCTCGCGGACGCCTGGTACGCCCTGATCGCCACCAGCGACAGGGAAGCGAACAACAGGGCGTCGGCCGAGGCGGAGCGCCACCGTGTCTGGTGCGTCCGGTCGGACGACGCCGATCTGGCCACGGCCTGGACTCCCGCCACAGGGCACAGTGAGGGCGTCACGGTCGCCGTCCTCACCACCGAAGCCAAGGGCCGCGACCCCCGCCACACCGCCGCCGTCCGCGACGCGGTCGTCGAGGGCCTGCGGGACGGCACACTCGTCGCCCCGCACTACCGCACCCGCACCCCCGGAGTCGCCCTGGTCGGCGGCGGCCCCGGCGACCCGGACCTGATCACCGTGCGCGGCCGCCGCCTGCTCGCGGAGGCGGACGTGGTCATCGCGGACCGCCTCGGCCCGCGCGACCTCCTCGCCGAACTCCCGCCCCACGTCGAGGTGATCGACGCGGCGAAGATCCCCTACGGCCGCTACATGGCCCAGGAGGCCATCAACAACGCGCTGATCGAGCACGCCCGGCAGGGCAAGTCGGTCGTCCGGCTGAAGGGCGGCGACCCGTACGTCTTCGGCCGCGGCATGGAGGAGCTCCAAGCCCTCGCCGAGGCCGGCATCCCCTGCACGGTCGTCCCCGGGATCTCCAGCTCCATCTCGGTCCCCGGCGCGGCCGGCATCCCGGTCACGCACCGCGGTGTCGCCCACGAGTTCACCGTCGTCAGCGGCCATGTCGCGCCCGACGACGAGCGGTCCCTGGTCGACTGGCCGTCCCTGGCCCAGCAGACCGGCACGCTGGTGATCCTCATGGGCGTCGACAAGATCGGAAAGATCGCCGAGACGCTCGTCGCGCACGGCAAGCCCGCCGGCACCCCCGTCGCCCTCGTCCAGGAGGGCACGACCGCCGCCCAGCGCCGCGTCGACGCGACCCTCGCGACGGTCGCGGAGACCGTACGGACCGAGGACGTGAAGCCCCCGGCGGTCATCGTCATCGGCGATGTCGTGAAGGTCGGCCCGCCCGCCCCCGCGACAAGCGAGTAACCGCGGGTAACCAACCCGTCCCGAGCCGTTGGCACCACACCCAGGACAAGGCAGTATCACCCTGTGGCCGATCTCATCACCGTCGAGGACCCCGACGACCCGCGTCTGCGCGACTACACCGGCCTGACCGACGTGGAGCTGCGCCGCAGGCGCGAACCCGCCGAGGGCCTGTTCATCGCCGAGGGCGAGAAGGTCATCAGAAGGGCCAAGGAAGCCGGCTACGAGATGCGGTCCATGCTGCTCTCCGCCAAGTGGGTCGACGTCATGCGCGACGTCATCGACGAACTGCCCGCCCCGGTCTACGCCGTCAGCCCGGAGCTCGCCGAGCAGGTCACCGGCTACCACGTGCACCGCGGCGCGCTCGCGTCCATGCAGCGCAAACCGCTGCCCACGGCCACCGACCTCCTGCGGACCGCCCGCCGCGTCGTCGTCATGGAGTCGGTCAACGACCACACCAACATCGGCGCGATCTTCCGGTCGGCCGCCGCCCTCGGCATGGACGCCGTCCTGCTCTCGCCCGACTGCGCCGACCCGCTCTACCGCCGCAGCGTGAAGGTCTCCATGGGCGCCGTCTTCTCCGTCCCGTACGCCCGTCTGGACACCTGGCCCAAGGGGCTGGACTCGGTCCGGGAGGCGGGCTTCACCCTGCTCGCCCTCACCCCCGACGAGAAGGCGCGGTCCCTCGACGAGGCCGCTCCGCACACCATGGACCGCGTGGCGCTCATGCTCGGAGCGGAGGGCGACGGCCTGTCCACCCAGGCCCTGGTCGCCGCAGACGAGTGGGTCCGCATCCCCATGGCCCACGGCGTCGACTCCCTGAACGTGGGCGCGGCGGCGGCCGTGGCCTTCTACGCCGTGGCCACCGGCCGGCCCACCTTGTAGGAGCCGGTCATGGAACAGCGCGAGGCGATCGTCGCCGTGGTCCGGCGCGGAGAGCGCCTTCTGGCGATCCGGCGCGGTCCGGCCGTCGCCCGGCCCGGCTACTGGCAGCCCGTCAGCGGCAAGGTCGAGCCGGACGAGTCCCAGGAGCAGGCGGTCGTGCGGGAGGTCCACGAGGAGGTCGGCCTCACCGTCGTACCGGAGGCGAAGGTCTGGGAGTCGGAGACCGACGACCGCCGCTTCCGTCTCCACTGGTGGACCGCCCGTGCCGACAGCGGCGAGGTGCTCCCCGACCCGGGCGAGGTGGCGGAGACCCGCTGGGTCACCCCCCGTGAGTTCCTGGCACTGGACCCGGTCTTCGACGGCGACCGCGCGTTCTTCGAACGGATCCTGCCGCAGCTGTGACCCCCCGCTGAAGCGGGGCGCGGCCCGCACGGCCCCAGTCGCGCGCCGCCGCCTCCTACGGCCAGACGCTCCGTGCGCGGTCGTCCTGCCGGCCGTGCTCCTGCCGTACGCCGCCCCCGTCGCCGCCGAGCCCCCGCGCCGGGCCCTGGCAGCCCTGGACCAGGGCGATGCCGACCGCCACCAGCAACGTCACCACGACGAACACGAACAGCCGCTGCCGCAGCAGCCGCGGATTGGCGGGCCGCAGCCGGGTGCCCGTGTTCCTGGAGGCCGGACGCCCGGTACCGCTGTGCGGGGCGGGGCGTCCGCCGCCGCCCGCCCGGGTCCCGTCGCGCCCGGTGGGGGTCGGCCGCGACCCCGACCGCGAAGGGGTGCCGCCCCGGGGGGCACCGGGCCCGCGCACCGGGGTCCTGCCGCGGCTGCCGCTCCCCGTCGACCGGTTCCCGCCGCCGGTCGCCCGGGCCCCGCCCCGTGCACCGGTCCCGCTCTGGGACGCCGTACCGTCCTGCGCGTGGCCGTCCCGGGAGGGGCCGGAACCGCGCGGTGGGGGAGTGATCCGGCCCCGCTGGGCCCCGGACGTGCCGGAACTGTGCTGTCCCTGCGGGCGCCGGACCCGCTCGGGGTAGGTGTCGACGGGCCGGTCGCCCTCGGCGCCGCGCGGCGCGGGCGGCCGGACACCGGCGAGGTCCTGTGACTCCCGGGCCGCGATCTCCTTGAGACGCAACGACAGTTGGAGGGTGCTGGGCCGCTCCTCGGGGTCCTTCGCCAGACACGCACGCACGAGCGGGGCCAGCGCGTCCGGCACGCCGTGCAGCTGCGGCTCCTCGTGCACCACGCGGTACAGCATCACCTCGGAACTGCCGTGCCCGAAGGGCGAGTCGCCCATCGAGGAGTACGCGAGGGTGGCACCGAGCGAGAACACGTCCGTGGCCGGGGTGACGGCGGCCCCGCGCACCTGCTCCGGCGCGAGGAAGCCGGGCGAGCCGACCGCCGTGCCGACATGGGTGAGCGTGGAGGCGCCGGTGGCCCAGGCGATGCCGAAGTCGATGATCCGCGGCCCCTTCGGGGACAGCAGGATGTTGGACGGCTTCAGGTCCCGGTGCACCACCCCGGCCTCGTGCACCGCGACCAGGCCCTCCGACAGGGCGGCGCCCACGGCCGCGACATCGGCCGCGCCGAGCGGTCCCTCGGCCGCGACCTTGTCGTGCAGGGACGGGCCGGGCACGTACTGCGTGGCGAACCAGGGCCGGTCCGCGTCGAGGTCGGCCGCCACCAGCCGGGCCGTGCAGCCGCCGCGGATCCGCCGGGCCGCCGAGACCTCGCGGGCGAACCGGGAACGGAACTCCTGATCCTCCGCCAGGTCGGGACGGATGACCTTGAGTGCGACCCGCTGCCCCTTCTTGTCGGAGCCCAGGTAGACCACGCCCATCCCACCCGCGCCGAGCCGTCTGTGAAGCTTGAACGAGCCGACGACGCGCGGGTCCTCGCGCCTCAGGCGCATCATCGCCATGTTCATCCCCGCTGCCCGGTCCTGTGACGAGCCACAGCTTACGTTTCCGCGGCCGCCCGCGCGCAGAGGCCGCGCCCTCTCAGCGTGATGGATTGTCAGTGGTGGGTGGGAGACTTGAAGAGTGGTCAGGGAGGGCGCGAAGAGGCGGACTTCGCGTGATGAGTGATCCCAACCACCCGTCGCAGAAGGGGGATTGGTCCTGTGAAGGGTGATCGCGTGGAGATAGTCGTGGACGCGGGGGACACGACGCGCACCTATGAGGTCGTGGCGAGCAGAGCAGGCCGCAGGGTGGAGACGGCGGTACGCCGAGGCGTGGTGGAAGTGAGCGAAGTCACCCGAAGCGGGACGGTCGTGCGTACCGCGCGCTTCATGGCGAATCGGGTGCTCGCCCTGGTGGAACAGCCCGTTCCGCGAGAGGAGAGCTCGGACAAAGTGGGGTGATCCGGGCGTCCCGTCGGGGAAGACCCTGAGACCCGCGCCCTCGTCTCCACCCAGGGGAGTACATCGCGGGTGGCGGCTCATCCTCGGGGAGGCCCGGCAATCGGTACGAGGGCATGACGCCGGGGAGGGGCCGGACGCCTAGATTTGAGGTCAAGCGGCGGGTGGCAGCACTCGTCCCCCGAGGTCAGACGCCCGCCGCTGTCAACGACAACTGAGCACGGTCAGGAGAGGGACCATGGCCCACACGGCACCGCGGACACTGCTCCGCGAGGAGGGACGCAAGGCGTACGCCGCGTTCCGCCCCCGCCGTCAGGGCCGTCGCCACCCGCTGGTGGCGACGCTGATGGCCCTTCCCCTGGCGGTCCTGCTCCTCCTCGTCTTCGACGGGTGGGAGACAGTGGCCACACAGGCGTCGTCCGTGGGAGAGATGCTGGGGCGCTGAGCGGCGACCCCAGGCCCGGAAGAGCGGTCCGGGCGGGGACATCACACCCATGAAACCCCGTGGGGACGGGGGTGCGGCGGACGGCACAGATGCCGGCGCAGCTGGGGAGCTGCGCCGGCATTGCTTTTCCCCTCCGGCGGTCGCCCCCACCTCACCCCCGCACCTCGGCCCGAGGACTGCGGAAGCCCGCTTCCGGCCGTTGCCGACGCCGCGCGCTCCACCCCCACGTACTCTCACCCCGTGACCCCCGCCCCCCTCGTGCACGCGCTCGCCCTCAGGGCCCGATCGGCCGCCCACGCCCGCTCGGCCGCCTGCCCCTGCGGCGCGGCCACGCTCGCGGACCGCCCGGACGGCATCGTCGTGCGCCACGCGGACACCGTCGCCAAAGCGCACCCGCCGGACAGCGACCCGGCCGAACTGCGCGCCCGCCTCCTGGTGGCCGCCCGCCTCCCCGGCCTCCTCCTGCCGCCGCTCGACCCGTCCCCGGTCACCCTGCACGGCCGCCTCGTGACGTTCTGGCCGTACGGCACCCCCGTCGACCCGGACGACCCGGACGCCGCCCCCTGGGAAGCGGCCGCCACCCTCCTCGCCCGCCTCCACCGCACCCCGGTCCCGCAGGGCCTGCCCCCCATGCGCGGCCCCGCCAAGGCGGCCCGGGCCATGGACCGGCTCCGGGCAGCCGGCCCGCACCCGGACGCCGCCCCCGTGCTGCGCGCCTGGGCCACTCTCCCGCCCTGGGCCCGCGACGAGGCACCGATGCCGCACCCCCGCACCCTCTGCCACGGCGACCTCCACCTCGGCCAGCTCATACGCCGCCCCGCGCCCGACGGCCCCTGGCTGCTGATCGACGTGGACGACCTCGGTGCCGGCGTCCCCGCCTGGGACCTCGCCCGCCCCGCCGCCTGGTACGCCTGCGGGCTGCTCCCGCCCGGGGAGTGGGACCGGTTCCTCACCGCCTACCGGCAGGCCGGCGGCCCGGCCGTCCCCGCCGAGGGCGATCCCTGGCCCGCGCTCGACACGGCTGCCCGGGCCCTCACCGCGCAGACCGCGGCCCGGGCCGTCACGAAGGCGGCCGAGGCCGGCCGGCCGCTGGACGAGGTGGAGCGGTCCGTCGTGGACGCCTGTGACCGAATGGCTACCGTCCCGCCACAGTTGACGCCGGAGCACGCGAAGTAGGGTGCAACCGACCACAGCGGGACAGAGTCTGTCCTGGCGAGACCTGAAGCAGGACCGACCGGCGAGGAGTTGAACGACCATGCAGTGTCCGAAGTGCCACGCACCGATGCACACGTACAACCGCAACGGCGTACAGATCGAGCAGTGCAGCGGCTGCCGCGGCATCTTTCTCGACTACGGCGAGCTGGAGTCCCTGACCCGCCTGGAGTCCCAGTGGTCCCAGGGCGCCCCGCCGCCCCCGCCCGCCCCGCAGGCCTACCCCGCGCCGCCGGCCCCGGCCTGGGGCGCCCCGCACGGCGGTCACGGACACCACGGCCATCACGGGCATCACCGCCACAAGAGCTTCGGGCACATGCTGTTCTCGTCCTGAGTCATGACACGACAGGAGCCCCCGGCCGCGAACGGCCGGGGGCTCCTGTGTGATGTGGACGATACTGGGATTGAACCAGTGACCTCTTCCGTGTCAGGGAAGCGCTCTCCCGCTGAGCTAATCGTCCTCGGGACCATGAACACGGACCGCATCCGGTCATGGGCACTGCGTGCGCGATACTGGGATTGAACCAGTGACCTCTTCCGTGTCAGGGAAGCGCTCTCCCGCTGAGCTAATCGCGCGGGACGGATCTTGAAAGATCCAGTGGACGATACTGGGATTGAACCAGTGACCTCTTCCGTGTCAGGGAAGCGCTCTCCCGCTGAGCTAATCGTCCTTGGAGGTGGAGACGGGATTTGAACCCGTGTAGACGGCTTTGCAGGCCGTTGCCTCGCCTCTCGGCCACTCCACCAGGAGTGTAGGGGACCGGGAAGCCCCCTCTTCCTTCGAGCGGACGACGAGGTTCGAACTCGCGACCTCAACCTTGGCAAGGTTGCGCTCTACCAACTGAGCTACGTCCGCCTGTCGTTTCGGTCCGCTCTCGCGGCCCGGCGACGTGTTGAACTCTAGCGGATTCCGGGGCCAGTACAAAAACGCGTTTGTGCAGCGTGCTGCGCTTCCCCTGCTCAGGGAGGTCACAGGGTCGTGCGACAGGACATCCCCCGGTCACCCGTGAGACACCCGCCCTAGACTCGACAGCGTGCTCGACCTCCCTCCTCTCGCCCGCTTCGGCGACCGCGTCGCCACCGGGCTCCTCGACGTCACCGACGATCCCGAAGCCCTGGAATCCAGCGGCTTCTGGGCCGTCTGCGCCGACTTCGAGGGCCGTCTGACCTGCGCCCGCTTCGCGCACGTCCGGACGGCGGACGTGTCCGTCCCCGCCCCCGGCGCGTGGCACGGCCCGGCCGCCGGTGACTGGACGTCCTCGCTCGACCGCGCCGCGTACACGTCCGCGGTGCGCAGGATCCGTGACCACATCGCGGCCGGCGAGGTCTACCAGGCGAACCTGTGCCGCGTGCTGTCCGCGCCGGTCGGGCCCCACGCCGACGTGGACGCCCTCACCGCACTGCTCGCCCGCGGCAACCCCGCGCCCTACGCGGGGACGATCCGCCTGCCCCGGCACGGCGTGGAGATCGCCACCGCCTCCCCGGAACTGTTCCTGCGGCGCGAGGGCCGGGTCGTCGAGTCCGGACCGATCAAGGGCACCGGCAGGACGGAGGCCGACCTGCTGGAGAAGGACTACGCCGAGAACGTGATGATCGTGGACCTCGTCCGCAACGACATCGGGCGGGTGTGCGCCACGGGCAGCGTGTCGGTGCCCGACCTGTGCGCCGTGGAGAAGCACCCGGGTCTGGTCCATCTCGTCTCGACGGTCCGGGGCGAACTGGCCGACGGGGCGGGCTGGGCCGAACTGCTCGGCGCGGCCTTCCCGCCCGGCTCCGTCACCGGCGCGCCCAAGTCCAGCGCACTGCGGATCATCGACGCCCTGGAGACGGCGCCCCGGGGCCCGTACTGCGGCGGGATCGGCTGGGTCGACGCCGACCGGGGGACCGGAGAGCTCGCCGTCGGCATCCGCACCTTCTGGATCGACCGGGCCGCCGGCATGCTGCGCTTCGGCACCGGCGCGGGCATCACCTGGGGCTCCGACCCCGAGGGGGAGTGGCGGGAGACCGAACTCAAGGCGTCCCGGCTGCTCGCGATAGCGTCGGGAACGTACGAGGTGACTGGAGAGGACCTGACGTGAAGATCTGGCTCGACGGCGGGCTGCAGGACATCGAGTCCGCCCGCGTCTCCGTCTTCGACCACGGGCTGACCGTGGGCGACGGCATCTTCGAGACCGTGAAAGCCGTGGCCGGCCGGCCGTTCGCCCTCACCCGGCACCTCGACCGGCTGACCCGCTCCGCGCGCGGCCTCGGCCTGCCCGACCCGGACCACGACGAGGTGCGCCGCGCCTGCGCCGCCGTCCTGGAGGCCGTCCCCGTGCCGCTCGGCCGGCTGCGTATCACCTACACCGGCGGTCACGGCCCCCTCGGCTCCGACCGCGGCGACCACGGCCCGACCCTCGTCGTCGCCCTCGGCGAGACGACCCGCCGCCCCGACTCCACGGCCGTGATCACGGTCCCCTGGACCCGCAACGAGCGCGGCGCGCTCACCGGCCTGAAGACCACCTCGTACGCCGAGAACGTCGTCGCTCTGGCCCGCGCCCGTGAACAGGGCGCCTCCGAGGCCCTGTTCGCCAACACCGTGGGGCAGCTGTGCGAGGGCACCGGATCGAACGTCTTCGTCGTCCTCGACGGCGAGATCCACACGCCGCCGCTCGCCTCCGGCTGCCTCGCCGGCATCACCCGCGCGCTGACGGCCGAATGGACCGGAGCGAAGGAGACCGACCTGCCGCTGGACGTCCTGGAACGGGCCGAGGAGATCTTCCTGACGTCCACCCTGCGAGACGTGCAGGCCGTGCACCGCGTCGACGGCCGTGAGCTGCCCGGCGCGCCCGGCCCGGTGACCGCCAAGGCCATGCGGATCTTCGAGGAGCGGGCGGGGAACGACCTCGACCCCTGACAGCCCCCGCAAATTCGGCTGCCCCCGGCCGTGGTTGCGGGTAGAACACCCCTGATGACCACGACCCTGCGGCCGACCGAGCCGCTTCAGCAGAACGCCGACGGGACGCGCTCACGCCGCTACCAGGTGTGCGTGAACAGCCGTCCCGTGGGGGCGATACACCTCGGCACGCATCCCGTGTTCGGCGACGCGGTGGCCCGGATCACGAAGCTGCACATCGAGGAACCGGACCGCGGGCGGGGCCGGGCCACGGTCGCCGCGCTCGCCGCGGAGGAGGTGGCGCGCGGCTGGGGGTGCCGCCGCATCGAAGCGACGGTCCCGGCGGCCTCCGAGGCCGGACTCCGCCTCGCCACGGCGCTCGGCTACGTCACACGCAACCGCGGCATGGAGAAGGCCCTCGGCGACACCCCGCCGGACCTGCCGGAGGGAAGCCGCGCCCGGCCCATGACCGAGGCGGAGTTCGGCCCCTGGCTGGCGAAGGGCATGGAGGACTACGCGCACAGCTGGATGGAGCGGGGCGTCCCGGAGGCCGAGGCCCGGGCCAAGTCCGAGCGCGACCACGCCACGCTCCTGCCCGACGGGCTCGCCACCTCCGGCATGCTCATCAGCATCGTCGAGCACCTCGGCACACCGGTGGGCGCGCTGTGGCTGGCGGTGCGCGAGAGCAGCGCGTTCGTCTTCGACGTCGAGACGGACGCCGCCCACCGGGGCAAGGGCCACGGCCGCACCCTGATGCTGCTCGCCGAGGCCCAGACGATCGCCGAGGGCAGGCGGACCCTCGGCCTCAACGTCTTCGCCGGCAACACCCCGGCCGAGCGGCTCTACGACTCACTCGGCTACGTGACCACGCAGTACGCCCTGTACAAGCCGCTCCTGTAGCGGCCAGGGAGCCGACGGCCGGGCGAGGGGGAGGTCAGTGTTCCCGCCCGGCCAGCAGCCGGTCCGCGATCTCCTCGATCCGCTCCCGCAGCCCTTCCTGACTCCTGCCGCCGTCGAGCCGCTCACCGCCGATCACGTACGTCGGGGTGCCGGTCACGCCGATCGCCTTGCCCTCGGCCTGGTCGGCGTCCACGAACAGGATGTGCCGGCCGTCGATCAGCGCGGTGTCGAACTCCTCGGCGTCCAGGTCCAGTTCGCGGGCCAGCTCGACCAGGAAGGGCTCTCCCTGACGCCCCAGCTCCTCGACCCGGCCGAGCAGCGCCTCGACGTACGGCCACCCCTGTCCCTGCTCCCACGCCTCCTCGGCGGCCTGGGCGGCGGCGAAGGCGTGCTTGTTCTTCTCCAGCGGGAAGTGCCGCAGCCGCACCTCCAGACGCTCCCCGTAGCGGGCGCGCAGGGCGCGGAGATCGTCCAGCGCGGTGCGGCAGTCCGGGCACTGGAGGTCGCACCAGACCTCGAGGACGGGGGCGGCGGAACGGTCGGAGGTGGAGTCGCTCATACCGACAGTCTTCCAGCAGGTGCCGCAGGGAGCGCGGTCCGCACCGGCACCTGCGGAGGAGGAGACCCGGAGATGTCCCTGATGTGGAGCCCGGAACATGGCCCGCCGGGGTGCCGCGGGTGCAGGATGGAAGGGACGCAGCGCCCCGACCCGACCGCGCGACGCCTGGAGGACCGGATGATTGCCGAGACCGTCTGCTCCGCCGTGTCCGCGGCGGGCCTGGGCATCGCGGTCGTCACGGCGTACCGCAAGCGCTACCTCGCCGCGGTCCGTATCGCGGCCTACTCCCTCGTGCCGATCGGCCTGGTGATGACGGGTGTCGTCGAGTGGCTGGCCGACACCGCCTTCAGCCCGACGGCCTGGGCCGGGTTCGGGCTGCTCGGTGTGGCGTGGGTGCTCTTCATGACCACGCGGGCGGTGGAGCGCCGGCGCGGCGGCACCCGCAAGGAGCGCAGGGCCGCCGCCCGCGCGGCCGGCGCGCCCGACGCGGTGGCACCCGCCTCGGCGCCCTCCCTGGGCCAGGGCGCCCGCCCGGCGGCCCGGCCCGCGCAGGCCTCCCGGGGCGAGGACGACTTCAGCGACATCGAGGCCATCCTCAAGAAGCACGGCATCTGACGGCCACACCGCACGGGCCCGAAGCGTCACCGGGCTGAATCGTCACCGGGCTGAATCGTCACAGTGGGTCCGCTGGCGCGCGAAAACGATCACAACCCGAACCGGACCTCACGCAATCGGTGCACTCCCGCGCGGCAGGAGGGCAGTGATCGCGTTCGGCGGGGCGCCTGCGCCATCATCGCCGCGAGATGCTGGACACGACGAAACAGAGCCACCCCGCACCGCCGCAGGACGAGCCCCGTACTCCGCGGGACGAGCCCTTCCTCCCCCTGGACGAGCCCCGTCCCCGGCAGGACGAGCCGCGCGGCTGCCTCTTCGCCCTCTCCCAGCCACCGCTGATGATCTTCCTGGCGGTGATCGGGAGCCTGCTGCTCATGGCCTCGTTGCACGATCTGCTGCTGCTGTGAGCTCCACCCGCGGTACCCGGCGTCACCCGCCGGGGCCGCGTCGGCATCGACGTCCTCCGCCTCCGGCGGGCCGGCGGCGGTCAGCCCGCCGCCTCCTTGCGGCGCGCGCGGTAGGCGGCCACGTGCAGACGGTTTCCACAGGTGCGGCTGTCGCAGTAGCGCCGGGAGCGATTGCGGGAGAGGTCGACGAAGGCGCGTCGGCAGTCCGGCGCCTCGCATCGGCGCAACCGCTCCTGCTCGCCGGCGACCACGAAGAACGCGAGGGCCATCCCGCAGTCGGCGGCCAGGTGGTCGGCGACGGAGGCGCCGGGTGCGAAGTAGTGCACATGCCAGTCGTAGCCGTCGTGGTCCGTCAGCCGGGGTGTGGTGCCGGCGGCCGCCACCAGGTCGTTGATCTGCGCGGCGGCCGCCCGGGCGTCGGGGGCGGCGAAGACCGCGGCGAAGCGGGAGCGGATCGAGCGCACCGCGGAGAGGTCGAGCTCCGAGAGCACCCCGACATCGCTGATCTCGTGATTCCGCACGAAGTCCGCGAGGGTCGCCACATCCGGCAGCCCGTCCGCCGCCGAGTCGTCCTCCGGTGCGGTGTTCACCAGATCGACCACGGTGTCGAGGGCGCACCGGGTGTCGTGGGTGATCAGCACGATTCGCTCCCTGGCCTGAGGGTCGGGCGGGCGCCCGCCGATGCTGGCCGATGGTAACGGCTCCACCACCACCGGACCGCCCACATGCCCGCACACGGTTTCGATGACAACGCCGGGCGACCGGCCATGGTTCCCGCGAGGCGCGGGCCGGGGAGGGACTTGCGGGGAGCGAGGGAGGGGTGCGGGAGGGGTGCGGGAGGGCATGTATGCGTACGCATGCGTATACGCGCGAACCGGCGCCGGACCGCGTGAGCCGCGGTATCGGCGCCGGTGTCATGCCGTATGCGGTTGTCCGGGCCCGAGCCGTCTCCCCGAGTGGACGGCGCCGGGCGGCTTGGTGGGTGCCTCGCCCTAGCTTTCCGCCAGGATGTGCGAGAGCTCCTGGTCGAGGTCGAAGTGCCGGTGTTCCGTGCCGGGCGGCACGGCGGCGTCGGTCCGCTTCAGGAAGGACTCCAGGGCCCGGGCCGGGGCCTCCAGCAGGGCCTCGCCCTCCGGCGAGCTCAGGGCGATGCACACGACGCCCTGGCCGTGACTGCGCGACGGCCAGACGCGGACGTCGCCGGTGCCCGTAGGGCGGTGAAGTCCCTCGGCGAGGAGGTCGCGGGCGAACACCCACTCGACGGTTTCCTCGGCTCCGGTGTGGAAGGTGGCGTGCACGGCGTAGGGGTCGGCCGTGTCGTACCGCAGGCCTGCGGGGACAGGCAGGGAGGACTCGCTCGACACAACGAGGCGCAGGTGCAGCTCGCAGCTGACCGTGGTGTTCATAAGCGCCAGGGCCTTTCGCTCAGTGTGCGCTCGGGGATTCGCACGTCGGCGAAATCGACATGCCACCTACGGTGCCGTTGTAAACCCCTCTGAGTGTTTTGCGTGCCTTTACGTAACTCTTCCGGCCGAGAGATCGTTCGACTCGTGCGTCCATTCCGGTGACTGGTTTCGCTCGGGTAGTGTTTGGCCGTATGAATACGGGGAGTGACCAGCCGGGCGAGGTGGCCGTGGCGTCGGACGAGTCGGGGACGGGCGAAGTGCACGGCGAGCAGCACCGCGGGCTCGGCTCGCGGGCGCCGGAGTTCATCAAGGCACGCCGGGCGCTGCACGTGAGCTGGCAGGTCGGGGTCTTCATCATCGGGCTCGCGGTCGTCGTGGCCGGCATCATCATGCTGCCCCTTCCCGGGCCGGGCTGGGTCGTGATCTTCGGCGGCATGGCGATCTGGGCGACGGAGTTCGTCTGGGCCCAGCTGGTGCTCCGCTGGACCAAGCGGAAGGTCACCGAGGCGGCCCAGCGGGCCCTCGATCCCAAGGTGCGGCGACGCAACATCATCCTGACGTCCGTCGGGCTGGTGATCGTGGGCGTCCTCGTCGGCGTCTACCTGTGGAAGTTCGGCGTGACCATGCCGTGGAAGATCAAGGACCAGTGACCGTCACAGGCACCCCCTGACATGGGGTAATGTTCTTCCTGCGCCCGGGCGATTAGCTCAGTGGGAGAGCGCTTCGTTCACACCGAAGAGGTCACTGGTTCGAACCCAGTATCGCCCACCCGGACCGGCGGCCCACCTGCGTCATCGCA
>NZ_JBHWFG010000007.1:0-10458 GCF_042733745.1 Streptomyces sp. NPDC059696
GGCCGGACCTGGTCCTGGCCGACAAGGTGTACTCCTCGCGCGCGATCCGCGAGCACCTGCGCAAGCGCGGCATCCGGGCAGTGATCCCCGTCCCCGCTGGCCAACGCGGACACCGGCTACGTCGGGGCAGCCGGGGCGGCAGGCCACCAGCGTTCGACCGCGAGACCTACAAGCAGCGCAACACCGTCGAGCGGTGCATCAACCGCCTGAAGCAGTGGCGAGGCATCGCCACCCGCTACGAGAAGACCGCCACCATCTAGCGGGCCGGACTTCACATCGCGGGCATCGTCCTCTGGTCCGCCCGGTGATCCAAACGAGACTGCCTAACGGAACGCGGCGACGTTGCGGTGGGCCCAGTCCGTGAAGGGGCGGGGTGCGCGGCCCAGTACCCGCTCCACGTCGGGGCTGACGCGCTGCTCCGCGGGAGTGGGCTCGCCGAGGATGGCCAGGGTCGTCTCCACCACGGGCCCGGGCATGAACTCCAGCAGCTGCGCACGGGCCTCCTCACGCGTCTGCTCGACGAAACGGACCGGTTCGCCGAGGGCCTCCGCAAGAGCTTCGGCGCGTTGCCGGGGCGTGCTCAGGGCGGGTCCGGTCAGCTCGTAGACCTGCCCGGCGTGCCCGTCCTCCCGCAGGACCGCCGCGGCGACCTCGGCGATGTCGTCCGGGTCGATCACGGGCAGACCGACGTCACCGAACGGCGCGGCGACGGTCCGCCGGGTACGGACCGGTCCGGCCCAGGCGAAGGCGTTGGAGGCGAAACCGCCCGGACGCAGGATCACCCAGTCCAGACCCGACCCCCGCACGGCGTCCTCGATGGCCCGCCCGACGCCCCCGTGGGAGACCGACTCCGGCCGGGTCGCCACCCCCTGGGAGGACAGCAGTACCACGCGCCGGACTCCGCCGTCCCGGGCGGCTTCGAGAATCTGTCCGGGATCGAGCAGGTGTGCGTCGGCCCCGCCGTTCTGCAGGAACAGCGCGTCCGCACCGTCCAGCACGGGACGGAGGCCGCCGACGTCCGTCAGGTCCGCCGGGTGGGCCCCGACGCCTTCCGGTACGTCCGCGTCCGAGACCCTGCGCGAGGTCGCGGTCACCTTCTCGCCGGCCCCGGCGAGGGTCCGCACGAGTGATCGGCCCACGTTCCCGGTCGCACCGGTCACCACGATCATGAGCAACTCCCTTGTTATGCGGCCTGGTTGCCGATGTCGTGGACGCTAACACCGTCGATATAGTAGGTACCTAGAGGAAAGTGACTATCCCCAAGGGGTGCGCATGACCGCTCACACGACCGGGGCGGCGTCCGCCGCGACCGTGCCGGAACTCGCCTGCCCGATCAGCGCGGTCGTGGACATCGTGTTCAGCCGGTGGACCACGCCCGTCCTGTGGACGCTCCACACCCACGGCCGGCAGCGCTTCGTCGAGCTGGAACGGCGCATCGGCACCATCACGCCGAAGGTGCTGACCCAGCGCCTCAGGCAACTGGAGCGGGACGGCCTGGTCGTGCGCACGTACCACCCCGAGGTCCCGCCCAGGGTCGAGTACGAGATCAGCGAGCTCGGCCGCAGCCTCGCCCCGCTCTTCGCGCACCTCGCCGACTGGTCGGCCGCCCACCTGGAGAAGGTCGAGCAGGCCCGCCACACCTACGACAGCGAGAACTAACGCCCCGTGGCCACCGGCGGCAGCGTCGCGCACACCGCGTCCAGGACCGTCGCGTACGGCGTGCCGAAGTCGGTGAGCTTCGAGCGGAGCCGGTCCAGGCCGTCCCGGTGCTCCGCCAGCAGCTCGGTGTCGCCGGTGCGGGCCGCGCATTCCAGGACCGCGGGCAGGAAGTCCGGCGGCTCCTCGCCGGTCGTCTCCAGGCCGTGCGCGCGGTACAGCTCCTCGGACGGCGCCGGGGCCGCCTCGCGCCAGGCGCTCAGATACAGGCTGTGGTCCTGCCCGCCCTCGAACACCTCCACGTAGTGCGCGGCCAGCTCCCGCGGCGGGGTGAGGGCCGCGTGGTCGGCGAACTCACGCAGCTGGGGAGCCGCTTCCCGCAGCAACGGCAACCGGGCACGGAAATCGTCGTCGGGGTACATCAGGCACAGCGCGGCCGCCTGGTACAGCAGCTCGAATCCGGGCATCGGACCTCCTTCACGTGCGCTCACCCGCCCGTGCGGTCATCCCGACGCTAGGGGCGGGCCGGGGCGCACACCTGCCGACGGCGCCCGTACGGGTCAGAACCCGCCCCGTGACGTCGAGGCGGGGCCGGGGCCTCAGTAGCGCTCGCGGTACTCCCGCAGCAGTTCCTCCGTGCGCTGCGCGGAGCCCGCCCGGGCCGTCATGTGGTCCAGGACCTCCAGGTGCGCGGAGACCTCCTTGCGGGAGTCCAGGTACAGGGCGCCGGTCAGGTACTCCGTGAAGACCATGTCGGGCAGCTCCGGCTCGGCGAAGCGGAACAGCGAGAACGGCGCGTACGTCCCCGGGTGGGGGCCGTCCGCGAACTCCGCGATCTGCAGGGTGACCCGGTCGCGCCCGGCGTACTCCAGCAGCTTGTCCAGCTGCTCGCGCATCACCCGGCCGTCCGCGCTCACCGGGCGGCACAGCACTGTCTCGTCCATGATGACCCACAGGTGCGGCGGGTTGGGCCGGTCCAGCAGCCGCTGCCGCTCCATGCGCAGCGACACGTGCCGGTCCACGGCCTCGGGCCCGGCGTTCGCGATGGTGCCGGTCTGCAGCACGGCCCGGGCGTACCCCTCGGTCTGCAGCAGCCCCGGCACGAAGTGCGGCTCGTAGGACCGGATGATCCGGGCCGCGCCCTCCAGGCTCACGTACAGGCTGAACCACTCCGGCAGCACGTCGTGGAACCGCTGCCACCAACCCGGCCGGTTCGCCTCCTCGGCGAGGTCGACGAAGGCGGTCACCTCGTCCGCCGCCACCCCGTACGCCGTCAGCAGGATCTGCACGTACGGGATCTTCAGCGCGACGTCGGCGGTCTCCATCCGCCGGACCGTCGCCGGGGCCACCCGCAGCACCTTCGCGGCCTCGTCCCGGCTGAGGCCCGCGGCCTCCCGCAGCTCCTGCAACCGCTTGCCCAGGACCACCTGGCCCACGGTGGGTGCGGCCCGCCGTTCACTCACGCCACGCCTCCCCAACGTGCCCAAGCCTGCGATCAGTCTGTCACGGCCGGTCCACGGCGTGACAGGGCCCGGGGCGAGAAGATCGCCGAAATCACCGCGTGCCGCGCGGGCATGACCTCGCGGGTAATCGACCGGACGCCACCCGGAAGGGATCGTGGACGCACCGGGTTCCGGGCCGGCGCACTCCGCCCCGGGGCCCGGCCCCAGCCGCCGCACGACGACCCGACGGAGGGTGATTCCCCATGTCCGCGTTCCAGCTCGCCGCACTCGCCCGCACCCGTGAACCGCAGTCGATGCTGCGCCGCTTCCTCGCCCTGGACGCCGTCGTGACCGGTGGCAACGCGCTCGCCTACCTCGCGTTCTCCGGCCCGCTCGGGCGCTTCCTCGGCGCCGACGCCACGCTGCTCCTCGGCCTGGGCGGGTTCCTCGCCGTCTACGCGGCGGGCGTGGGCCTGCTGGCCGCCCGCCGGCAGCCGCCGGCGCTCGGCGTGCGGGCCGTCATCGAGGGCAACCTCGCCTGGGCGGTCGTGAGCCTCGTGGCCCTGGCGCTGTGGCTCTCGCCCAGCACGCCGGGAGCGGTGTGGACGGTGCTGCAGGCCCTGGTCGTGGCCGGCTTCGCGGTCCTGCAGCACACCGCACTGAAGGCCCGTCAGGACATCAGCGTCTGAAGGTACTTGGCCGTCGCCGGGTCCGCCGGGAGCAGCGTCTCGATGGCCAGCTCGGCGACCGTCACGTCCATCGGCGTGTTGAACGTGGAGATCGAGGAGATGAACGACAGCGTCTGCCCCTCGTGTTCGATCCGCAACGGCAGCGCGAAGTGCGGAACCGGCTCCGAGGGTTCGTCCGCCGTGTCCGTCTCGGGCACGGGGTACGCCGCCACCTCCTCGTACAGCGCCCGTAGCGGCTGCGAGCGGTGCAGGGCGATCTGCCGCTCCATCTGCTCCAGCAGGTGGCCGCGCCAGGCGCGCAGATTGCGGATGCGCGGCGCGAGGCCCTGCGGGTGCAGGGCCAGCCGCATCGCGTTCAGGGGCGGTGCGAGCACCGCCTCGCCGACGCCCTCCACCAGCGTCATCACCCCCCGGTTGGCGGCCACCACGTTGTACAGCGCGTCCACCACCAGGGCCGGGTACGGCTCGTACCCGCTGATCAGGCGCTCGATGCCCTCCCGCAGGGCGCCCAGCGCCGGATCGTCCAGCGGGGTCTCCGGGTAACGGGGGGCGTAACCGGCCGCCAGCAGCAGCGCGTTGCGCTCCCGCACGGGCACGTCCAGTTGCTCGGCCAGCCGCAGCACCATGTCCTCGCTGGGACGGGAACGGCCGGTCTCGACGAAGCTGATGTGCCGGGCCGAGGAGTCCGCGCGCAGGGCCAGCTCCAGCTGGCTGACCCGCCGCTGCTCCCGCCAGGCCCGCAGCAGCGGGCCCACGCCCCGCTCGGCGGTGGACGGGTGAGTGGTCATGCCGGGACGGTAGTCGAGAACCGGTCGTCCCGGACAGGTGCACCCGTCTGACCAGGGCTTCGGCCGCTCCGTTGTGGCACGCTGAGAGGACACCGCGGACACAGCAGTCTGGGAAGGAGCGCAGCCCATGCCCGTCGAACCGCTGTCGCAGAAAGAGGTCGAGGACCGGCTGGCCGAGCTGCCGGGCTGGTCGCTCGACCAGGACCGCCTGGTCCGCTCGTACCGGCTCGGCTCGCACTTCTCGGCCACGGCGATGGTCGTGCACATCGCCCAGGTCCAGGAGGAACTGAACCACCACTCCGACCTGACGCTCGGCTACGACACCGTCGCCCTGGCCGTGCACACGCACAGCGCGGGCGGCGCCGTCACCGAGAAGGACTTCGAGCTCGCCCGCAGGGTGGAGGACCTCGCCCCGGGGCACGGGGCACACTGACCGGGTGCTCGACTACGACAAGGAAGCGGAGCGGTACGACGCCTCGCGCGGCGGCGAGCCCCGGGCGGCCGCCGCCGCCCAGGGCGTCCTGAGCCTCGTACCGCCGGACACGCGCAGTCTGCTCGACGTCGCCTGCGGCACCGGCATCGTGACCCGCCGGCTCGCCGCCGCCCGCGACGACATGAGCGTGATCGGCGTCGACCTCGCCGCGGCGATGGCCCGGCAGGCCTCCACCCGGCTCCCCGGCGCCGTCGTACGCGCCGACAGCCGCCGGCTGCCCTTCCGGGACGGGCAGTTCGACGCCGTGTGCAGCGTGTGGCTGCTGCACCTCGCGGCCGGGCCCGCCGAGGTGCGGGCCATCGTCGCCGAATGCGCCCGGGTGCTGCGCCCCGGCGGGGTCTACGTCACCACCGTCGACAAGGCCGCCTCCCACAACGTGGGCAGTGACATCGATGTCGTGCTGTCCTCCCGGCCGCCCGGCCCGGTCCGGGACGCGGCGGCGGACGTCGAGTCCTGCGCCGCCGCCCACGGCCTGGTCCCGGCCGGCCGGGCCCGCTTCACCGGCCACGGCCAGGGCCGCAGCCCCCGCCGTACGATCGCCGACCTGCGCAGGGGCTGGTTCGTCACGCTGCCGCCCGGCGACCCGCTCGCCGACGGGTTCGCCGACCGCCTCGCCCGGCTCCCCGACCAGGACCGGCCGCGCCGCGACCCGGTGTTCAGCCTGCGGTCGTTCCGGAAGGCCGGGTGAACTCCATGATCCAGTTGGTCACCCAGCCGGCCCCGCCGTCGACGGAGAACGCCTGCTCCCACCGGGCCGACACGGCGGAGACGCCCGACCAGACGAACCGTGCCCGGATGTCCTTCCCGTCGTGGGTGTCGTCGCCGTAGAACGTCCCGGTTCCCCCCTCGAATCGGCCGACGACCGGCGGGAACAGCGTCCCGCTGATGCTGGAGGCCCAGTACAGGGACCACTGCTCGCTCTCCCGGTCGAAGAGCCGCAGGGTCGCACCCTTCGCCGACAGGTGCGGCATGTCGATCTCGTCGAGGTTGGCGGCCCCGTCGAACAGCGGCAGACAGCGGCTGGTGCCCGGGAACTCCTCCCAGTCGCTGTCCGGGTCGAGGAAGTCGGTGCGGCGCCGGTGCAGGACGTCCCAGTCGCCATGGAAGAAGTCGAAGTCGTGCGGGCTGCTCATGTGCGGTCTCCGGTGGTTCCGTCGGGCAGGGAGTCGGTCAAGTAGGCCTGGAGGTCCGGGACGTGCGGGGCGAGCAGATGCCGCACCCAGGCGTCCCGTTCGTGCAGGATCGGCGGCAGCTCCCACACGCAGCCGATCCACGGCAGGTCCGGTGTGATGAAGTGGCTCGGGTCGCGGTCCGGGCAGCCCAGCACCGGCTGGCCCGCCGCCGCGCCCTTGAAGTGCAGGACGTTGTCCCACACCCAGCTGTACGCGTTGAGGTAGGCGCCGTCGTCGCCGCCCCGGTGCAGGACGACGAAGGTCGCCGGGGGAGTCCCGTCCGGCTCCGGCAGCAGCTCCGGCAGGATCGCGTAGGCCGCCTTCTCGACGTCGGGTTCGATTCCGGCCGGGCCGGCGGTGACGTGGTAGCGCTTGACGTGCCGGCCGGCCACCTCGATCGGCGGAGGGACGGTCAGCAGTTTCTCGGTGAAACCCATGGCGCGACGCTAGAGCCGCTTCACTGACATCCTGTGTCAGTGAAGTCCAGCCGACTCGTCTCGATCCTCCTGCTGCTCCAGACCCGCGGCCGGATGACCGCCGCACAGCTCGCCGCCGAGCTGGAGGTGTCGGTACGCACGGTGTACCGGGACGTCGAGGCGCTGAGCGCGGCCGGTGTCCCGCTGTACGGCGACGCGGGCCACGCCGGCGGCTACCGCCTGCTGGAGGGCTACCGCACCCGTCTCACCGGCCTCACCGCCGACGAGGCCGAGGCCCTCTTCCTCGCCGGCGCCCCCGGTCCCGCCGCCCAGCTCGGCCTCGGCTCCGTCCTCGCCGCCGCCCAGCTCAAGGTCCGGGCCGCCTTGCCGGCCGAACTGCGCCCGCACACCGACCGGATCAGCGGGCGCTTCCACCTCGACGCGCCCGGCTGGTACGCCGACGCCGACGAGACGCCGCACCTCCCGGCCGTGGCCGACGCCGTGTGGAACTGCCGTGCCCTGCACATCCGTTACCGGCGGTGGCGGGAACCCACCGACGTGGAGCGCCACCTGGAGCCGTACGGACTCGTCCTCAAGGCGGGCCGCTGGTACGTCGTCGCGGGCCCGGGCCCCCGCACCTACCGGGTCGACCAGATCCTCCAACTCGCCGCTCTGGAACAGCAGTTCACCCGTCCGGACGACTTCGACCTGGCCGGCTACTGGGCGGCGTACCAGCGCGACTTCCACCGCCGGCTCCGGCCGGCCCGGGCGGTGGTCCGGCTGGCGCCGGGCGTCATGCTGCCCGGACCGGGGCAGAGCGACGCCCACCCGGACGAGGACGGCTGGACCCGGACCACCGTCCCCATCGAGTCCCTCGACCACGCCCATGCCGAGTTCCTCCGCCTCGGCACGGGCATCGAGGTCCTCGAACCCCCCGAACTGCGCGACCGTATCGCCCGGACGGCGGCGGAACTGGCGGAGCGGTACGGCAGCCCGCGCCCCGCCGCCGGTGAGCGCCCGCTCAGGCAACCGCGCAGGTCTGCCCACCCAGCGTGAACGCGGCCGGTTTCGCGTTCGGGCCCGAGCGGTTCGCCGTGAAGCCGAAGCTCACCGACGAACCCGGCGCCACGTTCGCGTTCCAGCCGACGTTCTTCGCTGTCACCGCCGAACCCGCCTGTCCCGCCTGGGCGTTCCACGCCTGGGTCAGCTTCTGGCCGTCGGTGAAGGTCCAGCCGAGCGACCAGCCGTTCCACGCGCTCGTGCCGGTGTTGGTGAGCCGCACGTCCGCCTGGAAGCCGTCCGGCCACTGACTGGTGATCTGGTAGGTGACCTTGCAGGCACCGGTCGGCGTCGGGTCCGGCCCCGGGTCTGTCGGGTCGCCGTCCGCGCTGTCGCCGTAGAGGACGCCCCGGCCGTTCGTGGAGACGTAGACGCGGCCGTACACCCGGGGGTCGCCGGTGATGGCCGCACCCGTCCAGCCCCACTGGTGGGCGTCGTCGTTGATGCGCGTCCAGCTCGCGCCCTGGTCCGTGGAGCGGAAGAGGCCCCGCACGCCGCCGATCTTCGCGCTGGTGTAGAGGGTCTGGTAGGAGGCGCCGGGGGCGGCCTTGCCGAAGCCGATGGTGTCCGCCTGCGCGACGTTCGCGAGCCTGGTGAAGCTCGTTCCGCCGTCCGTCGAGTGCCACAGCCCATAGGCGCCGTCGGTCGCGCCGCCGGCCAGCCACACGTCGCCCTTCCCACCGGGCAGCGCCTTGAAGCGCACGCTGTCACCGCTCGGCAGCCCCGTGGCAGGGGTGGCCGCGAAGGTCGCCCCGCCGTCCGTACTCACGTAGAACTTCCCGGACTTGAAGCCGTAGAACGTCTTCGCGTCGACCCGGTCCGACTCCACGATCGCCCCGGCGGGGATGCCCGTGGAAGCCTGCCACGACGTCCCGAAGCCGGTCGTGTGGTGCACGCCCGCCCCCTCGGGGCTCCACACGAACCTGCTGCCGTCGGCCGCCGACGCGACGGTGCCGCCGCCGCTCACGCCCGAAGGGTCGGTCCCGGCGGACCAGTTGGCCCCGTTGTCCGTCGAGAACGCGATGTGCGGGCCCGAGTCCAGATTCCCCGCCCGCACCACCGTGTTCGGGTCCGACTCGGCGAAGTCCAGACTCGTGGTCGTGGTGAAGTTCGGCTGGGTGAACATCATCGACGGCACCTTCGTCAGGTCCGTGTGCCGGAAGCCGCCGATGTCGCCGAGCGCGCTGAGCAGCGGGGCGCCGGACGGGGGAGAGGCGAGGTCGTTGACCGCCGTCTCCTCCAGGCCCCGCACCATCGGCTTGACGGCGAACCTGCCTCCGCTGTCCCAGTTCGTGAGGTTCTCGGTGCCGTATACCGTCGCGCCCGTCCCGTACATCATGCGGTCGGAGTCGAACGGGTCGATCTCCAGGGCCTCGGTCATCCAGCCCAGCTTCGGCGTCTGCTCGGGCGGTTGCGGGTGCGCGTCCCAGGTCAGCCACGGCGAGGACGAGACGTCCATCGTGTAGTGGTTCGCACGGTCCGGGTACGACGTGTAGTCCCACGCCTTGCTCCAGGTCGCGCCGCTGTCGGTGGAGCGGAAGATCTGTGTGTCCGGCCACCAGGCGCTGTACGCGGTCGCCATGACCGTGCCCGGCCTCTGCCGGTCCACGGTCAGCCCGCTGAAGCCGTAGGAGGTGTCCGCCTCCGCCACCGGGCTGATGTCCCTCCAGGTCCCCGTGCCCGTCGCGTACCGCCACAGCCGGCCCTTGCCACCGTCGTACGGCCCGCCCTTGTCGCTGTAGGCGAGGTACAGACTGCCGCTCTTCGCGTCCAGGACGCCCTTGTGGGCGAGATGGCCGGTGGGCTGCCCGGCCAGCCGCTGCCAGGTCGCCCCCGCGTCCGTCGACCGGTACACCGCGTTGTCCTTGTCGGCGACCCCGACGTAGACCGTCTTCGTGGCGTTCCCGGCGGTGCCCGTGGACTCGTCGAAGGTGACCCACACGATGCCCTGGTTGTCGGACGCGTAGCCGGAGGTGTCGCCGGGATCCTGTACGTAGTCGCCCACGTTGGGGAAGTTCGCCACCCGCGACCAGGTCACCCCCGAGTCCGTCGACCGCCACAGCCCGTTGCCGCTGGGCGCGCCCAGATACAGCACGCTGTTGCGGTTCGGGTCGATGGCCAGCCGCTCGCCCATGCCCCGCCCCGGCATGTTGCCGCCCAGCTTGAACGGCAGGTCCGCCTTCCGCCAGCTCGCGCCCCGGTCAGAGGAGCGCATGACCGCGCCGTTCTTCGGGTCCCAGCTGTTGGTGTACGTCCCGACCGCCGCGTACACCCGGTCCGGGTCGACGGAGTCGGACGCGATGCTGACGACGCCGGTGTGCCCCCAGTCGTCCCACCCGACCGAGTCCAGCAGCGGTGTCCAGGTCTTGGAGGACTCCTGCCAGCGGTACGCGCCGCCGATGTCCGTGCGGGCGTAGGCCAGATTCTTCTCGGAGCGGTTGAAGACGATGCCGGGGACGAACCCGCCCCCGTCGATCCGGGCGTTCTTCCAGCTGTACGTGTCGGCGGCGAGCTTCGTCACCGCGGGATCGGCGGCCAGGGCCGTGGGGGCGCCCGACAGCAGCCCGGCCGCCAGCGCCAGCACGGCCGTGAGGATGCGGGTTCTTCGCACGGTGGGGGGTCCTTCCGTGAGGGGGGACGTGCGAGGGCCGGGCGGGGGCCCCGGGGGGGGGGGGGGCCCCCGCCCGGGCGGGCGCGCCCGCCGGGGGGGGGGCCCACAACACCCGCCCCCCGGCGCCGGTGA
>NZ_JBHWFG010000007.1:10468-52200 GCF_042733745.1 Streptomyces sp. NPDC059696
GGGGTCCGGCGCGGGGGGGGGCCCCTGGGGGGGGGGGGGGGGGGGGGGGGGCGGGGGCCGCCGGCGGGGGCCCCGCCCCCCCCCGGCCGGGTCGGCCTCGCCGTCAGGTGGCGAGACCACGAACGCGGAGCCTCGGACGCTGTTCAGGGGCGCGGGGAACCGCGCGACCAGCCACGACGGACCCGCGGCCGGCCACGGCCCCACCCGGCCAGCGCCCGGCGGGGGCTATTCGAGAAGCTCCGCGTACGAGCCCATGGCCAGCGCGATGTCCGCCTGAGCCCAGAACCGGTGGTACGTGAACGACGGCACCGCGCCACCCTTGAGGTATGCCTCGATCTTCGACCAGGCCGGGTCGTCCTCGTAGAAGGAGCGGATCGACTCGAACGTCGACGACGAGTTGATCGCGTCACCGTTCGGCATCGTGCCGGTCCAGCCACTGGGGACGGTCACCCGGTCGTCGAAGCGGTTGTAGTCGGCCCGGTTCTCCGGGACCGCCACACCGAGGGCGTCCTGATGGTTGGCCCACATACCGTCCAGCAGCTTCTTCGCCGCCGCCGCGGCCTCCGTGTCACCGGAGCGGTCCGCGTAGTACGTCAGGGTCTTGGCGTACGCGGCCGCCACCCCGACGTCGTTGGTGTAGTCGGCGACGGTGACGTGCAGGCCGCTGTTGGAGCCGGGGCTGGAGGCGTTCCAGGTGTCGGGCTGGCCCGACCACTGCAGCGTCGAGGGGATGCGGTAGGTGCCGTCCGGGTTGAACGTGGTCTTGGACAGCGCCCAGTCGACCCACTTGTCGAGGACCGTTTTTGCCTGCGCGTTCCCCGTCTGCTGGTAGAGCTCGGCGACCCGCTCCATGGACCAGGCCTGGAAGCCGAACCACTGGTTGGACGGCGGGTCGTGGTACACGGGCTTCTCGTCGTAGTACATGCCGTAGAACGTGGACTTGCCCGACGGCGGGGTCGCGTAGCGGCCCGCCCAGCTGTTGGTCGCGCCGCCCGCGATCGCGCCCTCGTCCGACTGCAGCCAGCGGTAGAACTCCAGCTGCCGGTCCATGGACTTGGCCCAGTCCGCCGCGCCCGTCGCCGACTTCGGCTTCAGCGGCGCGTAGTTGGCGAGCGCGTAGGCGGCCAGGGGGTTCTGGTAGCCGCCGTGGGCGTGACTGGAGCCGATGCGCCAGGCCCAGCCGGCGTTCGTGTCGGTGGCGCCGCCCCAGGCGTAATACCAGGACAGCAGGTACATCGAGGCGTCCTTGCCGGTGCCCGCGGGGCAGGTGGCGGGTCCGACGCAGTTGCCGATCTTCTTGAAGTACTTGTCGTACATGGAGTAGCGCAGGTAGTCGCCCATCTTGGCGGCCTTGCCGACCGTCGCGGCCACCGCGGAGCCCTTGCCCTGCTCCTTCGCCCACAGGTCCGCCCAGTAGGCGGCCTGCACGGCCCGCGCGTCGGCGTCCGGGGCGTTGGTGAACTTCCACTGCTTGGCGTAGGAGGCGTCACCGGTGAACAGGTCCAGATAGCCGTTCTTGCCGCCGTACTTGAAGGCGTCACAGGTCGGCTGCGGCACCGTCTCCCACACCGACTCCTGCGCGCCGCGCTGGAAGGTGTTGATGTAGGACGGGCCGGTGTCCGACGGGCCCGCCTCGCACTTGCCGGGGGAATTGCCGAAGCCGTACACGTTGTCCACGTCCTGCAGCCAGTGCATGCCGTAGACGTCGTCCGTGCCGTACGCGCTCTTCAGCTCGGCGGCGATCGGGTCCCGCCCGGCCGCGACGGACGGGTCGAGCTTGGCCGGGTACTCCTCGGGTGTGTCCAGCTCGGGGGCGTAGGTGGCCGGCTTGGAGGCGTTGTAGAACGAGTTGGTCGGCTGGTCGGCGTGGGTGGGGATCATGTACTTCTCCATGATGTCCCACGCGCCGTTGAACTTCGACCAGTCACCCGTCACCTTGCCGTACATGGCCTGGAGCCACAGGAGGTAGCTGTACGCCTCCGAGGTGGTCTCGTGGCCGTGGTCCGGCGCCTCGACGATCAGCGTCTCCACCGAGTGGTAGGGGATGCCCTCGGGGGAGAAGTAGCCGTTCGCCGGGTTGGTGATCTTCCCGTAGAGCTCCAGGAAGCGGGCGTCGTAGACCTTCGCCGCCGCCAGCTGGGTCACGGTGACCGAGGCCTTGGCGTGGCCCGGGGCCGTCGACTCGAACACGGCCGAGCCGGTGCCCGAGTTCGCGGCCGAGACGGTCACCTTCTGCGCGGTGTTCCAGTTCTGCGGCGTGAACGTGAGCGAGGCGCCGGCCGCGACCGACAGCCCCGAGTTGCCGCTCGCGCGGGCCGAAGTCACCGTCACGTCGGAGGCCGGCTGCTTGGACAGCTTCACCTCGTAGGTGCCCGACTTGCCCGACTGCACGCCCAGCTGGAGCGGCGAGGCGACGACCGTCGGGCCCGAGGAGACGGTGATGCCGACCGGGGTGGAGTCGGCGGAGGCACCCATGCTGTCGTAGGCCTTCGCCACCAGCGAGTGACTGCCCGCGGCCAGGTCGGAGACGGACAGCGCGTAGGGCGCGCTCGTGTCCGTGCCCAGGAGCTTGGTGTCGTCGTAGAACTCCACCTTGCTGATGGTGGCGTTGTCCGCGGCGGCCGCGGTGGCCGCCAGTGGCACCGCCTGGCCCTGGGTGTAGACGGCGCCCGCGCTCGGGCTGGTCAGCACGGTGATCGGCGGCTGGTGCGCGCCGGTGCAGGGCGTGCCGTTGACCGAGAAGGAGGTGGGCGCGGTGTTGGAGCCGCTGTAGGAGAACTGGGCGCCGGTGGAGACGGCGGCGCCCGCCGCGACCCGCGCGTTGTGGGAGGCGTTCTTCACGGTGATGTTCTGCCCCGACTGCGACCAGGT
The DNA here is from genome assembly GCF_042733745.1 of Streptomyces sp. NPDC059696. NCBI lineage: Bacteria > Bacillati > Actinomycetota > Actinomycetes > Kitasatosporales > Streptomycetaceae > Streptomyces > Streptomyces sp. NPDC059696. The sequence continues at coordinate 13,340 of NZ_JBHWFG010000007.1, forward strand.
GCCGTTCCAGCCGTTGCCCAGCTTCTGGTTGCCGGAGTAGGCGTAGGCCAGCGTCCAGCCGTCGATGGCGTCCGTGCCGCGGTTGGTGAGGGTCAGGTCCACCGTGAAACCTGAGCCCCAGTCGTTCGTCTTGTAGTCGACACTGCACTGGAGTGCCGCCGCCTGCGCGGGATTCGATCCTGAGGAGAGCATCGTCAACGGAAGAGCGAGAGCGGCGAGCGCGGCGGTCCACAGACGCCGCGTGGCTCTCCGCCTCCGGGGTGGGGGATGCATGGTGCTGGTTCCTCCTTGCGACTCGGATAAGTCAAGTCCTGAACCAGTGGGAGCGCTCCCATAGTGAGGACGGTGCCCGGGTCGGTCAAGTCCCTTGAAGAGTCGAATAGGTTCGACCTCGCGAGTTGAGTAAAAGTGAGCAACTCCCCTGTTCTTTACCGTCACTTGCCGCTACCTTCCTTGACACCAGTGGGAGCGGTTCCATCAGTCGACGCCTCCGTCACGACGCGTCCGACCTGCAAGGAGTCGCTCATGCGACACCCCCGCGTTCAGTACTTTGAGCCGCCGCCGACCTGAGTCGGTCGCGCGCGGCGGACAGCCGCCGCCTTTCGTGAGCCGCCTACGGCGCCGCCTCGGCCCCGGCATGCCCGCGAAGACCTCACCGCACCTGCGACCCCCCACGAGAACCGCGGACATCGCAAGGAACCCAACGACAAGAGGGACCCCCACTCATGAGCCGTACGAGAACCGCGTTACTGGCCGCCATGGCCCTGGTCGCAGGCGCGACCGGCACCGCCTTCGCCGTCGACCCGGGCGGCGCCGGCATCGCCGCCGTCCCCTGCACCGTCGACTACAAGATCCAGAACCAGTGGAGCACCGGCTTCACCGCCGCCGTGACCCTCACCAACAACAGTGCGGCCAAGTCCTCGTGGTCGCTGAAGTGGTCCTACGCCGGGAACCAGAAGGTGACCAGCGGCTGGAACGCCAAGATCAGCCAGAGCGGCGCCGCCGTCACCGCCGCCAACGAGACGTACAACGGACAGCTGGCGACCGGCGGCTCGGTCAGCTTCGGCTTCCAGGGCAGCTACAGCGGCAGCAACGCCATCCCGGCGACCTTCACCCTCGACGGCGTGACCTGCAACGTCGACGGCGGTGGCGGCCCCACGGACCCGCCGGACCCGGGGGGACCGTCCACCCGCGTGAACAACCCCTACGAGGGCGCGAAGGTGTACGTGAACCCGGAGTGGTCCGCCAACGCCGCCGCCGAGCCGGGCGGCAGCCGGGTCTCCGGCCAGCCGACCGGTGTCTGGCTGGACCGCATCGCCGCGATCAACGGCGCCGGCGGGAAGATGGGCCTGCGCGACCACCTCGACGAGGCGCTGCGCCAGAAGGGATCCGGCGAACTCGTCGTCCAGTTCGTCATCTACAACCTGCCCGGCCGGGACTGCTCCGCCCTCGCCTCCAACGGCGAGCTCAAGGCCGACGAGATCGGCCGCTACAAGACGGAGTACATCGACCCGATCAAGGCGATCCTCGCCGACCCGAAGTACGCCTCGCTGCGGATCGTCACCACGGTCGAGATCGACTCGCTGCCGAACCTCGTCACCAACACCGGCAGCCGCCCGACGGCCGTCCCGCAGTGCGACGTGATGAAGGCCAACGGCAACTACGTCAAGGGCGTCGGCTACGCGCTGAACAAGCTGGGCGACGTGCCCAACGTCTACAACTACGTCGACGCCGGGCACCACGGCTGGATCGGCTGGGACGACAACTTCGGCCCCACCGCCGCCATCATGAAGGAGGCGGCGACCGCCGAGGGGGCCACGGTCAACGACGTCCACGGCTTCATCACCAACACGGCGAACTACAGCGCCCTGAAGGAGGACAACTTCACCATCAACGACACCGTGGCCGGCAAGTCCGTCCGCGAGTCGAAGTGGGTCGACTGGAACCGCTACGTCGACGAGCTGTCCTACGCCCAGGGCTTCCGCAACCAGCTGGTCTCGGCGGGCTTCGACGCGAACATCGGCATGCTGATCGACACGTCCCGCAACGGCTGGGGCGGCGCCGCCCGGCCCACCGGACCGGGCGCGAGCACCAGCGTCGACACCTATGTCGACGGTGGGCGGTACGACCGTCGTCTCAACGCCGGCAACTGGTGCAACCAGGCCGGGGCCGGCCTCGGCGAGCGCCCGAAGGCCGCGCCGGCCGCGGGGATCGACGCGTATGTGTGGATGAAGCCGCCGGGCGAGTCCGACGGGGCGAGCAAGCAGATCCCGAACGACGAGGGCAAGGGCTTCGACCGCATGTGCGACCCGACCTACACGGGCAACCCGCGCAACAACAACAACATGTCCGGTGCCCTGCCGGACGCACCGTTGTCCGGCAAGTGGTTCTCCGCCCAGTTCCGGCAGCTGATGCAGAACGCGTACCCGCCGCTGTCCTGACCGGTTCCCGGTGAACCGCTGATCCGCCGGGGCCCCGGCCCCGGCGGATTTTGCGGGACCGGCAACAGCACTGGCCTGCGCCCGGTGCGTCGGCGCACGCTGACCGCATCCGAGCGAGAGGCTGACCACCATGGCGCACCCCCACCACGACGACCACCAGCCCGGCCGCGAGCACGGCCGGCACGGCCACGGCGCTCACCACGGCCACACGGACCTCGACTGGGCCGAGATGGGCCCGGTGCTGGAGTCCTCGGCGGAGCTGTTCGCGCCCCTGTACGAGCGGGCGTTCGCCTGGCTGGCGCAGGAGGTGACCGAACCGGGTCTGATCGTCGACGCGGGCAGTGGTCCGGGTGTCGTGTCGTGCCTGTTCGCGGAAGAGTTCCCGGGCGCCCGGATCATGGCGGTGGACGGCTCCGAGGCGCTGCTGGAGCGGGCCCGGGCGCGCGCCGGGCGACTTGGCGTCGCCGACCGCTTCGGCACGCTCGCCGGCGAGCTGCCCGAGGTGCTCGCCGAGCTGGACTACCCCGCCGACCTGCTGTGGGCGAGCCGCAGCCTGCACCACCTGGGCGACCAGCGGGCCGCGCTGGCCGCCTTCGCCCGGCACCTCGCACCGGGTGGCACGCTGGCCCTCATGGAGGGCGGCCTGCCTCTGCGGTTCCTGCCGCGTGACATCGGCATGGGCCGTCCCGGACTCCAGGCGCGGATCGACGCGGTGGAGGCGGACTGGTTCACCCGGATGCGCACCGACCTGCCCGGGCACGTGGCCGAGACCGAGGACTGGCCGGCCCTGCTGACCGCCGCGGGGCTCAAGCCGACCAGGACGCACAGCTTCCTGCTCGACCTGCCGGCCCCCGCCTCCGAGCGGGCACGCGCCTATGTCGTGGCGTCCTTGTCGCACATGCGCGACAAACTCGCCGAGGGGCTCGACGCCGAGGACCTCGCGACCGTCGACCGGCTGCTCGACCCCGACGACGAGGCGAGCCTGCACCGCCGCCCGGACGTGTTCGTCCTGGAGGCCCACACGGTGCACACGGCGGTCCGGCCCGGGTAGCGGCGGCCCTTGACTTCGAGGGCGCTTCAACTGATGGACTCCCCGGCATCGCATCCGGACCACATCGCGCTCCGGACCACATCACGAGGGGGAATCCATGTCCGACTCCCAGGTCGCGCTCATCACCGGTGGTGGCAGCGGCATCGGCGCCGCTGTCGCCCGCACGTTGCTGGACGCCGGGCACCGGGTGGCGGTCACCGGCCGCGGGGAGCAGCGGCTGCGTGACTTCGCCGAGGGGCTGGGACGTCCCGAGGGGCTGCTGACGATCGCCGGTGACACCGCCGTGTACGACGACGTCCGGGCGGCGGTCGACACCACGGTCAAGGCGTTCGGACGGCTGGACACCGTGGTCGCCAACGCCGGTTCCGCGACCCACGACACGGTCGCGGAGGGGGACCCCGAGGGCTGGCGGGACATGGTGCTGACCAACGTCCTCGGACCCGCTCTGCTGATCAGGGCGTCCATCGACGCCCTGAAGGAGACGCACGGGCGGATCGTGCTGGTGGGGAGCGTCGCCGGGTTCGTCCACGGGCCGGGCAATCTGTACGGGGCCACCAAGTGGGCCGTGACCGGGCTCGCGGAGAACACCCGGCGGCAGGTCACCGAGTGGGGCGTGGGCGTCACCCTGGTCGCGCCGGGCCGCACGGAGACGCCCTTCTGGGACTCCTACGGCAGTCTCCCGCCCGGTCATCTCCTCACGGCCGGGCAGATCGCCGACTCGGTGGTGTGGGCGATCCGTCAGCCGGCCGGCGTCGACGTCAACACGGTCGTCATACGGCCGGTGGGACAGCCGGTCTGAGACGAGGGAACGGCGGTGACCCGGCCCGGACCTGCGAAGGGCCTCCGGGACGGGCCACCGCCGTCGGGTCCGGCCCTGTGGGGGAAACACCGGGGGCACCGCCGTCGGTCCGGCCCTGCGGGGGAATCCGGACCGCGCGCCGCGGTGCCGCTCAGGCGCCGTTGAACTCCGCCGGGTCCGGGCCGATGCGCCGGTCCTCGTTCAGGGCGCTGATGGCCGCCAGGTCCTCGTCGTCGAGGCTGAAGTCGAAGACGTCGATGTTCTCCTTGATCCGCGACGGGGTCACGGACTTCGGGATCACCACGTTGCCCAGCTGGAGGTGCCAGCGGAGCACCACCTGCGCGGGGGTGCGCTCGTGCTTGCGGGCGATGGCGACGATCGCCGGGACCTCCAGCAGGCCCTTGCCCTGGCCGAGCGGCGACCAGGCCTCGGTGGCGATGCCGTGCTGCGCGTGGAACTCGCGGGAAGCACCCTGCTGCAGGTGCGGGTGCAGCTCGATCTGGTTCACCGCCGGGACGACCGACGTCTCACCGATCAGCTTCCGCAGGTGCTCGGGAAGGAAGTTGGAGACACCGATGGCCCGGATGCGGCCGTCGGCGTGCAGCTTCTCGAACGCCTTGTAGGTGTCGACGTACAGACCCCGCTCCGGCGTCGGCCAGTGGATCAGGTACAGGTCGACGAAGTCCAGGCCGAGCTTCTCCAGCGACGTGTCGAAGGCGCGCAGCGTGGAGTCGTATCCCTGGTCGGCGTTCCAGAGCTTCGTGGTGACGAAGAGCTCCTCGCGGGGCACCCCGGAGGCGGCGATGGCCTTGCCGGTGCCCTCCTCGTTGCCGTAGATCGCCGCGGTGTCGATGCTGCGGTACCCGGCCTCCAGTGCCGTCGCGACGGCCGTCTCGGCCTCGTCGTCCGGCACCTGCCAGACGCCGTAGCCCAGCTGGGGCATCTCGACGCCGTTGTTCAGGATGATCGGGGGGACCTTGCTCACGAGCTCTCGATCCTTCGGTAAGTGGTCAGGTGTGCTCCCATCGTCAACGATCACGGGCGGTGATGCATTCCTGACGGGAGAATTCCGAAGCCACACCTGCCCCGTGAGGCGGACGTCACGCCCGGTAGAGCGCCTCGACCTCGTTCTCGTACGCCTTCTCGATCGCCTTGCGCTTCAGCTTCAGGGACGGGGTCAGCAGCCCGTGCTCCTCGGTGAACGGCTGGGCGAGTATGCGGAAGGTGCGGATCGACTCGGCCTGCGAGACGAGGGTGTTGGCGGCGACCACCGCGCGGCGCACCTCCGTCTCCAGATCCGCGTCGCGCACCAGCTCCGCCGGGGACATCTGCGGCTTGGCCCGCATGGCCAGCCAGTGCTCCACGGCCTCCTGGTCGAGGGTGACCAGGGCGGCGATGTACGGGCGGTCGTTGCCGACGACGATGCACTGGTTGACCAGCGGGTGGTCCCGGACGCGTTCCTCCAGCACACCGGGGGAGACGCTCTTGCCGCCGGACGTGACCAGGATCTCCTTCTTGCGGCCGGTGATGGTGAGGAAGCCGTCCTCGTCCAGCGTGCCGAGGTCGCCGGTGGCGAGCCAGCCGTCGTGCAGGGTCGCGTCGGTGGCCTTCTGGTTGTTGAGGTACCCCTGGAAGACGTTCTCCCCGTGCAGCCAGATCTCGCCGTCGTCCGCGATGTGCACGGTCATGCCCGGGATGGGCTGCCCCACCGTGCCGAACCGGGTGCGTCCGGGCGGGTTGGCGGTGGCGGCCGCCGTGGACTCCGTCAGGCCGTAGCCCTCGTAGATGTGCACGCCCGCCCCGGCGAAGAACAGTCCGAGCCGGCGGTCCATCGCCGAGCCGCCGGACATGGCGTGCTTGATGCGGCCGCCCATCGCGGCGCGGATCTTGCTGTAGACGAGCTTGTCGAACAGCTGGTGCTGCATGCGCAGGCCCGCCGACGGACCGGGGCCGATGCCCCAGGCCTTGGCCTCCATCGCGTCGGCGTACTTGATCGCGATGTCGACGGCCTTCTCGAAGGGACCGGAGCGGCCCTCCTTCTCGGCCTTGCGGCGGGCCGCGTTGAACACCTTCTCGAAGATGTACGGCACGGCCAGGAAGAACGTCGGCTTGAACGCCGCCAGGTCCGGCAGCAGGGCCGCCGCGTTCAGCTGCGGCTGGTGGCCGAACTTCACCTTGCCGCGGATCCCGGCGACCTGGACCATCCGCCCGAAGACGTGCGCGAGCGGCAGGAACAGCAGGGTCGACGCCTCGTCGCCGCGCCTGGAGTGGAACACCGGCTCCCAGCGCTCGATGACGGTGTCCGCCTCGTACATGAAGTTGCCGTGGGTGATGACGCAGCCCTTGGGGCGGCCGGTGGTGCCCGAGGTGTAGATGATCGTGGCGACCGAGTCGGGTGTGACGGCCTGCCGGTGGCGGTGCACCACCTCGTCGTCCAGGTGCGCGCCCGCGTCGTACAGCTCGTGCACGGCGCCGGAGTCCAGCTGCCACAGGCGGCGCAGCTGGGGGAGCCGGTCGATGACGGTGGCGATGGTCATCGCGTGGTCCTCGTGCTCCACGACCGCGGCCGTCACCTCGGCGTCGTAGAGCATCCAGAAGCACTGCTCGGCCGAGGACGTCGGGTAGACCGGCACCACCTGGGCGCCGATCGTCCACAGCGCGTAGTCGAAGAGGGTCCACTCGTAGCGCGTGCGGGACATGATCGCGACGCGGTCGCCGAACCGGATGCCGCTCGCGAGCAGGCCCTTGGCCAGCGCGAGCACCTCGTCGCGGAACTCGGCGGCGGTCACGTCCCGCCATTGGCCCGTGTCGTCCTTGCGGCCCAGCGCGATGCGCAGCGGGTCTTCCTGGGCATGCTCGAAGACCACGTCGGCCAGGCCACCCACCGGAGGTGCCGACGCCAACGGAGGGTTGGTGAACTCGCGCAAACCCCGCTCCCCGCTCCTCAGCGCTCCTGTCGAGTGACGCCCCGCACAGCGCGGTGAAAGCTACCCCAACCGGCCAGGGGGCGGGAGGGGGTGCGAAGGCGAGCAGCGCTCTTGTCTGCGCTGGTCAGCCAGGGAAAAAGCGCTCACATGGGGAAGGGTCGGACACAAAACTGACGGTTGAGTAAGTTTCGGTGCCGTAATCTCCACCGAATCTGTACGAGTCCGGCCGCGGCGCGACGAGCCTCGTGGCGGGGGCTCTTCTGTCAGCGGAGCGGCGGCGGATTCTGTCACTCTGCTTCCGTCGCGGGTGACGGACCGCGCAGATCAGAGGCCCTTGCGCTCGCGGTGCAACCGGTCCCCGCCCGCCAGGATCGCCGCCGCCAGCGCGTTGGCCGCACCCTGTGCGGACGGCCGGCGCCTGCCGTGGACCAGGACGAAGTCGACCTGCCCCAGTTCCGGCAGCCCCGCCCGGTCCGGGACCCGGACCAGACCCGGCGGGATCAGGCCGCGGGAGTGGGCCATCACCCCGAGGCCGGCCCGGGCCGCCGCGACGAGGCCGTTCAGGCTGCCGCTGGTGCACACGACCCGCCATGGCCGGCCCTGCCGCTCCAGCGCCTCCAGGGCGAGCGCGCGGGTGATGCCCGGCGGGGGGTAGACGATGAGCGGCACCGGACGCTCCGGGTCGAGCCGGAGGCGTTCGGCGCCGATCCACACCAGCCGGTCGTGCCGGACCAGCTCGCCCCGCGGATCCTCGGGGCGCCGCTTGGCCAGGACCAGATCCAGCTTCCCGGCGGCCAGCTGCTCGTGCAGCGTGCCCGACAGCTCGACCGTCAGCTCCAGGTCGACCTCCGGGTGCTCGTGCCGGAAGCCCTCCAGGATCTCGGGCAGCCGCGTCAGCACGAAGTCCTCCGAGGCGCCGAAGCGCAACCGGCCGCGCAGCCGGGTGCCGGTGAAGAACGCCACGGCCTGCTCCTGGACCTCCAGGATGCGGCGCGCGAAGCCCAGCATGGCCTCGCCGTCCTCGGTCAGCTCCACCGAGTGCGTGTCCCGGGTGAACAGCGTCCGCCCGGCCGCGTCCTCCAGTCGCCGCACGTGCTGGCTGACCGTCGACTGCCGCAGTCCGAGCCGCCGCGCGGCCTGCGTGAAGCTCAGTGTCTGCGCCACCGACAGGAACGTGCGCAGATGGGACGGCTCGTACACAGCACCAGGCTATCGCGGAACGCGATGACAGTGAGAGCGGTGTACGGGATTCCCGATCGCCGGCCGGGGGAGCAGGATGGAGCGGGGCCGCCCGCGGCCCACGACCGACCGAAGCACCGAGCAAGTGGAGCACCGTGAAACGCCTGCGCCGGCCGAACCGGATGCCGATCGACCCCTACATCCTGTCGCTGCTCGGGACGGTGGGCCTCGCCGCACTCCTCCCGGCCCGCGGGTCGGCCGCCGATGTCGCCTCAGGCGCCTCCACGGCGGCGGTCGCCCTCCTCTTCTTCCTGTACGGCACGCGGCTCTCCACGCGTGAGGCGCTCGACGGCCTGCGGCACTGGCGGCTGCACGTGACGGTCCTGGCCTGCACCTTCCTGGTCTTCCCACTGCTCGGGCTCGCGGCCCGCGGGCTGGTGCCGGTGATCCTGACACACCCGCTCCACCAGGGCCTGCTCTTCCTCACGCTGGTCCCCTCGACCGTGCAGTCGTCGATCGCCTTCACCTCGATGGCCCGCGGCAACGTGCCGGCCGCGATCTGCGCGGGCTCCTTCTCCTCGCTCGTCGGCATCGTCGCCACCCCGCTGCTCGCGGCCTGTCTGCTCGGCGGCAGCGGCGGCGGATTCTCCGCCGGGTCGCTGCTGAAGATCGTGCTGCAACTCCTGGTGCCGTTCCTCGCCGGGCAGCTGCTGCGCCGCTGGATCGGCGGTTTCGTCACCCGCCACAAGAAGGTCCTCGGCCTGGTGGACCGCGGCTCGATCCTGCTCGTCGTCTACACCGCGTTCAGCGCGGGCATGGTCCAGGGCATCTGGCACCAGGTCAGCCCGGCACGGCTGGGCGGTCTGGTCGTCGTCGAGGCCGTGATCCTCACCGTGATGCTGCTGCTGACCTGGTACGGCGGCAAGGCGCTGCGGTTCGGCCGGGGGGACCGGGTCGCGATCCAGTTCGCCGGCTCGAAGAAGTCCCTGGCCGCCGGACTGCCCATGGCGAGCGTCCTGTTCGGCGCGCAGGCGGCGCTCGCCGTGCTGCCGCTGATGCTCTTCCACCAGATGCAGCTCATCGTCTGCGCGGTGATCGCCAAACGGCGCGCGCGGGAGGCGGCGGCGGTCACCGCGGCGGAGCCAGTCGCAACGACACGAACCGTGGTCGGTACAGGGACACGTTCCGGCTGAGCCGCTCGGCGGCGCCCGTCGTCTCCAGCCAGTTGACGTCATAGCTCAGCACGAGCCGCCCGTCCCCGCTCAGCACCGGATGCGCCTGCGGGTTGTAGGCGGCGACCTGCCCTTCGGGCAGCGGGGGGCTGAACTCGTCCGCCGGACCGTGCCACGGCCCGGCGGGCGAACAGGCCCAGTAGGACGCGATGGTGGTCAGACCCTTCGGGCCGGCGGCCATCGTGAACAGCACGTACGTGCCGCCGTGCCGGACGACCGAGAACGCGCTGCCGACGCCCGTGCGCCGCCCGTCCCCGAGCACCGGCCGGGGGCGGGCGCCGGGCACCCACGCCGAACCGCTCCAGTACTGCCAGGCCGACGGATCGCCGAGCGCGCCCTCCGGCACGCGGGCCGCGTAGGCGTACGAGGCGGGGCGGGAGGCGGCCCGGCCGTCGTCGCCGCCGAACACATAGGTCCAGCCGTCCTCCTCGACCAGCGTCGTGCCGAACAGCACCCGCCGGGACGCGTCGGGGACCCGATGCTGGCCGAGCACCTCGACGATCGACTCCAGGCGCAGGTCCGGCAACGACAGCGTGGCGACCTCGGTCGCGGTGGGCACCCCGTAGATCCAGGGCGCCCGGCCCGCCGCGCGCACCCACAGCAGCACCCGCACGACCTGCTCCGGGGAGCCGGGGGAGCGGGGTTCGACGCGGGCGGCGACCGGCCAGCGCCACCGGCCGGGAGCGGGGTCGGCGAACAGCGGGGCGGGCAGGGTTGTTTCGAGGCGGCCGTCGCGCATCAGCACGGCGGAGTTGCGCACGAGCGGCGTGCCGGCGTCCCGCCAGGCGTAGGACTCGCCGTGCGGGTTGGGCGGGCCGTACACGCGGCCCAGATAGGTGTCCGAGAACAGCCACAGCACCCGGCCGTCCGGCAACCGCACCGAGTGGGTGCCGTCGCCGCCGGTCCAGTCGTCCGTGCGGCTCGCGTCGTCACCGTAGCGGGCGAACTCCGCGTCGAGACCGTCGTCCGCCGTCCAGGAGTCGACCGTGAGCGCCCGGCAGGCGTCGTCCGGACGGCCGTCGTCGTCGGGCAGGGCGATGAGCAGCGCCGCGCCGAGAACCAGGACCAGCAGCAGGCCGGTCCAGGTTCCCGTGCGCTGTCGGGCGCGTAATGCTCCTGAGGCGTCGGGCACGCCCCGTGACGTTAGCTGCCGCCGCTCACCCGGTCCATGGGCAGCCACAGCACCGTGCCCCGGGAGGCCGCGTCGGAGGCGCCGGAGGCCAGCTCCTCGTCGCTCAGGGCCCGCTTCCACACCCGGACCTCGTCGATCGCCCCGGTGAGGAACGCCCGGCTGTCCATGCGCTGCCCGATGTGCACGCCGAACGGGGAGTTGCGGCTGACCGAGCCCGGCACGTCGGCGGTGTCGAGCGCCTCACCGTCGAGGAAGAGCGTCAGCCGCCCGCCACCGCGGCGCAGCGCGAGATGGTGCCAGCGGCCGTCGTTGTGGGCGCCGTCGGTGGACACCGAGGCGGACCTGACGGTCGTCGCGCCCGACCGGGTGGTGATCAGCCCCCTGACCCGGTCGCTCGCCGGTTCCCCGCGCAGCCAGATCTGCGGCTGGGTGGTGCCGATGCCGCCCATCCACAGGAAGGGCTGCTCGCCGGCCGTGGCCGTGTAGCGGAAGTGCAGTGACGCCGTGAAGTCCCCGTCTCCGAGCGGCAGCCGGGACCGGTACGGCAGCCGTACGGCGTCGTCCGTGCCGTCGAAGGACAGGGCGCCGCCGCGGACACCGGCCGTGCGCGTGGCACCGCCGAGCACGGCCGCGGGCCTGGCGCCCACCGCCGCGTCCCGCGTGGTCGGGTCGGCGCCCCGGCGCGGCTTCAACCAGTCCTCGGTGAAGCGGGCGAAGCGGATCTCGTCGCGCGCGTCGACGGCGCCACCCTCGTACAGCAGCCCGATCGTGCTGCCGTCGACGGGTGCCATGTCGGAGTAACCGGACCAGTCCGTGGTGACGACCGTGCCCCGGTCCACGCTCTCCCAGGTGCGCCCGCCGTCGTAGGAGGAGCGGACCATCATCGTGCGGCGCCGGTCGGGGTCGGCCGGAGCGGACAGCAGCATCCGGTCGCCGCGGCGCAGGGTCGCGCCCTGGACCTGCGGGGTGTACAGGTCCGGCAGGTCGCGGAAGGGCGCGGCGAAGCTGTCCCCGCCGTCCAGGCTGAGGGTCTGGGAGCGGTGGCCGAGGTCGGTGCCGTCCTGTTCCCGGCCGCTGACGAGCAGGGCGCCGTCGGCGCGTTCGGTGAGCGTCACCTCCGACGGCTTCTGCCGGAACGTGCCGTCCAGCGCTATGGGCCAGGTGTCCGTGGCCCCGATCTGCCACGAGTCGCCGCCGTCGTCGCTGGTCACGAGTGCGGCGTGGTTGGCGGAGACCCGGCTGCCGTTCCACGTCTCGGTGTTGACGCCGAACACCAGCCGCCCGGCGTGCCTGCCGCGGGTGAGCTGGATGCCGTGCACGGGGCCCGTCGCGTACCAGGAGTTCCAGTCCTCGGGCAGGATCTCGTCGCTCAGGTCGCGCGGCTTCGACCAGGTCCGGCCGTCGTCGTCGCTGTACTGCAGGTGGGGGGTGCGGTCGCAGGGCACGGCGCAGTTGCCGCTGTCCGTACGGCCGGTGTTGTACGTCTCGGCCAGCAGGATCCGGCCCGTCTCGCGGTCCACGACGGGCGCCGGGTTGCCGTGCGTGTCGCCCGCGCCCTCGGTGACGACCTGGAGCGGCCCCCAGGTACGGCCGCCGTCGGTGGAGCGTTTGACGACGATGTCGATGTCGGCCGCGTCACCGCAGTTGAGGACCCGGCCCTCGGCGAAGGCGAGCAGGGTGCCGCGGGTGGTGCGCACCATCGCCGGGATCCGGAAGCAGGCGTAGCCGGGGTCCTGGGACGCCTTGAACAGCACCTGCTGCTCGAACTCCGGTAACGGTGCGGCGGGTCGGCCGTGGGCCGGGACCGCCGGCACGAGCAGCGCCCCGGCGGTGACGGCGGCTGTCAGGGTGGATCTCAGACGTGCGCGAAGACTTGACGGCATGGTGCGACCTGCCCTTCATGCGTCTGTCGGCTGGACCACCTGGCCATGGAACAGACATCCGGTCATCCGGACATTCCACGTCCCATGTGTGGGTCACAGACGGTACTTGGCTCACAGACCCCCCACAAGGACCCGCGTCAGGGGATCAGGACGACCTTGCCGAGGTTGGACCGGCCCTCGATCTCCGCATGCGCCTTCGCCGCGTCCTCCAGGGCGAACTCCCCGTGGACGGCGGGCCTGAGTTCTCCGGCGCCGAACAGCCGCCACAGCTCCTCGCGCCACTGCTCGTACAACTCCGGCTTCCCGCGGGCGATCCGGGCCATCTGGAACCCGCTCACCGACTTGGCGTCCACGAGCAGGTCGTAGGCCTGGATGGCGCCGCCGCCCGAGCTGTACGCCACCAGCCGCCCTTCGGGGACGAGCGCGTGCAGGGCGCGGGTGAGCAGCTCGCCGCCGACCGCGTCCAGCACGTAGTCGACGGGGGTGCCCCAGCTTGAGTCGCCGTACGCGATGACGTGGTCGGCGCCGAGACCGCGCACGAAGCCGGCCTTGCCCGGGTCGGACACGGCGCCCAGGACACGCCCCGCGCCGCGTGTCCTGGCCAGCTGGACCGCCAGGTGGCCGACGCCGCTCGCGGCCGCGGTGATCAGGGCCGCCTCACCCGGTTCGGGGCGGGCCGCCTCCAGGGCGCCGAGGGCGACCAGGCCGCTGCGGACCAGGGCGACCGCGTCGACGGCGCTCGCCTCAGCGGGGACCGGGGAGGCCATGGCCTCGTGCAGCACGGCGAAGTCCGCGTAGCCGTGGCCGAAGCAGAGCCCGGTCACCCGGTCGCCGGTGCCGAAGCGGGTGACGCCCTCTCCCACGGCCGTGACCTGCCCGGCGATCTCGCCGCCGAGCGGGATCGGTTCGGCCGCCTCGGTGACCTTGCGTACGACCGGGAGCGTGACACCGATCGCCTCCGTGCGCACGAGCAGCTCGCCGGGGCCGGGCCGGGGGAGTGGTGCCTCCTCCAGGAACAGGGGGCCGCCTGGGGTTTCGTAGCGGACGCGGCGCATCGCACCTCCGGGGTCGCCGGGATTCCCGACGAGATCGTTGGGAGGGCCAACGGTATAGGAGGATCATAGGGAGAACCAACGATTTCTTGGATAGGCTGCGTCCATGCCGGAAACTCCCCTCCCCGCGATCCGCTCCCTGCCCAGCTGGCTGCTCGGCCGTGCCGCGGCCCGCGGCCGGGCCCTGGTGGCGGAGGCGCTGGCCGCGCAGGACATGAGGATGTGGCACCACGTGGTGCTGTCCGCCGTCCGCGACCTCGCCCCCGTCGCCCAGGCCGACCTCGGCCGCGGGATCCGCCTCGATCCCAAAGACCTGGTCGGGATCCTGAACGACCTTCAGACGGCGGGCCTGGTCGTACGGGAACCGGACCCCAGGGACCGCCGCAAGAACGCGGTCTCCCTCACCCCGCGCGGAGCCCGGCTGCTGGAGCGCTGCGAGAAGGCGGCCCGCGCCGCCAACGACGAACTGCTCGCACCGCTGTCGGCGGACGAGCGGGAGCAGTTCACGGCCATGCTGCTCCGGATATCCGAAACGGCCTAGCCCAGGTACCACCTGGCGTACTCGGCGAATCCGTGCTCCTCGAGGTAGGCGTTCTCGTCCGCCGCCGAAGGCCGGTGCTCGCTCCACTCGTCCCGGTCGTCCAGGACGATCCGGCCCTCCTCGGCCAGTTTCTTCGCGTGGTCGTACGCCGCCGCGTTCAATTTCACCGTCATGCCGTTCACCGCCGTATCGACTGTCGTGTTCAGATGCCGGCCGCCGCAGACCGGATGTCCTGCCGTGCTTGCCCCATCAGCTCGTCCAAGTCGCCGACCTCCGGATCGAGTTCCCGCGCGCGCGGCGCGATCTGCTGCAGCCATGTCGCGGTGGCCACGCCCAGTTCGGCGGCCTCCCGGGTCCGCTCCTCGCCGAGCAGTTTCTCGACCTTGAACGCAATGCTCGCCAGCGTGTCGTCATCGGTGGCAGGCACCAGGTAGGACTCCAGGCCCGGGGGATACGGTGTCCGCTCCCGGTACTCGCGCATCGCGGTCACGACCGCGGGCATCGCGCTGTACCGGTCGAGGAGGCCCATGAAGACGTACAAGCGGGCCACCAGCCGTGGCAGGCCGGGGTGCCGATCCAGCCAGGCCATCAGCTCACGCTGATCACCGAAGCGGTCCATGATCTGTGACATCGCCTCCGCGATCCGGGTGGGCCAGGTCCAGTGGAAGGGCAGCAGCCGCGCCACCTGATGGGCGAGCGCCGCCTCGCCCTCCGCGTCCAGCGTGCCGGTGACGAAATCGGCGACCTGCCTGCGGTCGAGTCCGTAGTCGGTCGGCGCCGCCCGGTCCTGTGAGCTCTGCGACGAGTCGTGGCGCAGACGCAACAGCTGCGTGCCGATCTTGCTCAATGTCGGGTTCCGCATTGTTCCTCCCAGCCTCCCGGCCTCCCGGCTCGTCCGGAGCGGCCGAACGCCCCGCTCCGGCTCGGATCCGTGCGACCGCCCCACCACTTTCGCGGCTCGCTGCCGCCGCCCCTTCCGCCTCGGGACACGGCCGGCGAGGGCGCCACCCTGCGCCGGCGCTGCGAGCGCGGTTGTGGCAGCTTTCAGTAGACATTCCGCTGCCGGCATCCCTCTTCGTCCGTCCGGTACGAGAGGCGAAGTCGCCACTTGATCCTGCAGGCGGAGGCGCCCGCTCGGTCGTCGGGGAGTCCCGCTCCGCCCGTATCGACGTCTCGACGTCCGCCCCGTGGTGCTTCGGCCCGGACTCGTCCAGGCAGGTCCAGCGGGGCCGTACGGCTCGACCTGTCAGGCCGAGGCAGTCGCTCAGGGCCGTGCCTACCGTCGTGGGGAGCAGATCGCCAGCGGAGGAGGAACGACGATGGCCGGTACAGAAACGCTCGACCGAAGCACCTGGGAGACCGCCCTCAACCAGATGACCGCAGAACACCAGGGTGAGTTCGTCACCCTCGAGGTACTGGACCCCGAGGTCGGGCACCAGTACGAAGCCAACCGGCTGCCCTTCGCCGGCATCGTGTACGACCCGAAGGACGACGCAGTGGTCGTCTCCGTCGGCGGAGGGTCGCCGCGCTACCCCGTCGTCCTGCGGCACCTGGTGTGGCACCCCAGGGAGATCGACGTCGCCACGCGGGACATTCCCGAGCCGGCGGTCCGGACGGTCGACAAGGACGGCACCGCCACGCTGATCACCTTCTTCCCCAAGGAGTCCGGCACGGAGTCCTGACCCGTGAGGCGCGCCCGCCGTCGGCACTGTTCCGCCGCGTACCACCGGCGGACCGCACGGCGCCCGGCAGCCCTGCGTCACCGGGTGTCGTGCGAGCGACGGGCCTACCGTGGGAGATGGCCCCGACGTCGGCCCCGTCGACCGGCCGGTCGTTCACGCCGGGGGCGGAAGGAGGCACGAGATGTCCGATGCGATACGGGACACCACGGCCCGGCGCGTACGACATTTCGTCGACGCCGGATACCCCGACGCCGCGCCCGTCGAGGCGGCGGTGGAGGGAGCCGTCTACCGGCTCGGGGACGGAACGGTGGCCAAGGTGTGGGAGCGCCGACGTGGATCCGAACTGCGGCGGATGCAGCGTTTCTACGCCGATGCCGCCACCCGCCTGCCGTTCCGCGCCCCGGAGATCCTCGCCGTCGAGGACATCGACGGTGTCCCGATGACCGTGGAGCGGGAGCTGACGGGCGAGCCCTTGGCGGGCAGGGTCCGCACCGACGACCCGGACGAGGTGCTGCCCGAAGCGGTCGACTGCCTGGTCGGCGTGCTGCGCGCCCTCGCGGACGCCCATGACGTCGACGAGGTCAAGCGCCTTCCCGTGCTGGACGAGGAACGCCCGCTGTGGGAAGACCACGCCACGTTCGGATCCGCCCTGGCGGATCTGGTGGACCGGCGAGCCGGCCGGTACGCGGACCGGCTCTCCGCGCAGGTCCGCGACTTCGACGACACGCGCGCCCGGGTGCTTCGCAAGCTGCGCGCGCTGCCCCGAACAGACGAGGCGGTCGTCCACGGTGACGTCTTCCCGGAGACCGTGCTGGTGGACGACGACCTGCGGCCGCTCGCCCTCGTGGACTACGGCTTCCTGTCCACGGCCGGGGACCCCCGGTTCGACGCCGCCGTGGCCGCGGCCATCTTCCCGGCGGGCACCGAGCACGCGACGGAGATCACCCGGCAGCTCACCACGCGGTTCGCCGAGGAGTTCGGCTACGCGGTCGACGACCTCCTGCTGTACCGGGCCGCCTACGCGATGGCCACGAGCGACGCCTTCGCGCCGGGCGGCGGTGACGAGCACTTCGCCTGGTGCGTCACCGTGCTCGAGGACCCGGCAGTCGCCGAGTCCCTGCACCGGTGACGCACCGCGCGGGCAGCGACCAGCGACCGACTCACCCGAACAACATGGCCTGGGCAGGCCGAGACGGGGCCCCTGCGGCGCAGGGGGCGCTCCCCGCCGGCCGGGGCCCCGCCGCCGTGTCGCGGGAGGGACCTGCTCAGCCCTGGGCGGCCGCGGCCCGCACAGCGATCCGGTCCTCACCCGCGTACACGTTCATGGAACTGCCCCGCAGGAAGCCCACCAGCGTCAGGCCCGACTCGGTGGCCAGGTCCACCGCCAGCGAGGACGGCGCCGACACGGCCGCCAGGACCGGAATCCCCGCCATCACGGCCTTCTGCGCCAGCTCGAAGGAGGCCCGGCCCGACACGAGCAGGACCGTCCGCGACAGCGGCAGCTCCCCGTTCTGCAGGGCGCGGCCGACCAGCTTGTCGACCGCGTTGTGCCGGCCCACGTCCTCCCGGACGTCCAGCAGCTCGCCCTCTTCCGAGAACAGGGCCGCCGCGTGCAGGCCCCCGGTCCGGTCGAAGACCCGCTGGGCCGCGCGCAGCCGGTCGGGGAGGCTCGCGAGCAACTCGGGGGAGATCCGGACCGGGGGAGTGTCGGCGACGGGCCACCGGGTCGTGGTGCGCACCGCGTCCAGCGACGCCTTGCCGCACAGCCCGCAGGAGGACGTGGTGTAGACGTTGCGCTCCAGCGTGATGTCGGGGACCACCACGCCCGGGGCCGTCTTCACGTCGACCACGTTGTAGGTGTTCGAACCGTCGGCCGTCGCCCCGGCGCAGTAGACGATGTTCTGCAGGTCGTCCTGCCCGCCCAGCACCCCCTCGCTCACCAGGAAGCCCGCCGCCAGCGCGAAGTCGTCGCCCGGGGTGCGCATGGTGATCGCCAGGGGCCTGCCGTTCAGCCGGATCTCCATCGGCTCCTCGGCGACGAGCGTGTCCGGGCGGCTGGAGACCACCCCGTCCCGGATGCGGAGCACCTTGCGTCGTTCCGTGACTCGTCCCATGTCCTGATCAGTCCCGGTTCTGTACGTGCTGGTAGCCGAAGCGGCCCTTGATGCAGAGATTGCCGTGGGTCACCGGGTTGTCGTGCGGTGAGGTGACCTTCACGATCTCATTGTCCTGCACGTGCAGCGTCAGGTTGCAGCCCACTCCGCAGTACGCGCACACCGTGGTCGTCTCCTTCTGCCGTGCCTCGTCCCAGGTACCCGCCGCACGCATGTCGAACTCGGACTTGAAGGACAGCGCGCCCGTGGGACACACCTCGATGCAGTTCCCGCAGTACACGCATGCCGAGTCGGTCAGCGGCGCGTCGTGCTCCACGGCGATCCGGGCGTCGAAACCGCGCCCGGCGACCGAGATCGCGAAGGAGTTCTGCCACTGCTCGCCGCACGCGTCGACGCACTTGTAGCAGAGGATGCACTTGTCGTAGTCGCGGACGTACAGGTCGTTGTCGATCCTCGGCTCCTCGCCGAGGCGGGCCGCGTCCGGGCCGAAGCGGTCCGGCTTCGCTTCGTACTCCTTGAGCCACCCGGCGACCTTCGGGGTCGTCGACAGATCGACCGAGGACGCGAGCAGTTCCAGGACGACCTTGCGGCTGTGCCGGGTGCGCTCGGTGTCCGTGCGGACCTCCATGCCCGGCTCCGCCTTGCGGGAGCAGGCCGGGACGAGCGTCCTCGCCCCCTCGACCTCGACGACACAGACCCGGCAGGCGTTCTTCGGGCGCAGGGTGTCGCCCTCGCACAGGGTCGGGACGTCCTTCCCCGCGGCCCGGCACGCGTCCAGGATCGTCGAGCCCTCGGGGACCCTGGCCTCCTCGCCGTCGAGGGTGAACTCCAGCATGCGGCGCGGGGTCCCCAGCGGTGTGACGGTCATTCGTACGCCCCCAGACGGTCGATGGCGGATTCCACGGCGTTCCACGCGGTCTGTCCCAGACCGCAGATCGAGGCGTCCCGCAGGGTGCGGCCGACCTCCCGCAGCAGCGCGATGTCCCCGGCGGCGTCGGCGCCCGTGCGCTCCACGATCCGGTGCAGCGCCTCCTCCTGCCGCACCGTCCCGACCCGGCAGGGCACGCACTGCCCGCACGACTCGTCGCGGAAGAACTCCGCGATGCGCAGCAGCAGCCGGGGCAGGGGCACGCTGTCGTCGAACGCCATGACGACACCCGAGCCGAGCGTCGTGCCCGCCTCCCGGGTGCCTTCGAAGGTGAGCGGGACGTCCGTCTCGTCGGCCCGGACGAAGCCGCCCGCGGCCCCGCCCAGCAGCACGGCGCGCAGTCGCTCGCGCACCCCGGCG
Source organism: Streptomyces sp. NPDC059696 (assembly GCF_042733745.1). Classification (NCBI taxonomy): domain Bacteria; kingdom Bacillati; phylum Actinomycetota; class Actinomycetes; order Kitasatosporales; family Streptomycetaceae; genus Streptomyces; species Streptomyces sp. NPDC059696. The sequence continues at coordinate 32,661 of NZ_JBHWFG010000007.1, forward strand.
AGCATGAGCACCTCGCCCAGCGTCGCGCCGAACGGCACCTCGTAGACGCCGGGCCGGTCCACGCTCCCGGAGACGCAGAACAGCTTCGGACCGGTGGACCGCCCGGTGCCGATCGCCGCGTACGCCGGGGCGCCCATGGTCAGGATCGGCAACACGTTGACCAGCGTCTCGACGTTGTTCTCGACCGTAGGCTTGCCGAACAGGCCCTTCTCCACCGGGAACGGCGGCTTGGAGCGCGGCTCGCCCCGGTAGCCCTCGATGGAGTTGAACAGGGCCGTCTCCTCACCGCAGATGTAGGCGCCCGCGCCGCGCCGGATCGCGATGTCGAAGGCGTAGCCCTGCCCGAGGACGTCGTCGCCGAGCAGTCCGCGCGCCCGGGTCTGCGTGATCGCGTGCTCCAGCCGGTGCAGGGCGCGCGGGTACTCGCCGCGCAGATACAGATAGCCCTGGTGCGCGCCGGTCGCGTACCCGGCGATCGTCATCGCCTCGACGAGCGCGTACGGGTCGCCCTCCATCAGCACCCGGTCCTTGAAGGTGCCCGGCTCCGACTCGTCGGCGTTGCAGACGAGGTAATGCGGATGGTCGGGCTGCGACGCCGGGGCCTGCCATTTGCGGCCGGTGGGGAAGGCGGCGCCGCCGCGCCCGAGCAGGCCCGAGTCGGTGACCTCGCGGATGACCCCGGCGGGACCCAACTCGAAGGCCCGGCGCAGGGCGGTGTAGCCGCCGTGGGCGCGGTAGTCGTCGAGGGACGACGGGTCGACCACTCCCACGCGGCGCAGCAGCATCAGGCCGTCCTGCCCTGCCTGGGGCACCGCCGACGCGGCCGGTGGCTCCTGCGGTGCGGAGTCCGGCGCGCTCGCGGCGAGCACGGCCTCCCCGACGGTCGCCGGCGCCGAGACCGCTGTACGCACCGGATCTCCGGCCCTGATGGCGAGCGCGGCCGGGGCCCGTTCGCACAGGCCGAGGCACGGGCTGCGCTCGACGCTCACCCCGCTGCCGAGACCCAGTCGCGCCTCGATCCCGGCGCACAGCTCCGGCGCCCCGGCCGCCGCGCACGCCAGGTCCGTGCACACGTGGAGCACGGTCGCCGGACGCGGCTCGACCGAGAACATGGCGTAGAAGGTGGCGACCCCGTAGGCCTCCGCCGGCGGCACCGTCAGCCGCCGGCACAGGTAGCCGAGGGCGCCCTCGCTGATCCAGCCGATCCGGTCGTTGATCGCGTGCAGCCCCGGCAGCAACAGGTCACGGCGGTCCCGGGCCTCGCGTCCGCCCCGCGCCCACCGCAGATCGGCGGCTCGCATCTCGTCGCGGTCGGCCCCCTCCCAGGAGGACTCCGCGGGCCCGAGCAGGGCGTCGACGGCCGCCCGTTCCTCGTCCGTCGGTTTGCTGTCACCGAAGTGCAGGTCCACGTGCTCTCACCCCACGATGGTCGCGATGGGCAGCTTCTCGATCCGGATCGCCGACGCCTTGAACTCCGCCGTCCCCGCGATCGGGCAGTTCGCCTCGATCGTCAGGGCGTTGGTGTCCACCTCGTCGGGGAAGTGCATGGTCATGAAGGCGAGCCCCGGCCGCAGCGCGGTGTCCACCCACACGGGCGCGGTCACCGACCCGCGCCGCGACGTCACCTGGACGTGCTCGCCGACCACGACCCCGTAGCGCTCGGCGTCCTCCGGGGACAGCTCGACGAACTCGCCGCGCCGCAGCGGCGAGGCGTAACCACCGCTCTGCACACCGGTGTTGTACGAGTCGAGCCGCCGCCCGGTGGTGAGCCGGATCGGGTAGTGCTCGTCGGTGATGTCCACGGGCGGGTCGTGCTGCACGATCCCGAACGGCGCGAGCGGGCCCCGCCGGGCGGGGTCGGTCTCCCACAACCGGCCGTGCAGATAGGTCGATTCGAGCCCGTCCGTGCTCGGGCAGGGCCACTGGATGCCCTGGTGCTCCTCCAGGCGCTCGTAGGTCATGCCGTGGTGGTCGGGCGAGACGGACCGCAGTTCGTTCCACACCGTCTCGGCGTCGGCGTACTTCCAGTCGTGCCCGAGCCGGGCCGCGAGGTCGCAGAGGATGTCGATGTCCTCGCGGGCCTCGCCGGGCGGGGTGACGGCCTTGCGGACGCGTTGGACCCGCCGCTCGCTGTTGGTGGTCGTGCCGTCCGTCTCCGCCCAGCCGGCGGTGGCCGGCAGGACGACGTCCGCGAGCTGGGCCGTCTTCGTCAGGAAGATGTCCTGCACGACCAGGAAGTCCAGGGCCCCCAGCCGCCGCACGGCCTGCTCGCTGTCCGCCTCGGACTGCGCCGGGTTCTCGCCGATGCAGTAGACGGCCCTCAGCGTGCCGTCCTCCATGGCCTCGAACATCTCGGTGAGGTTCAGGCCGTAGTGCGGCTGGATGACGGTGTCCCAGGCCGACTCGAACTTCAGCCGGGTGTCCGGGTCGAGGATGTCCTGGAAGCCGGGCAGCCGGTTGGGGATCGCGCCCATGTCGCCGCCGCCCTGCACATTGTTCTGCCCGCGCAGCGGCTGCAGGCCCGAGCCGTAGCGGCCGACGTGCCCGGTGAGCAGCGAGAGGTTGATCAGGGCGCGGACGTTGTCGGTGCCGTTGTGGTGCTCGGTAATGCCGAGGGTCCAGCACAACTGGGCGCGCTCGGCGCGGGCGTAGGCGTGCGCCAGCTCCCGGATCGCCGCGGCCGGTACGCCCGTCACCTTCTCGGCGAGCGACAGCGTCCACGGCTCGACCAGGGCCCGGTACTCCTCGAAGCCGGTGGTGGCCCGCTCGATGAACGCCTGGTTGGCGAGTCCCGCGTGAATGATCTCGCGGCCGATCGCGTGCGCCATCGGGATGTCCGTGCCGACGTTGAGCCCCATCCAGCTCTCCGCCCACTCGGCGGTCGACGTCCGGCGCGGATCGACCGCGTACATCCGGGCGCCGTTCCTGATCCCCTTCAGCACGTGCTGGAAGAAGATCGGGTGCGCGAACCGGGCGTTGGAGCCCCACATCACGATGACGTCGGTGTGCTCGATCTCCTCGTACGACGACGTCCCGCCGCCCGAGCCGAACGCCGCCGACAGCCCCGCCACGCTCGGGGCGTGGCAGGTGCGGTTGCAGGAGTCGACGTTGTTGGTGCCCATGACGACCCGGGCGAACTTCTGCGCCACGTAGTTCATCTCGTTGGTGGCACGGGCGCAGCTGAACATCCCGAAGGCGCCGCGGTTGCGCCCGAGGCCGCGGGCGGCCCGGTCCAGGGCCTCCTCCCAGGTGGCCTGCCGGAACGGCTCGTCGCGGGAGTCCCGGACGAGCGGGTGGGTGAGCCGGGTGTAGGTCGTGGGGGTCCGGTCGCGTTTCCTCATGCGGCGCTCCTCAGCGCGAGCAGGTCCGAGATGGCGTGCACGGTGCGCAGGGTGGGCACCTCCACGCCGGTGATCTCCGCCAGTTCGACGACCGCCGCGAGCAGCACGTCGAGTTCGAGCGGCTTGCCGCGCTCCAGGTCCTGGAGGGTGGAGGTGCGGTGGTCGCCGACCCGCTCGGCGCCCGCGAGCCGGCGCTCGACGGAGACTCCGACCTCGCAGCCGAGGGCCTCGGCCACCGCCAGTGTCTCGGTCATCATGATCTCGATGACCCTGCGGGTGCCGCCGTGCAGGCACATCTGCCGCATGGTCGCGCGGGCCAGGGCGCTGATCGGGTTGAAGGAGATGTTGCCCAGCAGCTTGACCCAGATGTCGCCGCGCAGGTCCGGCTCGACCGGGCACTTCAGCCCGCCCGCCTGCATGGCCTCGCTGAACGCGAGGCAGCGCGCGGAGCGGCTGCGGTCCGGCTCGCCGATGGAGAACCGTGTGCCCTCCAAGTGACGTACGACGCCCGGCCCTTCGAGTTCGGTCGCCGCGTAGACGACACAGCCGACAGCCCGTTCCGGCGCGAGCACCGCACTGACCGCGCCGCCCGGGTCGACACTCTCGACACGACGGCCGTCGTACGGGCCGCCGTGCCGGTGGAAGTACCACCAGGGGATGCCGTTCTGGGCCGCGACGACCGACGTCGTCTCGTGCAGCAAGGGCGCGATCAGCGGCCCGCACGCCGCGTACGCGTGGGCCTTCAGGCCCAGGAACACATGGTCGACCGGGCCGACTTCGGCCGGATCGTCGGTGGCGTGGGGGTGCGCGGTGAAGTCACCGCGTGGACTGCGCACCCGGACTCCGTGCCGCCTCATGGCCGCCAGATGCGGTCCACGGGCGATGAGATGCACCTCGGCACCCGCGCGGTGGAGCGCGGCGCCGACGTAGGCACCGATGGCACCGGCGCCGAGAACTGCGACTTTCACGGGAACACTCCGTTCGGTTTGAGGGATACCGCGGAGGTGGGGGGAGTGGGACCGGCTCTGACCGGAACGTGTCGACGAAATATTGTCTACAGTATGGAGGTTGGGTGGGCAAGGGTGCGCGCGCCGACCGTTCGGCGCAGGCCGGATACCGTTCACCGCATTCGGTCGACGGCCCGTCTTTCCAACTCCCGTGCAGATCCCTACCGTCCGGGGTTCATGAGTCCCCCCGTCGCGCCCCCGGGCTGGAGCCGATGGCTCGTTCCGCCCGCCGCTCTCTCCGTACATCTCTCCATCGGCCAGGCCTACGCCTGGAGCGTGTTCAAGCCGCCCCTGGAGTCCGCCCTCGGCCTCAGTGGCACGCAGAGCGCGCTGCCCTTCCAGCTGGGCATCGTCATGCTGGGCCTGTCCGCCGCGTTCGGCGGCACCCTCGTGGAGCGCAACGGTCCCCGCTGGGCGATGACCGTCGCCCTGCTCTGCTTCTCCTCCGGCTTCCTGCTCTCCGCGCTGGGCGCGTTCGTGGAGCAGTACTGGCTGATCGTCCTCGGCTACGGCTTCGTCGGCGGCATCGGTCTCGGCATCGGCTACATCTCGCCCGTCTCCACCCTGATCAAGTGGTTCCCGGACCGGCCCGGCATGGCCACCGGCATCGCCATCATGGGCTTCGGCGGCGGCGCGCTCATCGCCTCACCCTGGTCGGCCCGGATGCTGGAGGCCTTCGGCGGCGACAGCTCCGGCATCGCCCTCGCCTTCCTGGTGCACGGGCTGTCGTACGCCGTGTTCATGCTGCTGGGCGTGCTGCTGGTGCGGGTGCCCCGCAGCGACAAGCCCGCCGAGAGCGGTCCCGGTGTCCTGGCCGGCCCGCAGGTCTCAGCGAAACAGGCCCTCCGTACACCGCAGTTCTGGCTGCTGTGGATCGTGCTCTGCATGAACGTCACCGCGGGCATCGGCATCCTGGAGAAGGCCGCGCCGATGATCACGGACTTCTTCGCGGACACCTCCACACCGGTGTCGGTGACGGCCGCCGCCGGATTCGTCGCGCTGCTGTCGGCGGCGAACATGGCGGATCGCATCGGCTGGTCCTCGACGTCCGACCTCATCGGCCGCAAGAACATCTACCGCGTCTACCTGGGCGTCGGCGCCCTGATGTACGCCCTCCTCGCCCTGTTCGGCGACTCCTCCACCCCGCTGTTCGTCCTGTGCGCCCTGGTCATCCTCTCCTTCTACGGCGGTGGATTCGCCACGGTTCCCGCCTATCTGAAGGATTTGTTCGGTACGTACCAGGTGGGTGCCATCCACGGGCGGCTGCTCACCGCCTGGTCCACGGCCGGGGTGCTCGGCCCGCTGATCGTGAACTGGATCGCCGACCGGCAGGAGGAGGCGGGCCGGCACGGCGCGTCCCTGTACGGGCTGTCGTTCGCCATCATGATCGGCCTGCTCGTCGTCGGCTTCGTCGCCAACGAACTGGTCCGTCCCGTCGACCCCCGCCACCACGTCCCCGCCCCGAAGGAGGCAGCCCATGTCGAGCGACAGCAGTCAGAGTCCGCCTAGCCCGGACCGGCGGTGGCTGATCGCCCTCGCCTGGGCGTGGGTGGGCCTACCGCTCGCCTACGGGCTGTACGAGCTCGTCCGCAAGGCGACACAGCTGTTCACCGGGTAGGGCCGGAGCTGCCCGCCCGGCGGGGCGCCGGTGCGCCGGGTGGGCGTTCGACAGGTGTCCGGGCGTCCGAGCTCCTGACCGAAGCTGACAACCCGAGCGCCGGTTTCCTGTCGCCTTGGCTGCCGTCGTACCCGTGAGTCACTGATCAGACTGGTGGATCCGCTACCCAAGGCAACGAGGGGGATCCACCCAATGAACGGCTCGCGCATCGCCGCCGTCGGCCACTACCAGCCCGCCAAGGTGCTCACCAACGAGGACCTGGCGGGCCGGGTCGACACCAGTGACGAGTGGATCCGGAGCCGGGTGGGCATCCGCACGCGGCACATCGCCGGACCCGACGAGCCGGTCGACGAGCTGGCCGGCCACGCCGCCGCCAAGGCGCTCGCCGGGGCCGGGCTGGCTCCCGCGGACATCGACCTGATCCTGGTCGCGACCTCCACCGCCGTCGACCGCTCGCCCAACATGGCCGCCCGGGTGGCGGCCCGCCTGGGCATCCCGCAGGCCGCGACCATGGACCTCAACGTCGTGTGCGCCGGCTTCACCCACGCCCTGGCCACCGCCGACCACGCCGTCCGCGCGGGGGGCGCGAGCCGGGTGCTGGTCATCGGGGCCGACAAGATGTCCGAGGTGACCGACTGGAGCGACCGCACCACGTGTGTGCTCGTCGGTGACGGAGCCGGCGCCGCGGTGGTGGAGGCCGCGGACGAGCCGGCCATCGGGCCGGTGCTGTGGGGCTCGGTGCCCGAGATGGGCAACGCGGTGCGCATCGAGGGCACTCCGCCGCGCTTCGCCCAGGAGGGCCAGAGCGTGTACCGCTGGGCCACCACGCAACTCCCGCCCATCGCGCGCCGGGCCTGCGCACGGGCCGGGCTGGAGCCGGCCGACCTCGCCGGGGTCGTCCTGCACCAGGCGAACCTGCGCATCATCGAGCCCCTCGCGGAGAAGATCGGCGCCGTCAACGCGGTCGTCGCACGCGATGTCACCGAGTCCGGCAACACCTCGGCCGCGAGCATCCCGCTGGCGTTCTCGAAGCTGGTCGAGCAGGGCGCGCTCACCACGGGCGACCCGGTGCTGCTGTTCGGCTTCGGCGGGAACCTGTCGTACGCGGGCCAGGTCGTCCGCTGCCCCTGAGCCGGTCCGGTCCCCGGTGGTGTGACGCGCTCAACTCGCCCGAAGCCTGGCCCTTGTGCGCCGTAGACTGTAGACGAAAGACAATCAATACTGACTCTGCGGCGACACCGGCTCGGGCCGCGCTGTGCACGGCCCTGCCGAGGAGGGGGACCGCGATGCTGTCGACAGGCCTGCCCCAGGGGGCGGTACCCAAGCTGGAACGCCCGGGTCCGCTGCGCGACCGTGTCTACGAGGCACTGCTCGAACTCATCACCACCCGTGCGCTCCAGCCCGGCCAGCATCTCGTCGAGAGCGAACTCGCCGGGCACCTCGGCGTTTCCCGGCAGCCGGTGCGCGAGGCGCTGCAGCGGCTCAACACCGAGGGGTGGGTCGATCTGCGGCCCGCCCAGGGCGCGTTCGTGCACGAGCCGACGGAGGAGGAGGCCGACCAGCTCCTCACGGTCCGTACGCTCCTGGAGGCCGAGGCGGCCCGGCTCGCCGCGGCCAACGCCGACAGCGCGGGCATCGCCGCCCTGGAAGCGCTGTGCGCGGAGGGCGAGAAGGCCGTCGACGCCGACGACGTGGACGGGGCCGTCGCCATGAACGCCCGTTTCCACGCCAAGATCATGGAGCTCGCCGGCAACGCGGTCCTGGCCGAACTCGCCGCCCAGGTCGACCGGCGCGTGCGCTGGTACTACACGCCCGTGGCCCGCCGACGCGGTCACCAGTCCTGGATCGAGCACCGCGAACTGATCGCCGCGGTCACCGACCGGGACGAACAGCGCGCGACCCGGCTGATGCGCGAACACACCGAGCACACGCGCCGCTCGTACCACGCGCGTTCGGGCGCGTAGCGCACCTGGCAGCCAGTAGCGCCCCCAGGGGCCGCACGCCCCAACGAGCCGGTAGCGCTCCTACGAGCCCGTAGCGCCCCTGCGGGCCCTGACGCACCTGCGAGCCCGTGGTGCCCCTGCGAGTTCGTGGCGCACTGCGAGGTGGCGCCCCTGCGAGTCCGTGGCGCCCCTGCGGGCCCTGGCGCACCTGCGAGCCCGTGGTGCCCCTGCGAGTTCGTGGCGCACTGCGAGGTGGCGCCCCTGCAAGCCCGTGGCGCACCTGCGAGTCCGTGGCGCACGTGCGAGTTCGTGGCGCACCTGCGTGCCCGTGGTACCGCAACTCGCCCTGCCCTGCCCCGTCCTGTGGGGCAGGGCATGCGTCGCCGCTGCTTTGTCCACTGAGTGGAGAAAGTGCGGGGCAATTCCTGCGCGACTTCTTCCCACTCCCGGCAGCCACTGCTACGTTCCCTCCGAAAGCAAGCCACCGAGGTGGCGGAAAACCGGCGCGCACAGGCCGATCGAGGCGGGGAGGGGCTCGTGAGACGTATGACCGCACGACCCGGAAACGCCCACCAGGCCCGACTGCTCAAGCTGTTGCGCGACGGCGGCCCCCACTCCCGTGCCCAGCTGGGCGACCGGGTCGACCTCTCGCGGTCCAAGCTGGCCGTGGAGGTGGACCGGCTGCTGGAGACCGGGCTGGTCGTGGCCGACGGACTCGCCGCCTCGCGCGGTGGCCGCCGATCCCACAACATCCGCCTCAACCCCGAACTGCGCTTCCTCGGCGTCGACATCGGCGCGACCTCGGTCGACGTCGCCGTCACCAACGCCGAGCTGGAGACCCTCGGGCACCTCAACCAGCCCATGGACGTGCGCGAAGGGCCCGTCGCGGTCTTCGAGCAGGTCCTGGCCATGGCCGCGAAGCTGAGAGCCTCCGGGCTCGCGGAGGGGTTCGACGGCGCCGGCATCGGCGTCCCCGGCCCGGTCCGCTTCCCCGAGGGCATCCCGGTGGCACCGCCGATCATGCCCGGCTGGGACGGCTTCCCCGTGCGGGAGGCGCTCAGCCAGGAACTCGGCTGCCCGGTCATGGTCGACAACGACGTGAACCTGATGGCGATGGGGGAGCAGCACGCGGGCGTCGCCCGCACCGTCGCCGACTTCCTCTGCGTCAAGATCGGCACCGGTATCGGCTGCGGCATCGTCGTCGGCGGTGAGGTCTACCGCGGCACGACGGGCAGCGCAGGCGACATCGGACACATCCAGGCCGTCCCCGACGGCCGCCCCTGCGCCTGCGGCAACCGGGGCTGCCTGGAGGCCCACTTCAGTGGAGCCGCCCTGGCCCGCGACGCCAGGGAGGCCGCCCAGCAGGGGCTCTCCGCCGAACTGGCCTCGCGGCTGGACACCAACGGCACGCTCACCGCCGTGGACGTCGCCGCCGCGGCCGCGGCCGGTGACGCCACCGCCCTCGACCTGATCCGCGAGGGCGGCAACCGCACCGGCCAGGTCATCGCCGGCCTGGTCAGCTTCTTCAACCCGGGCCTGGTGGTGATCGGCGGCGGGGTGACCGGCCTCGGCCACACCCTGCTCGCCGCGATCCGCACCCAGGTCTACCGCCAGTCGCTGCCCCTGGCGACCGGCAACCTCCCCATCGTCCTCGGGGAGTTGGGCCCCACCGCCGGCGTGATCGGCGCGGTCCGGCTCATCAGCGACCACCTGTTCTCACCCGCGTAGTCCGTCCGACAGCACGGCTCCCTCAGCACAGCGCCCTGCTCTGCCCTGCCCTGAAACCGGCCCGCACGCCCGCCAAGGGGAATCCGCATGGCACCAGAACCACCGCTGCTCAGCATGTCCGGCATCACCAAGTCGTTCCCCGGAGTCCGGGCCCTCGACGGCGTCGACCTCGACGTCCAGGCCGGTGAGGTGCACTGCCTCCTCGGCCAGAACGGCGCCGGCAAGTCCACCCTCATCAAGGTGCTGGCCGGTGCCCACCAGCCCGACACCGGAAGCATCCGCTGGCGCGGCGAGGAGGTCACCCTCCGCTCGCCGATCAACGCCATGCGGCTCGGCATCGCCACCATCTACCAGGAACTCGACCTGGTGGAGCACCTGTCGGTCGCCGAGAACGTCCACCTCGGGCACGAGCCGACCACCGCGGGCTTCGTCGTGCGCGGCAGGACGGCCAGGGCGTCGACGGCCGCGCTGCTGAAGCGACTCGGTCATGCCGAGATCGATCCCGCACGGCTCGTGGGACGGCTGTCGGCGGCCCAGCAGCAGATCGTGTCCATGGCGCGGGCGCTCTCCCACGACGTGCGGCTCATCGTGATGGACGAGCCGTCCGCGGCCCTCGACCCGGACGAGGTCGACAACCTCTTCCGCATCGTCGGCGACCTGACCGCCGCCGGAGTCGCCGTCGTCTACATCTCCCACCGCCTGGAGGAGATCCGCCGCATCGGCGACCGGGTGACCGTCCTGAAGGACGGACGGGCCGTGGCGAACGGACTCCCGGCGAAATCGACCCCGACGCGCGAGGTCGTCGCCCTGATGACCGGCCGCAACGTCGAGTACGTCTTCCCCGACCGCCCCCTCTCCCCGCCGCCCGGCGAACCCGTGCTGACCGTCCGGGGACTGTCCAGGCAAGGGGAGTTCGAGCCGCTCGACCTGGAGGTCCGGCCGGGCGAGATCGTCGGCCTCGCCGGACTGGTCGGCTCGGGCCGCTCCGAGATCCTCGAAACCGTCTACGGCGCCCGCAAACCGACGGCCGGTCAGGTACGGGTCGGGGGCCGGGCCCTGAAGCCGGGCAGCGTACGGGCCGCCGTCCGGGCCGGACTCGGCCTCGCCCCCGAGGAACGCAAGGCTCAGGCCCTGCTGATGCTGGAGTCCGTCACCCGCAACGTGTCGGTCTCCTCCATGTCCCGCTTCGCGCGCGGCGGCTGGATCGACCGGGGCGCCGAACTCGGAGCCGCCCGGGCCGCCACCCGTGAGCTGTCGCTGCGGCCCGACAACCCGGCCGTGCCCGTGCGCACCCTGTCCGGCGGCAACCAGCAGAAGGCCGTCCTGGCCCGCTGGCTGCTGCGCGGCTGCAAGGTACTGCTGCTCGACGAACCCACCCGCGGCGTCGACGTGGGCGCCCGCGCCGAGCTCTACGCGGTCATCCGCCGGCTCGCCGACGAGGGCCTCGCCGTGCTGCTGGTCTCCAGCGAGGTGCCCGAGGTGCTCGGCCTCGCCGACCGTGTGCTGGTGCTGCGCGAGGGCCGTGTCGTCCACACGGCACCCGCGCGCGAACTCGACGAACACCGCGTACTCGACCTGGTCATGGAAGGAAGCCCGGCGTCATGACGCAGCCCGTCTCCCCGCCGCGGGACAGCACCGCGAAGGTGCCCGAGGACCGGCCCCCGGCCTGGCGCGGCCTCGTGGCCCGCGCCGACCTGCGCACCCTCTCCCTGCTCGGCGTGCTCGCCGCACTGATCGTCGTCGGCGGCATCACCAAGCCCGACGAGTTCCTCGACACCCGCAACCTGCAACTGGTCCTCACCCAGGCCTCCGTGGTCGGCGTCGTCACCGTCGGCATGACCTTCGTCATCGTCTCCGGCGGCATCGACCTGTCGGTCGGCGCGATCGTCGCCCTCGCCTCGGTGTGGGCGACCACCGTCGCCACCCAGGAGTACGGCTTCGCCGGCATCCTCTTCACGGCGATCGTCGTCGGCGTCGGCTGCGGCCTGGTCAACGGCGTGCTCATCGCCTACGGCTCGATGGTGCCGTTCATCGCCACCCTCGCCATGCTGGCCTCCGCCCGCGGCCTCGCCCTGCAGATCACCGACGGCAAGACGCAGATCGTCACGGTGCCGTCCGTCCTCGACCTGGGGGAGCGCGACGCCTACGTCCTCGGCATCCCGCCCCTGGTCCTGGTGTTCGCCGTCGTGACGGTCATCGGCTGGCTGGTGCTCAACCGCACCACCTTCGGCCGCCGCACGGTCGCCGTCGGAGGCAACCCGGAGGCCGCCCGGCTCGCCGGCATCCACGTGCGCCGCCAGCGGCTCTACCTCTACCTGCTGTCGGGGCTGTGCTGCGGCATCGCCGCCTTCCTGCTCATCGTCCTGTCCGGCTCCGGCCAGAACACCAACGGCAACCTCTACGAACTCGACGCCATCGCCGCCGCGATCATCGGCGGCACCCTGCTCACCGGCGGCCGGGGCACCATCACCGGCTCCGTGCTCGGCGTCCTGATCTTCTTCACCATCACCAACATCTTCGCCCTGAACAACCTGCAGAGCGACGTCCAGCAGATCGCCAAGGGCGCGATCATCGTCGCCGCCGTGCTGGTCCAGCGCCGTACCGCGAGCACGACCTGAGGGAAAGGGTTCACCGCCATGCCAGAGCACACACCGTTCGCGAGCCGCAGAGGGCTGCTCTTCGGAGCCGCCGCCGTCTCCGCCGGTGCCCTCCTCACGGGGTGCACGAGCAACGAGCCGTCCGCATCCGAGGACGAACCGGCCGGCAACGGCCGGCCGGCCGCCGACGACAAGCCCGGCAAGCAGGTCACCATCGGCTTCGCCGGACCACAGGCCGACCACGGCTGGCTCAACGCCATCAACGACAACGCCAAGAGCCGCGCCGAGAAGTACTCCGACGTCACCCTGGAGATCACCGAGGGCTCCAACGACACCGCCCAGCAGATCGGCCAGATCGAGACCCTCATCAACAAGAAGGTCGACGTCCTGGTCGTGCTGCCCGCCGACGGCAAGGCCCTCACCCAGGTCGGCCTGAAGGCGATGCGTGCCGGCATCCCGGTCGTCAACCTCGACCGCATCTTCAACTCCCCGCAGGCCTACCGCTGCTGGATCGGCGGCGACAACTACGGCATGGGCCTCAACGCCGGGCACTACATCGGCGAGAAACTCAAGGGCAAGTCCGGGGCCCGCGTCATCGAACTGGCGGGCCTGGACAACCTGGAGCTCACCAAACAGCGCACCCAGGGCTTCGACGACGCCCTGAAGAACTACCCCAACATCAAGAAGGTCGCCCGGCAGGCCGCCGAGTTCACCGTCGAGTCCGGCCAGGCCAAGATGGCCCAGCTGCTCCAGGCCCAGTCGAAGTTCGACGCGCTGTGGAACCACGACGACGACCAGGGCGTGGGTGCGCTGCGCGCCATCGAGCAGGCCGGGCGCGACGACTTCCTCATGGTCGGTGGCGCCGGTGCGCTCTCCGCGTTCCAGGCCATCAAGCAGGACGACGGCGTGCTCAAGGCGACCGTGCTGTACCCGCCGACCATGGCCGCCTCCGCGATCGACCTGGCCCGCGCCCTCGGCCAGGGCAAGGGCATCGGGGGCCTCGCCGAGTTCGAGATCCCCTCGTCGCTCACCCTCTACTCGGCCGTCGTCGACAAGACCAACGTCGACCAGTACATGTCCACCGGCTTCAAGTGAGCCGCCCCGCACCCCCCACGTGCGCCACCCCGACCAGGACGAGGAGGACACCCGTATGGGACAGCCGCAGCAGCAGTCGGAAGGGACCGAGAAAGGCAAGCCACCCCTGCGTGTGGGGATGGTGGGCTACGCCTTCATGGGCGCCGCCCACTCCCAGGGCTGGCGCACCGCGGGCCGCGTCTTCGACCTGCCGCTGAACCCCGTGCAGGCCGTGATCTGCGGCCGGGACGCCACCGCCGTCCGGGCCGCGGCCGACCGGCACGGCTGGGAGTCCACCGAGACCGACTGGCGGGCCCTCGTCGAACGGGACGACGTCGACCTCGTCGACATCTGCACCCCCGGCGACAGCCACGCCGAGATCGCCCTGGCCGCCCTGGCCGCGGGCAAGCACGTCCTGTGCGAGAAGCCGCTGGCCAACACCGTCGAGGAGGCCACCTCGATGGCGCTGGCGGCCGAGCAGGCCCACACACGAGGCCAGGTGGCGATGGTCGGCTTCAACTACCGCCGGGTGCCCGCCACCGCCCAGGCCCGCCGCATGGTCGCCGAGGGCCGGCTGGGCAGGCTGCGGCACGTGCGCGTGACGTACCTCCAGGACTGGCTGGTCGACCCCCGCTTCCCGCTGACCTGGCGGCTGCGCAAGGAGCAGGCCGGCTCCGGCTCGCTCGGCGACCTGGGCGCGCACATCGTCGACCTCGCGCAGTATCTGGTGGGGGAGCCGCTGGCCGGTGTCTCCGCGCTGACGGAGACCTTCGTCCGGGAGCGGCCCCTGCCCACCGGCGCCACGAGCGGCCTGTCCGCCGTCACCTCCGCCGGCACCGGGCAGGTCACCGTCGACGACGCCGCCCTCTTCACGGCCCGCTTCCCCTCCGGTGCCCTCGCCTCCTTCGAGGCCACCCGCTACGCCACCGGCCGCAAGAACGCCTTGCGCATCGAACTCAACGGGGAACGCGGCTCGCTCGCCTTCGACCTGGAGCGGCTCAACGAACTGTCCTTCCACGACGCCACCGAGCCCGGTGCGGAGGCAGGGTTCCGGCGGATCCTCGTCACCGAACCCGACCACCCCTATCTGGAGGCCTGGTGGCCGCCGGGCCACGGCCTCGGCTACGAGCACACCTTCGTCCACCAGGCCCGCGACCTCGTGCACGCCATCGCCGAGGGACGCCGCCCCGAACCCTCCTTCGCCGACGGGCTGCAGGTGCAGCGCGTGCTCGCGGCGGTCGAGGAGAGCGCCGAGAAGAACTCCGTCTACACGCCGATCGCGGTCTGAGGAGGGCCTGTACCGATGCCCCGCACCTTCACGCTCTTCACCGGCCAGTGGGCGGACCTGCCCCTGGAGGAGGTCTGCCGCCTGGCCCGCGACTTCGGCTACGACGGCCTCGAACTCGCCTGCTGGGGGGACCACTTCGAAGTCGACAAGGCACTGGCCGACCCGTCGTACCTGGACGGCCGCCGGGCCCTGCTCGACAAGTACGGACTCACGTGCTGGGCCGTCTCCAACCACCTGGTCGGGCAGGCCGTCTGCGACGCCATCATCGACGAACGCCACCTGGCCATCCTGCCGGGCGACGTGTGGGGCGACGGAGACCCGGAGGGTGTCCGGCAGCGGGCCGCCGAACGCATGAAGGACACCGCCCGGGCCGCGGCCGCCTTCGGCGTGAACACCGTCATCGGGTTCACCGGCTCCGCCATCTGGCACCTGGTCGCCATGTTCCCGCCCGCGCCCGAGTCGATGATCGAACGCGGCTACCAGGACTTCGCCGACCGCTGGAACCCGATCCTGGACGTCTTCGACACCGAGGGCGTGCGGTTCGCCCACGAGGTCCATCCCAGCGAGATCGCCTACGACTACTGGACCACGCAGCGGGCCCTGGAAGCCGTCGGCCGGCGTCCCGCCTTCGGCCTCAACTTCGACCCCTCGCACTTCGTCTGGCAGGACCTCGACCCGGTCGGCTTCCTCTGGGACTTCCGCGACCGGATCTACCACGTCGACTGCAAGGAGGCCCGCAAGCGCCTCGACGGCCGCAACGGCCGGCTCGGCTCCCACCTGCCCTGGGGCGACCCGCGGCGCGGCTGGGACTTCGTCTCCGCCGGACACGGAGACGTGCCCTGGGAGGACGTCTTCCGCATGCTGCGCTCCATCGACTACACGGGCCCCGTCTCCGTCGAATGGGAGGACGCCGGCATGGACCGGCTCCAGGGGGCGCCCGAGGCCCTGACCCGGCTCAAGGCCTTCGACTTCGAACCACCCAGCGCGTCCTTCGACGCCGCCTTCAACAGCTGAACCACGGGTTCACCACTCCGACCTGCCTTGACCTGCTCGAGGCACGCCCGCCTCCGGGGTGACGGCGCACCCCGGCGCCCGCACCGCACGCTTCGCACCCATCCCGTACGGCCCCACCCCGTTCCCGGAGGGACTTCGTGCACAGAACCGGATCCAGAAGCACCCGCATCCCCAGGCGTACCGGACTACGCACCACTGTCGCCCTGTTCACCGGCCTGCTTCTCGCCGTCGGAACCCCCGCCACCGTCGCCGGCGCCCACCCCGGGCACCCGGAGCACGACGAACCGGCGGCCGCCGAGGGCCAGTTCCAGCAGGTGCCGCTCGCCAAGGGCGAACCCGAGACGGGCGAGCCCATGTCGCTCGCCGTCCTCCCGGACCGCAGCGTCCTGCACACCTCACGCGACGGCACGCTGCGCCTCACCGACCAGGGCGGCGTCACCAAGGTCGCCGGCAAGCTCGACGTGTACAGCCACGACGAGGAAGGCCTCCAGGGCGTCGGCATCGACCCGGACTTCAAGAACAACCGGGCGATCTACCTGTACTACGCCCCGCCGCTCGACACCCCGGCGGGCGACGCCCCGGAGACCGGAACCGCCGACGACTTCAAGAAGTTCGACGGCGTCAACCGCCTCTCGCGCTTCGTCCTCAACCCCAACGGCACACTGAACCTGTCCAGCGAGAAGAAGGTCCTGGACGTCGCGGCCTCCCGGGGCACCTGCTGCCACGTCGGCGGCGACATCGACTTCGACGCGGACGGCAACCTCTACCTGTCGACCGGCGACGACACCAACCCCTTCGCCTCCGACGGCTACACCCCGATCGACGACCGGCCGAACCGCAACCCGGCCTTCGACGCCCGCCGCAGCGCCGGCAACACCAACGACCTGCGCGGCAAGATCCTGCGCATCAAGGTCGCCGAGGACGGCTCCTACACCGTCCCGGAGGGCAACCTCTTCGCGCCGGGCACCGAGAAGACCCGCCCCGAGATCTACGCGATGGGCTTCCGCAACCCGTTCCGCATGAGCGTCGACGACAAGACCGGCACCGTCTACGTGGGCGACTACGGCCCCGACGCCGGCGCCGCCGACCCCAAGCGCGGCCCGGGCGGTCAGGTCGAGTTCGCCAAGGTCACCAAGGCCGCCAACTTCGGCTGGCCCTTCTGCACCGGCGCCAACGACCCGTACGTCGACTACGACTTCGCCACCAAGGAGTCCGGCGAGACCTTCGACTGCGACGCCCCGAAGAACACCTCGCCGCACAACACGGGCCTCACCGACCTGCCGCCCGCGCAGGCCGCCTGGATCCCGTACGACGGCGGCTCCGTGCCCGAGTTCGGCAGCGGCTCCGAGTCCCCGATGGGCGGCCCGGTCTACCGCTACGACCCCGAGCTGAACTCCAGCGTGAAGTTCCCCGAGGCCTACGACGGCGACTTCTTCGCCGGTGAGTTCGGGCGCCGCTGGATCAAGCGGATCGAGCAGAACGCGGACGGCTCCGTCGCGAAGATCAACGACTTCCCCTGGACCGGCACCCAGATCATGGACATGGAGTTCGGCCCCGACGGCGCCCTCTACGTCCTCGACTACGGCCTCTCCTGGTTCCAGGGCGACAAGGACTCCGCGCTGTACCGCATCGAGAACGCCGAGGACGGCTTCTCCCCGATCGCCGAGGTCAGCGCCGACCGGACATCCGGGGCGGCCGGCCTGAAGGTCAAGTTCACCGCCTCCGCCAAGGACGCCGACTCCACGGGCCTCACCTACAGCTGGGACTTCGGCGACGGCACCAAGGGCGAGGGCCTCACCCCCACCCACACCTACAAGAAGGTCGGCACCTACAGCGCCACCTTCACCGCCAAGGACCCCGAGGGCAACACCGGCAACGCCAGCGTCCGGATCGTCGTCGGCAACACCGAGCCGAAGGTGACGATCGAGACCCCGGGCAACGGCAGCATGGCCGCATTCGGCAAGCCCGTCCCGTTCAAGGTGAAGGTCACCGACCCCGAGGAGACCGTCGACTGCTCCAAGGTCAAGGTCACCTACAGCCTCGGCCACGACTCCCACGCCCACGAACTGACCAGTGAGATGGGCTGCGAGGGCACCCTGACACCGCCCCCCGGCGACGGCGGCCACGACCCCAACGCCAACATCTACGGCGTCGTCGGCGCGAGCTACACCGACGGCGGGGCGAACGGCCAGGAGGCCCTGACCGGCACCGCCCGCACCGTGCTCCAGCCGCTGCACCGCCAGGGAGAGCACTTCACCACCCAGTCGGGCGTCTCCGTCATCACCAAGACCGGCGCCAACGGCGGCAAGACCGTCGGCGAAATCAACGACGGCGACTGGATCTCCTTCTCCCCCTACCGGTTCAACGGTGAGAGGAAGATGACCGTGCGGGCCTCCTCCGGCGGCGCGGGCGGCTTCGTCGAACTGCGCACCGGCTCTCCCGAGGGACCGCTGCACGGCTCGGCGTACATCCCGCCCACCGGCGGCTGGGAGACCTTCCAGAACGTCGACGTACCGCTGCGGTCACTGCCGAAGAAGACCACCGACATCTACCTGGTGTTCAAGGGCGGCGACGGCGCGCTGTACGACGTCGACGACTTCGAGTTCTCCAAGGAACCGTTCAAGGGCGGCAAGAAGGTCCTGGTCTTCTCCAAGACCGCCGGCTTCCGGCACGACTCCATCCCGGCGGGCATCACCGCCCTGAAGGAACTCGGCGGCCCGGCCGGCATCACCGTCGACGCCACCGAGGAAGCACGGCAGTTCACCACGACCAACCTCGCCAAGTACGACGCCGTGGCCTTCCTGTCCACCACCGGCGATGTGCTGAACGCCGAGCAGCAGAAGGCCTTCGAGGACTACGTCGCCGGCGGCGGGGGCTACATGGGCATCCACGCGGCCGCCGACACCGAGTACGACTGGGAGTTCTACGGCGGACTCGTCGGCGCCTACTTCCAGTCCCACCCGGCCATCCAGAAGGCCACCGTCCGCGTCGAGGACCACGACCACCCCTCGACCGCGCACCTGGACGACGCCTGGGAGCGCACCGACGAGTGGTACAACTACCGCACCAACCCGCGGGAGAAGGCCAAGGTCCTCGCCACCCTGGACGAGACCACCTACCAGGGCGGCACCATGAAGGGCGACCACCCGATCGCCTGGTGCCAGAGCTACGGCGGCGGCCGGTCCTTCTACACCGGCGGCGGCCACACCAAGGAGTCCTACGCGGACGAGGCCTTCCGCGCCCACCTGCTCGGCGGCCTGCAGTACGCCACCGGCCAGGTCAAGGCGGACTGCAAGCCGAGCAAGGACTACCGGAAGATCTTCAACGGCCGGACCCTGGACGGCTGGAAGCAGGCCGGGCCCGGCACGTTCCACGTCAAGGACGGCACCCTGGAGACCGAGGGCGGCATGGGCCTGCTCTGGTACCAGGCCAAGGAGCTGAAGTCGTACTCCCTCAAGCTCGACTGGAAGATGCGGGGCGACGACAACTCCGGGATCTTCGTGGGCTTCCCCGCCTCCGACGACCCCTGGTCCGCCGTGAACAAGGGCTACGAGATCCAGATCGACGCCACCGACGCCCCCGACCGCACCACGGGATCCGTCTACTCGTTCAAGTCGGCGAACATCAAGGCCCGTGACCAGGTCCTGCGGCCCCCCGGCCAGTGGAACTCCTACGAGATCAAGGTCCAGGGCGAACGCCTCCAGGTGTTCCTCAACGGAGTCAAGATCAACGACTTCACCAACAAGGACCCCGAGCGGAGCCTGACCGACGGCTACATCGGCCTGCAGAACCACGGCGCCGACGACCAGGTCTCCTTCCGCAACATCCAGCTGAAGGAACTGCCCGTCCAGGGCCAGTGAACGGCGGCGGGCGGGGGACGCCGGACCCCCCCCCCCCCCCCCCCCCACCCCCCCCGGCGCCCGCCCCCAA